>JBEKZJ010000150.1:0-12495 GCA_049509995.1 Occallatibacter sp. | reverse complement strand
CCCAATCCAAGGGTTTGTGCGATTGTGTCCAGTCCATATTCCATGCCCGGTTTACTATGCAGCAGTTCATCTATGCGCGCAGACGGCTTGGCTGCTGGCGGGCTTGGCGGTTTGGCAGTCGACTTAACCGTGGGCTCGGCCAAAGGCCCAACAGCGGGTTTAGCTGTAGTAGATTTTCGCGCCGGTTTCCTCTTCCCTTTCTTCGCTGTCTTCTTCGACCCATTGCCCACGACGGGAGTGACCGCCCGAATGTGTGCCGGATACCACTCCGCAAGTCCCCAGCCATCGTCGAAGCGCAGGGCTTTGCCGGCTTTCTTGAGGCCAAAGAGTGCTCCGTTGACCACGGTGTCAAAATCCTTTGCATTGGATTCGACGCCTCCCTTTTTAAGCGCCGCGGCAATTTCCTTGTTCGTCCTTTTCACTTTGCCGGCAGAGAGATACAGCTCCACACATACCGGCACACTCTTGCCGTGAAACGCGCCTTTGGGCAAATCAATCGGGCGTCCGAGATCCCCAGGCACTGCTGAGGTTGCTGCTACGCCAAAGTCTGCGACATCGGTTGCCTGCGCAACCGCAAGGGCATCTAAAACCGCTTGCCATGCAGAAATCTTGGCCTCGATAGAGGCTTTGAGTGATGTAGAGTCCAGTTTTTCTGAAGCCATAAATTCTCCTTCCAATGAACTGGAAAACGTGATATACAAACGAAAGCGCGAGAATTTGTATGGGGGCGGGTTTCCCCGCCCCCCGCCCTCTACGGGCGGCGGTCATCTACGCATACGCTCACCTCGCTCCCTAGTGGTGGGTTCGGTCCTCGGGCCGGAATCCAAGAAGCCGAATCCACCACTGACCATCTCTAACAATATAATCACAATGTGCATCTTGCGCGCAACTGAAAAGATGCGACGCGTGTCCATATCTGCCGGTTGGGGGATTCTGCCTACATGAGACTCGTAGCGTTCGTTCCCTATTTTCATCCATTGCGCTTTAGCATAATTCCGCTAAATACGAGGCTTCTAGCCACTTGTCGCTTGACAGATGCTAAAGCGCATTAGTAGAATAAGAACACTATGAATCGCCTAGACAATATCACGCGTGGCCAAGTGATCGGACGCCTGATCGAAGGGTGTTCGATTCGTTCAACCGTTCGCATGACCGGAGTTGCTAAGAAAACCGTCATGCGGCTTTTGGTCGAAGTTGGAGACGTTTGTGCCGACTATCAGGACCGCATTTTCCGCAATCTTCATTGCAAACGGCTGCAACTTGACGAGATGTGGTCGTGGATTTATTGCAAAGAAAAGAACCGGACGGAAGAGATTGCCCGCATGAATCCTGACGCTGGGGATGTGTGGCTCTGGGTATGCGTGGATGCGGATAGCAAGCTGGTTCCGTCCTGGCGGCTTGGCCAGCGCGATCTAGCGACCGCTCAGGACTTCGTGAGTGACATTGCGGAGCGCGTTAAGGGGCGAGTGCAAATCACGACTGATGCCCTTCGAACCTACGTCAATGTGATCGAGGATGCATTTGGTTCCGAAGTGGATTTTGCGCAATTGCACAAGATTTACCGTGCCCCTCAGGAGAATGAGACGCGCTATTCTCCGGCTCGCTGCATTGGCTGCTCCTCAAAGGATGTGCAAGGTAATCCGGACCCAAAGCACATCAGCACTTCGTTTGTGGAGCGCCAGAATTGGACGGTACGGACCAATATGCGGCGCTACACGCGGCTGTCTAATGGATTCTCGCGGAAACTGGAGAACCATGCGGCTGCGACTGCGCTAAACTACTTCGCGTACAACTTCATTAAGATTCACCGCACGCTGCGCGTGAGCCCGGCAATGGCCGCTGGCGTGACAGATCATCTTTGGGAAGTCGAAGACCTGGTTGCCCTGTGGGAATCCTATGAGCGGAGGGCAGAAAGAGCGGCATAACTGAAAGTAGCCCACTACCACGAAGTTGAAGGACTTGACATTTGGTGGGAGAAAGATAGAAGGTTGATGCTGCAAAGCATCAACGCCGAAGATCCTGCCATATTTGAGCAGGCGTTGAGAAACTACCATGACCCTGTGGTCGCTGCCGGTGGGATACTTATCCAGCCCGTACTCGATTTCAAAGACCCAGGGAAGCAGCGCCTGGCTGAGGGCCTGCTAGCGACGTCCGGCGATTTGCCGTGTTACTGCGGCTCCGGCCAAGCCATCATTCGCCCTGCATCGGGCATCTCAGATATTCTTAAGCTCAAGGCACATCATCCCGCGCTGTACCAGAACAGCGTGCGGCGGCGCATAGCAACGAACCATGACAAAAACCTCTACGCTACGTTGCGCTATGCAGCAGATAAGTCGGAGCGGATCCTGGTTATCTTCAATTTTTTTTCACAGTCGATTGCGGCAGAAATGGACACCGGAGCGATCAATGGAAGCCGGTACCAGGACCTGGAATCCGGGGAAATGGCAGTCGTCAGCAGCGGGACGTTGAGTTTTGAGCTAACCGGATACGGCCATCGCATCTTTAGGATAGATCCGTAGGACTTCCCAACTTACTCCAGGAGAGAACTTTATGAAAGTATCAACTCGATCGATCCAGCGGTCGCCAGGTTTCTTGCTTCTGGCGGCAGTTGTTGCAGTGCCCGTCCACGCGCAGGACACAAACTACGCCCCCTTAAGCCAGCAGATTCCCCCGCCCGTCTGCTTGACGATGCGTGGCGTAAAGGAGGGGCCGTACATTCCCTGTACCGCATTAAACTATCATGAATGGTTGACTGATATAACGCATTGGCGCGCTGAACGCCGCATCCGCATAGGCTACGATGCATCCCGGTATGAGTCGCCCGCGCTGAAGTGGACGCAGTCCAGCTTCATGCAGCCTCAGATGATGGTGCATGACCGGTACTTCTATGATCCCGTGGCCGGCAAGTACACGGTTGACCGGTACCTGGACGATGTGGACAAACGGTACGGAGGAATCGACTCTGTCCTTATCTGGGCAACATACCCGAACATGGGCATAGACGATCGCAACCAGCACGACATGGTGCGTTCCATGCCAGGCGGAGTTGAAGGCCTCAGGCAGATGGTTGCAGACTTTCATCGCCGGGGCGTTCGAGTTTTGTTCCCCATGATGATGTGGGACCAGGGGACGAGAGATCCGGAGACATCCTGGCCTGATGCGATCGCCGAGTTCATGAAGCAAATCGACGCCGACGGCATCAATGGCGACACGCAGGATGGCGTCCCATTGGCGTTCCCACTGGCAGCGGACAAGGTGAATCATCCACTCGCGTTCGAACCGGAAGGCGGCCCGCACGACGAAGCTCTCGCCTGGAATGTGCTTACCTGGGGACAATACCAATTCCAGTTTGTTCCGACGGTAGACAAGTACCGCTGGCTTGAACCACGCCACCAGGTCAATATTCAGGGGCGCTGGGTTCGCGACAAGACGGATGATCTGCAGTTCGCGTTCTTCAATGGAGAAGGTTGGGAAAGTTGGGAAAACGTCTGGGGCATCTGGAACGGTGTAACTCCCCGCGACGGCGAGGCAACGCGGCGCGTCGCAACGATGGAGCGTGCGGTTGCACCTTTCTTGACGAGCCAGAACTGGGAGCCGTTCTATCCGATGCACATGTACGGCGTATTCGCGAGCCGCTGGCCGCTGGGGGACCAGACGCTATGGACTATAGTCAACCGCAACGAGTACGACGTGAATGGACGGCAGATGACGGTGCCATACAGAGATGGAGTGCGGTACTTCGATCTCTACCATGGCGTTGAATTGAAGCCGGTTCGGGAAGATGACATGTCAGTGCTCGCGTTCGCGACCGAGGCCCACGGCTATGGCGCAATCCTTGCCACACCGGGCGATCCTGATGCCCAGTCCCAGCAACTGATGGCAAAGATGAAGCTGCTGACGGCAAAGCCTCTGGCGAGTTTCTCTCACGAGTGGGAGCCACTAACTCAAAAAATGGTCGAGATCCAGCGGTCGAAGACATCGAGTTCCACTCCCGAGGGGATGATTCGCATCGAAGCCAGCGACTTTCTGTTCAAGGTCGAGGGGATCGAGATTGAGGGCTTTAATGATGTTGGCGTAGACGTACAGTATCCGTGGGAAAATGATCCTCGGCGTTTCCATGAGTCTCGTGTGCAAATCAAGCCGTTCTACATCGACAAGTATCCGGTCACGAATGCGGAGTTCAAGAAATTCCTCGATGCGTCTCACTATCACCCGAAGGACGACCGCAATTTTCTCAAGGACTGGAAGGAAGGGATGTATCCTGACGGCTGGGCCAACAAGCCCGTTACCTGGGTCTCACTTGAGGATGCTCGCGAGTATGCCAAGTGGGCTGGGAAGAGACTTCCCCACGAGTGGGAGTGGCAATATGCAGCGCAGGGCAACGATGGCCGGAGGTTCCCGTGGGGTGACTGCGATTGGCTGGCGCCTGTACTCAGCGGAGGTCCGCTTGCGTGTCCTTGGGAGAACGACCCGAAGGACGCGCCCGCGCCGACTCCAGACAAGGGGCGCGTAATGCTTCCTGCAAGCGATGTCGATGCGCATCCGAAGGGTGCGAGCCCGTTCGGAGTGATGGACATGGTGGGGAATGTCTGGCAGTGGACCGATGAGTACAATGACGAGCATACTCGAGCGGCCGTTTTGCGCGGAGGCAGCCACTACCAACCGCAGGGCTCCATCTGGTACTTCCCACAGGCTTTCAAAAACGACCAGCATGGCAAGTTGCTTTTAATGGCGCCGAGTTATGACCGCTCTGGCGCACTCGGATTTCGCTGCGTAAAGGACGCAGACTGATCAAGCTCACAGCGCCTTGTATTTGCCATGGCCTCTGATTCAGTCCGGAATCAACTATGCAAGCGGTGAGATACTTCAACGCATGCACACTCAGCTTGAAGCGGCCGATCACGCTGGGCTGGATGCGGCGGTAGCGGTGCTGAATGGTTGGATGAGCAGCCTTGCCTTCATGCCTGCATGGGTCCAGCCAGCAGCCCGTAAGCCCAACATGTTTATAGGCCCAGACCTTATTCCGCAAAAAAGCTGCTGTCTTAGTTCTGGAGTCATGGACGACTCCGAATCTGACCCAATTCTGCCTAGCAGCCCAGAGCAATTTCAGGGTTAACATGCTGTAGAGAAGGTGCAGCAAGGCGGCATTTTCCTGGGGAGAAAGCCACTTGCGTGCATCGGCCCCCATTACGGCAACCCTGAAATTGCTATAAACGCACGAGATCGGGACAAAGGGCGCCTGGAAAGCGGGGCACGCCCAAACTGGCCAATGGAAACCAGCACCGCGGCGCAAGAGCCGATTGCCGGGATGCAACCCCCGCTTCTCCAGGGAGTCAAAGCGGAATACGGACGGGCTTGAGTATCGATTCGAACTTTCGTTCGAGCAAGACACAGGCCGGTCCGGCTGGCGGGCGCGGTGCAGCTATTTGTCTCTGGGCACAGACCGGGAGACGCCGCATGGTGCAGAATAGAGGAAAGCAAGGTTAATTCTCTATGAATTTCGATTCTCTTCGTTCCCACGGGCATTCTGATGTGCCTCTCCAACCGGAGTGGCAGCTCCAGATTGAGGCATGGCGCGATTTGCTCGCCCAATGCGCCCGGAAACCCAGCCGAAGGCGCGTCCATGCCCTGCGCAGCCTCACGTTGCGCCTGCGGGTGGCGCTGGAGTATCGGCTGGAGCAGGCTCAGGATGCAACCGCGGCGCGTGCGTTCAAGCGTTGGAACAAAGAGGGAAAGATGCTGCGGCGGGCGCTCGAGCCGGTTCGCGATGCGGACGTGTACCTGGCCAGGCTAGATGGCCTCCGCGACAGCCTCGAAGGGGCGCCTGACGGCCGACCGAAGCTCAGCCCCCGCTGCCTGCGCGAGATGGACAAACTCGAAGGCCGGCTGGAGCAACGCCGCCAGACGGGGATCGATGAGCTGATGGCCGTCATCGATGCTCGCGGCAAACGGCTGCGCCGGTTAAGCAAAGAGATGGAAGTAGCGCTGGCGCCTCGAATGTCCTCAAGGGTACTCTCTACCCGACAAGAGGCATTGCGGATTTTCGGCGAGCTGGCCCGCGAATTCCCCAACCTCGACAGCTCCAACCTGCACACATATCGCAAGCGCCTCAAACAAGCGCTTTACCTGGCCGAAATCTCTGCCACGGCCGATCCCCTGGCCGGAAAGTTGGCCGCCGCATTGAGGAAGATCCATGCCGCCTCCGGCGAGTGGCACGATTGGCAGGCGCTCGCCCTGGAGGCTGGGCGGACCCTTCACGTCCAGAGTAAGCAGGACTCCCTGGTTGCCGTGCTGGAGACGCAGGCTGAGGGGGCTCTCGAAAGGGTTCTCCCCCTCTGCCGTCGCTCCGCGGAGCGGCTCCTGAAGAACGCCGGCGAGATTCAACCTTCGCAGCGGCGAAAGCCTGTCGCTGCCGACCCCGGTTACAACCCTTGCGACGAAGACCTCGCGGTGGGGATCTCCAGTTAGAGCAATTTCAGGGTTAACACTCTGTAGCGGAGCTCCAGCAGTGTGGCTTTTACTTCCACCCCAGCGAACAATCGTCGCTCGCTGGGGACCCCGGAGGGGAAGAAGCCACTTGAGTGCATCGGCCCCATTACGGCAACCCCGAAATTCCTATGGCGTTTCCCAGGCCCGTGGGTTCGCAGCGGTTGCAGAGGGAAACTGTGTTCCGAGTTATTCCGGCTAAGGTTCTGTGCCGGAGGTTTGTAGGTTGCACACCCTCAAGCACCATATTTGGACAGGCGGGACTTTCCGGGGGATTTTGCACGTTGAGGGTGGCCCGCCGCAACGCTCGTAGCCGTTGCAGGGTCCTGGCCTCACCCAGGCACCACATAGAGTCGCCGGTCAGATTGATGTGTTCGCATGCAAGTAGTGATAAATGCGGCAGGCATTCGCCGAAAGCCGGCGTAATCTCGAGAAAGCAGACCCAACTTTGCTCCGGCGTTTAAACCCAACAACCAAACGCTCAACCCGGCTTCCTAGATTCCCAAGCGCGATTTCAGAGAGCGGACGCGGTCGCGGGCCACGGGTATTTGAGTGTGCCGGGCATCTTTGAGGGAGAGGATAACCTTGCCGGCGAACCATGAGTTCACCTCGTGAATCCAGTCCACATTGACGATCGCGGAGCGGTGGATGCGTAGAAACTTTGCGGGGTCAAGGCGGCGCTCGAGCTCGGCGACGGTTTGATCGACACAGTGCCGGCGGCCGTCCACGATGGCGTAGGTGAGCTTGTCGTGGGCTACAAAATGGGTCACATCGCCGAGGTCCAAAAACGAGATGCGCTCGCCGACGCGGGAGGCGATGCGGCGGGGGTAATCAGGGCGCTGCCCGCGTAGGGATGCAGCCAGTTCCTTGAGAAGGGCGGGGAGATCGGGGCTTTGCTGCCAGTCGGGCTTGGCGACGGGGCGGAGGCGGTCGAGCTTTTTGAGCGCGCGGGCCAGTTGGGCGGTTTCGATGGGCTTGACGAGGTAGTCGATGGAGTTGGTCTCAAAGGCACGCAGCGCATATTCATCGTAGGCGGTGGTGAAGATGACGAAGGGCTGCACCTTGAGCCGTGAAAGCAGGTCGAAACCGTTCAAGACAGGCATCTGAATATCGAGGAAGAGAACGTCGATGGATTCGCGATTCAAGTCGTCGAGGGCTTGAGCGGGATCGGTGGCGCTGCCGGCGATGTGGAGGCCGTCGAAGTTGGCCAGCAGGCGCTTGAGACGCTCGATTGCGAGCGGTTCGTCATCGACGAGATAGGCGCGAAGCGGAGCGGTTTCCATGGACATTTCAATTATGCGGGGAAAGACAGGCGGACGGCTGTTTTTTCGCTCTCGCGAGTTACTTCAAGCCGGCCGGCGCTGCCGTAGAGGAGATCGAGGCGCGCAACGAGATTGCCGAGACCGTGTTCGGGGGTGATGGCATCCAGCGAAAAGCCGGGGCCGTCGTCGATGACTTCGAGGCGGATGCGGTTGGAGTTTGTCGAGCCGGCAATAGACTCGGCGATCGATCCGGCGATCTGAATTGTGGCTCCCTGGGCGCGCTGGGATACGACATGCTTGACCGCATTCTCGACCAGGGATTGGAGAGCCAGCGGAGGCACTTTCACGTCTTCAAGAGCTTTGGGGACAGTTATTTCATAACGAATGCGGGCGCCGAAGCGGGTCTTTTCGATTTCAAGATAGTCGCGGACGATCTTTATCTCCTGGCTGAGCGGGACGAGGCTGGTGTGGTTGGCATTGAGCGAGAAGCGGAGCAATGAGGCGAGTTTGCCGACCGTATCTTCGGCCAGCTGCGGGTTGCTTGGGATGAGAGCTGCAATGGAGTTGAGGGTGTTGAAGAGAAAGTGGGGATGGATGCGGGATTCGAGCGAGGAGAGCTGGGCCTCGGCCAGAAGTTTGTAGGCGCGCTCCTGCTCGACCTGGCGGGTGCGCAGTTCGAGCGCGGTGGCCTGGAGTTTATAGCGCAGGGTCTCGTAGCTGGAGATGCTGAGGCCAAACATGAGCGAGATGACGACGCTGAAGGGCGCCGACGCCCGGAATTCGATCCAATATTCGCTGCGCGGAACAAGTCCAGCGAATCGGAAGACGAGGCCAGCAGCGAGACTGCCGGCGATTGCGGTGCAAACCAAGACCACGGCCTGCATGAGGACCACCAGACGGGGGAACCTGGCTGTATACCGATAAGAGATGCGGGTGAGAAGAAAGATGGAAGGCAAGGCAATGAGAGTGCAATAAATGAAAGCATCCAAGAGCTCGCGGCCGGTTTCAGACAAGCGAAACCGCCCCAATGAGAGGAAGAGCAGAAAAATCAGCAGCGTGGCGCCGGCAGCGATCGATATCGCCCTGAAGATGTGAGCGGCGTAGCGGTGGTGTTGCTTGCGTATCTCGGAGAGATAAGGAATGAGCGGATTGGTTTCGATGTTCATAGCTGAAAACGAACCCCCACAGAAGTGGCCGCGGAGTAGGGAGTTGCGCCATAGTCCGAGGTCTTGCTGCCTTGCGGAACTTCCAGGTGCAGATAAGAAGAGAAGCTTTTGCCGAATCGGCGCGTGGCATCGAATATGGCGGTGTAACTGCGGTCGTTCAAGTTTTCGACCATCGCGGCGGACAGATCCCATTGCTTCCAGTCGGGCAGTTCGCGGATCCGATTCTTATAAGCGGTAAAAAACACATAATGCTGGCGGCCGGCCAGGGGCGAGACGAGGCCGTCCCAATAGTACGGAATATTGGGCGGAGTGTAGAACTCTCCGATGAAGGTAATGCCGGTGGTGGTGGTGTACTTTGCGCCGAGGAGCACGGCTCCCTGCTCGCGCCAGGCGGCCTCGCCGTGAAGTTCCCAGGCCTGGCCGAAGACGCGGGTGAAGGTGAGGCCGCCAAAGGCGTCTCCGCCGCGGTCGTCGCCGGCGATCAGCGAAGTGTCGAATCCATGCACCAGAACGTTATACCGGAAAGCGGTGGTCGAGTGCAGGTTTGACGCGGCGGGCGCGAGCGCAGCGGTGGACCAGGCGAGCGAAAAAGCGTGCGGACCGTGAACAAAGTCCGTTTTGACCAGGTCGCGGCCTTCGTTGAGGTTCAGGCGGTCGGTGGGATTGGTTGGGTCGCGGGGCGGGTCGAGAACGCCGGTCGCAGTGAATGCGTAGCCGACGCCCCAGCGCACCATTCTGCGGCCCAGGGTGAAGTCGAAGTCTCCGGCGGAGAGACCGGCATAAGTCTCTTTGACTCGAAGCTGGGTGTGCGTGCCGGTATAGGGTTCCAGCGCGGTGTCAAGGGCAGCAGTCGCGGCGGTGTTGCCCGGAGGAATATCGAAGTCCGCGGCAGAGAGGCCGCGATATGTTTCCGCGAGGCCCACCACGCTCGAGGCGATAGTCCAGCGGGACCGGTAGCGAAGAGTGAAGGAGGGCTCAAAAAGCAACTGATTATGAAACAGGGTGACAGAAGGGGCTTTCAACATATTGGCCGACGGCGGCAGCGGCGGGGTAAGGTCGCTATAGAACGTCGCGTCGTCGATGGCGGCGAAGGAGTAACGGAAGTCATGGCGGGACTCCGGCGGCGGGTCATCCTGCGCGACGGCGAGGGTTGCAATCGCGAGCAGCAGAAGGGCCGGAAATGTGTGTGCGAGTTTCATCGGGTTTGTCTGGAATTCCATGAGTGACGCATAAAGCATTTGTTGTGACTTGTGGCCCCTGTGCTTGAAAAGCTGCGCCTTGGGCGCACGCTGACAATCGCCGTTAAATGCCGCGGGAATAAACCGTGGCGGCGTGCAGGTTGTGGAACACCAGAAAAAGTGCGGAGAGGGCCCAGTACATCCATGGCTTGAAAGAAACTCTCGGAAGCTGAAACTCGTCGCCGATCAAGCCAATTCCGGTCAGCCAGGCGATGGGCGTATAGGCGGGCGCCAGGAAGCCGATCTCACTCGTGCTCCATGCGCATTGAGGAGAGGCGATCAGAACGGCCCAGGAGGCGAAGTAGATCAGCAGGCCCGTGAGGTAGAGAGAGAGGCCGAGCTTCTGACTCGGCGTGGAAACGCGGAGCCGCATGAAGAGCGGCAAGATCATGACGAGCATGCGCAGTAGATTCTCCGGAAGACTGATAGCCTTTGGAATGTCCTTCCAAAAGACATCCATCTGATAGGCGGCCGGGAGTTGGCGCGTGAATAGCAGGTTAAAAGCCAGTATTGGCGCTAGTAGCAAGAAGCAGTTACAGAGGTAGCTGTGTATTTTAGATAAGCTCATTCGGTCCTCCTTCCAGTTCCCTTTCTCAGTCGCTTTTTAACTGGCAATTAAAATCTAAAACCTGTCCGTCCGGCCCTGGTAGAAGAGTTTGTCGGGCAGTTCGCGCGGTGCTATGCCGGAGTATTCGAGTACGCTGTGGGAGTTATGCCGGATCTCGTCGTAAAGCGTCATGCGGCGAAGTTGGCTCCTGCCATCGACAGGCGCATACTCGTCGAAAGTGGCGGACTTGATATGTTTGCCCGAGGTGAGATAGAACTCGGCCTTGACCGGGCGCGCATCCACAGCGCGCAGCCAGTAGAGAATCCTCTGATAGGTCGATCCCTTTCGCCTGGCGGTCAGATCGAGGACGTAACAGTCCTCGGCGCCCACCTTTTCCGTGCGCAGATAGACGGGAGTGTAGTCGGCGGCGTAGTTGGTGCGGGCCACGTCGCCGTTGGAGGCGTCGCCGGAGAGACGCTCAAGCGGGGTAATGCGGATGGGACGGCTGGTATCGGGCAAATAAACCCACATATCGTCTCCCAGCATGAGCAGGTGCTGGCCTTTCTCGCGGGGGCTGAGAAACTCGACGTAAGTTTTCACGGTTCCCTTCTGCGAGACCTCGTAGAGCTTTTCTTCGTCCGCCTTGCCCGATTCGTAGTTGGTGATCTTGACCCGCAACACATACGAGGGCCAGCCGTTGCGGTATACGTCGGAGCGCTTCAGCAGGGCTTCGGCGTCGGGGGTTGCGGCGCGGCTGACCAGCACGCATGTGAGCAGAAAGCCGATGAGGAAGAGCAGCAGGAATGTTCGCAGAACGCAATTGATGCTAGACATGGGCCAATGCCTCCGCAATTTGCAGCCGGGATGCGCGGATCGCCGGGAGGATGGATGCGAGCGCCAGAGAGACGATGACCAGCAACGAGGAGCCGATCATCAGGCTGGGCACGTGGAGAACCTGGAAGGACATAGGGACCGTAAATCCCGGAGGCGGCGGGAGATGTAGGTTGGAGTAATTCAAGAGAACTCCGAGAAGATTGCCGGCCAGAACGCCGACAATGGCGCCGAAGATGCCGATGAGCGTGGCTTCGAGCATGAACAGCGCCACGATCCATGCACGCGGCGTGCCCATGGCCAGCATGGTGCCGATTTCGCGGGTGCGCTCGAACATGGTCATCAGCAGCGTGTTTACGCTGGACATGAGGACCATGAAGAAGACGATGATGCCCAAAAAAACAAAGATGGTGCTGAAGAGTGAGCGGACCTGCTTGTAATAGGTGGCTAGCTCGATCCATTTTTTGAGGACCAACTGCTGGGGCAGACCGCGCAAGCGGGGAGCGAGTTCGGCCGCCACCTGGTCGGTGTTCTCGGTCTTGTCCAAACCGACGACGAGGTTGGTGACGCGATCGCTTTGCAGCAGGCGCTGCGCGGCGGGCAGGGTGATACGGAGAGAACGCGCATCCATTTCAGCGACGCCGGAGTCTACGATGCCCACGATCTCGACATCGACGCCGTTGAGGGCGCCGTCGGAGGTCATGGACAGGACCGTCAACCCATCGCCAACCTTGACGTTCATCGACTTGGCCAAACCGGCGCCGACGAGCGCCTCGACCTCGCCGCCGGATTTGCTGTCGAGATCGTGGCCGGAAGTGAAGGTAGTGGGGAAAAATCCGAGTCCGTTTTCCGCGACGGGATCGACGGCGGTGCCCATGAAGACCGAAGATTTGTCACCATTGGAGACCATGCCGTAGAACTCGATGCGGGGGGCGACGCCGCGCACGTGGCCGCCGGTCTTGACG
>JBEKZJ010000015.1:0-50174 GCA_049509995.1 Occallatibacter sp. | reverse complement strand
ACACCCCCGTGCATAGCGTCGCCGGGCTCACGCCCACATCCTGGGCGGCAAAAACACACGCCTGAAAACTTCTCTCATCCCAATCGCGCCGCCGTCAACCATGTAGTTGGCCAGACGGACACAGAAGAAAGGCGAAAGGATGGGGCACGGAGCCTTTGTGGGGAACGGACAGGGGGCGCCATCTGCCGCAGTGGTTTCCCAGGTCTCAAAATCGAGACCCGGGGCACCCGGTATTTGTGAGGGCATCTCGATAGCGAATCAAGAGGAGGGTCGCTGCCTCGCGGTAGACTGGGGGTTGGATAGCCCGATGCCAATGCGCCCCTGCTGGGTTGAGATTTCAGCCCTTTCCTTTGAAGAAAACTATCGATTTCTGATGAGCCTGGCGGCTCCCGGCGTGGAGTTGCTGGCCATGGTGAAGGCGGACGCTTATGGACACTCGCTGCCGCTTTGCGCCGCGGCGGCGGTGCGGGCGGGAGCGCGGTGGCTGGGCGTGACCAGCGTGGAAGAGGGCGTGGCGGCGCGCGCGGTGTGCCCTGAGGCCAGGGTGCTGGTGATGAGTGGGGTCTTCCCCGGCCAGGGAGCGGCGGTAGTGGACCACGGGCTGACGGCTGTGGTTTGGGAACGGTGGCAACTGGACGAGTTGGAAGGGGCGGCGCGGGCGGCGGGCGCGGGGCCGGCGGCGGTTCATCTGGAGATCGATACGGGGATGAGCCGGCAGGGGGTAGGTGCGGATGAGCTTGCGGCGGTTCTGGCGCGGATTGGTGAGGGGTCGGCGCTGCGGCTGGAGGGGGTGATGACCCACCTGTTTGCCGCCGACGAGGCGGACGGCCGGGTTACCGAGGAGCAGCTTGCCCGATTGGAAGAGGCGCTGGGGCGGATCGAGGCGGCGGGGCTCGGTCCGGAGTGGCTGAATGTGGGCAATTCCGCAGTGCTGCTCAAGGGCGAGGCGGGCAGGATTGGGGCTTTGGCTAAGCGATGGGGTTTGAAGGCGATGCTGCGGCCGGGGCTGGCGCTCTATGGCGTGGCGCCGCAGTTTAAGCCCGAGGAACCGGAGGCCGTGGCGGCGGCGCGCGCGCGGCTGCAGCCGGTGTTGAGCTGGAAGACCAGGGTGGTGGGAGTGCGTTCGGTTCCCAGCGGCGCGGTGGTGGGCTATAACGGGACGTTTGTGGCCACGGAACCGATGCGGCTGGCGCTGTTGGCGGTGGGCTACGCGGACGGGCTCGACCGGCGGCTTGGGAACCGGTTCAGCCTGCTTGTTCGGGGCGAGCGGGCGCCCCTTGTGGGCCGCATCAGCATGGACCAGGCGGTGCTGGACGTGACGGAGATTGACGGGGTGGAGGCCGGGGACGAGGTGGTGATCCTGGGTACGCAAGGGGGCGAGACGATTACCGCTTTCGACCACGCCGAGGCTGCGGGGACGATTCCGTGGGAGGTGTTCACGCGGATTGGGACGCGGGTGCGGCGGGTTTTGGTTTAAGGGTATCCCAGGTCTCGAAATCGAGAGATGGGGCACCCTCATTTCAACGGCTCGGCAATGGGTGGGGCACCGGGCTTCTTAGGCCTGGGACATCCGCCTACCCGGCTTTCCATAAGGCAGTGAGGAAACAACGAGTGCGGCGACTGCGATTGCCGTAGGAATCCCAAAGACACTCTCTGCTTGACAAAAGGCGCCCCAGCCCTTCGCGAAAAAATAAAAAAGTGGAGGCCCTGTCGATATCACCAGGATCAACAGGCTTGCAGCGATCGCCCATCCCCTCGCCGACGCCCACTCCCTAAAGTTGGACCACCACGCCACTGCGAGTATTGTGCCCACAACAGAGAACAACGCGGCCAACACTACGCAGAGAATAAGCATCGCTTTGTTCTGGCTGTGACTTGCGCGAATAATGCTCCAGAATGCCGCCAGGAGGCACCACGCAGAGAAGCAAAAGAAATACCAGCCCAGAATGATTCTGAGTATGCGCATAATTTTGGGGACCATCCTTCACGCAAAAGAACAATACTCGGGTTGCGGCGAGAAATCATGTTTTTCCTGCCAGGCACCGGGGTGACGCCAGCGTTGATCCCTCCTCCTGTCGCGAAGACCTACCTTGCAATGGGCTCGGGTGTGGTGGTGGTGAGCCCGGCTGCGCCCTGGGTGGCGGCGATCATGGCGTGGGTGCCGATGGCCGAGTTGAGGAGCAGGTGGTAGAGGCTGCGGGCGCACCACTCCTGCTGATAAAACTTGCGAATGACGGCGGCGCGGCGCTTGTCGAAGGCGGCCAGGAGCTGGTCGGCGTTCTGGGCCTGCTTGGGAAAGGCGCGGATGAACCAGTCGCGCTTGGCCGCGGCGGTGGCGTAGACGAAGACGTGAAAGCAGCCCGGCTGGCCGGCCAGGGCACAGGCTGCGCCGCGGCCCACCAGCACGCAGTTGCCCTCTTTGGCGGCATTGAGGATTTCCTGGCGGATGAGCGACAACATGCGCTCGGAGTCGAAGACCTGGTCGTCGGAGAGGCCGGGCATGGAATAGACCGAGTCGTGCCAGAAGACCTTGCCGTAGCGGTAATACCAGGGATCGAGGCGCTCGTCGTATTTGGCGGCCAGCTCAGCCGAGACGCCGGCCGCGCGCGCCGCGGCACAGGGCAGTTCCGAGTCGAGAAGGCGCCAGCCGAGGCGGGCGGCCAGTTCGTGGGCAAACTCTCCGCCGCGCGAGCCGTACTCGCGCTCGACGGTAATGACACGGGTGGGTGCGGGGGTCATGGGGAAAATTCTCCTGCGAGTGGAGGATACAACGAAAGCGGGGCTGGGCGGAATAGCGAACAGCGGGCGAGATGACAGATGACAGGTTACACGGAGTACTGCGCTCGGACACGTTTCCGGCTGATTCCCTACATCTGGTGAGATCTGAACGCCCAGTACCCGCGGCAAAAAAATTTGCCGGGATACCTTGACGGTCTACACAACATTGTTGTAGATAATCTAGGCATGGGAAAACCAAGCGATCTTGTACAGGGAACACTCGACCTGCTGATTCTGAAAACCCTCTCACCCGAGGCCATGCACGGGTGGGCCATCGCCAAGCGCATTCAACAGGTTTCGGGAGAGGTGCTGCAGGTGCAGCAGGGCTCGCTTTACCCGGCGCTGCACCGGCTGGAACAGCAGGGATGGATCAAGGCCAAGTGGGCGGAGAGCGAAACCGGCAGGCAGGCCAAGTTCTACGCGCTTACGGCTGCCGGGCGCGGGCAGTTGGAGAAGGAGACAAGCAACTGGAACCGGCTTTCGGCGGCGATCGATCTGATTGTGACGGAAGCGTGAGGAGGTTGTTGTCAGGGTTCGGTTGTCAGTTTTTATTGGGTTGGTTGGGGTTCCTGGTTTCCCACCCTAGCCGCAAAAACAAAGACGCGGCGAGGGTGGGGCACCCAAGTTTCTCGGATAAAAGTTGAGGAGGTTTGCGATGCGCTGGCTTGCGCAGTTGCGAATGCGGATCGAGATGCTCTTCGGGCGTGGGAGGGCGGGAGCGCGGCTGGATGAAGAACTGCGCTTCCACATCGAGCGACAGATTGCCGAGAACATCGCTGGCGGGATGAGCGCGGAAGAGGCGCGTTACGCGGCGATGCGGGCGTTCGGAAATCCGGCGTTGCTGCGCGAGCAGGCGCGCGCTACGTGGAGCTGGACCTGGCTGGAACTGCTGCTGCGCGATATAAGCTACGCGGTGCGCACGCTCTCGCGGACACCGGGGTTTGCGGCGGTAGCGATTCTGGTGATGGCGCTGGGGATCGGGGCCAATGTGGCGCTGTTCACGATTGTCCGTTCGGTGCTGTTCAAGCCGCTGCCGTTCAACGATCCCGACCGGCTGGTGAGGCTTTACGAGTACAGCGCCGACGGCAATTTCCCTTACAACGATAGTGCCGGCGGGGTGTTTGCCGAGTGGAAGAAGCAAAGCCGCAGCTTCAGCGACATGGCGATCTGCGGCTACGCCGGCTACAACCTTTCGGGATCGGGGGAACAGTTGCCGGAGGGCGTGCGGGCGGCGAGTTTTTCCTGGAATCTGCTGCCCTTGTTGGGGGTGCAGCCGGCGCTGGGGCGGAATTTTACCGCGGACGACGACCGGCCGTCGGCGAATCCGACCGTTCTGCTGAGCTGGGGATTGTGGAAACGGCGTTTTGGCGGCAATCCCTCGATTGTTAGTCAGACCGTGCTGCTGGATGCCAAGCCTTACACGGTGATCGGCGTGATGCCGGCGTGGTTTGCCTACCCCAATGCGGCGGTGCAGCTTTGGACGCCGATTTATTATAAAGAGCCGGCGGCGGAGATCAATGCCATCGACGACGCCCATGATTTCCTGGCTATCGGCCGGCTGAAACCGGGGGTTAGCGAGACGCAGGCAACCAGCGAGCTTACGCTGATTACGCGCCGGCTTCACGACCAGAATCCCGACGATCCGTTTGTGAGCAAAGGGGCGAATATCCGCCCGCTGCTGGACTCGCTGGTGGGCGACATGAAGACGCCTCTCTATGTGCTGCTGGCCGCCACGGGCTGCGTATTGCTGATTGCCTGCCTGAATGTCGCCAATCTGCTGGTGGCGCGCGCGGCGGCGCGGCGCAAGGAGCAGGCGATCCGCACCGCGCTGGGCGGGAGCCGGCTGCGTCTTCTGCGGCAGCATCTGATGGAGAGCCTGGCGCTCTCGGCGATGGGCGGAGCGGTTGGCTTTCTGCTGGCCATTGGGGTCATTGAATGGTTTGTGAGCACGCGGCGCGAAATGGCCCGGGTGGAAGCCATCCATGTGGATGGCGTGGTGGTGGCGTCTGCCGGGGCATTGATTGTGCTGTGCGCGGTTTTTGCAGGGTTGATTTCCTCATTCTCCGCCAGGGGCGACCAGGTTCTCACGGCGCTGCAGGAGTCATCGCGCGGGCACAGCGCAGGACATGCCCGGGTTCGGTTGCGCGCGGTGCTGCTGACGCTCGAGGTGGGACTGACGGTGGTGCTGCTGATTGGCGCGGGACTGTTGCTGAAGAGTTATGCCAAACTGCGCTCAGCGGACCTGGGATGCATTACGCAGAACGTGCTGAAAATGGATTTCGCCCTGCCGGAGGCGCGCTACAGCAAGCCGGCACAGCGGGCCGACTTCTTCGACACGCTGCTGGCGCGGGTGCGGAATCTGCCTGGGGTTGAGGCGGCGGGACTTGTGTTTCCGGTGGTTCCGGGAGACGGCTACGGCGGAGACAGCGGTTTTTCAATTGTCGGCCATCCCGCACCGCCCAAGGGCAAGCTGCTGTACGCGTTGCATCGCTGGGCGGACCCCGGCTATTTTGCCGCGATTGGCATTCCGATTCTGCGCGGGCATGCGTTCGACGGGACTGAGCAGCCCGGGCACGCGACGGAAGTGATCATCAGCGAAGAGTTCGCGCGGCAGAACTTTCCCGGCGAAGATCCAATTGGCAAGCACCTCCGGACGTTGGGGCAGCATCCGTTTCAAATCGTGGGAGTGGCCGGCGACACGCGCTTTGAAGCCAGCGAGGCTGTGCAGCCGATGATGTATTTTGCGCTCGACGCGACCGATGACATGAACGGCGCCGCGTTGGTGGTCCGCTCCGGGCGGGATGTGACGCAGTTTGCCCTGCCCATTCAACGCATGGTTGCGCAACTGGACCGCGATCTGCCGGTCGAGGCGATTCTGACCATGGACCAGGTGGTGGGCAGGAACACGCTGGATGCGAGCTTCGATGCGACGCTGCTGCTGGTGTTTGCAGGGTTGTCCCTGGTGCTGGCGGCGGTGGGACTGTTCGGCGTGCTGTCGTACATGGTGGCGCAGCGGACGAGCGAGATCGGGATCAGGATTGCGCTGGGCGCGCAGCGGGAGCAGGTGCTGCTGAAGGTGCTGCTGGATGGGCTGCGGCCGGCGCTGTTAGGACTGGCGCTTGGGCTGGCGAGCAGTGTGGGCGCGGCGCGGCTGATCCGGTCGATGCTGTTTGGGACGCAGCCGCTCGACCCTGGGGTGTTTGCCGCGGTGAGCGCGATGCTGCTGCTGGTGGCGGCACTGGCTTGCCTGGTTCCGGCGTGGAGGGCGTCGCGGCTGGACCCGATGCAGGCGCTGAGAACGGAGTAGATGACAGATGACAGATGACAGTTTTCAGTGAGTGGGTACGAGTGTGTGGCTTGCCACCCTAGAGCGGAACCAGAGTAGCGGACGTGCATAGAGTCGTCTGCTTGTTCGCTCACGGCTGGCTACGGCATAACCAGGGAAACTATACCCTGATTGGATTCGTTCAAGCCGCCCCTCCGTGTTGGCCGCGCCGGCTTGAGGGTTGTGTTTTCGGGGTACATCTTTCTTGGCATTGCTTTAGTGTTATGGCGCATCCTCGCTATCTCGCCCCTTCCACCATATGATGTTGTAAAGGATAAGAGTTCAGTTCGATGCGAAAAGAGAGACCGTTCGACATTGCCAAGCCAAGAACCCAAAAGGGAACCGTTCGAGCCCGTGAAAAGTCAGCAATGGACTCAGTGGTTTCGCTTATGACGATACCGGACGAAGAGAGTTTCAAAGAAGCTCTGAGCCGCTTTTACCAGATTACCCCTGGGAGTCTGCGCTACGAGGCTGCTCTTGCTGCTTGGCGTGAGAAGAAACGACATCCCTGACAAAAGCGGCAAACTCTGCGGTCTTTTGACTCTTCTCTTCTTCAGTCAAGCCCATTTCCGTCATTTGATCTTCAAGGATAGCGACTATTTTCCGCGCCGCCCTTTCTCGGGAGGGTTTTGCCGCAGGCTTGCTGGAGCGAATTGTCCGAATTGCTGGCCGCGTTGTGCTCGCCATAAAGAATTCTCCGAGTCGTTGCACACAAACGCATCTAGCCCTATTATGTTCAATAGGGCTCGTAGCTCAGCGGATAGAGCGCCACGATTTCGACAGGTCCCAATCCTTTGCCGGGGGGAGCCTAGTCGTGGAGGTCGGAGGTTCGATTCCTTCCGAGCCCCTTCCCTAAAATATGCGTCGCATATGCACTTCATCCCCACTCTCTCACCATTCCTACCCCTTGTCAATAACGTGTCCTTGCAGAGAGTCTTCTGGGTGGCTTTTTCTTAAGGGAAAAGCCACTTGGCGGGTTTGCCTTCGGTGTACATCTACTCTGGTTCCGCTGTAGCCGCAAAAACAAGAACGCGGCGAGGGTAGGGCACCCGGTTTTGTGGGGGGAAAGACGGAAAAACCGCTCAGGACGGAACAGGCGCAGGAGGTGATCTCTCCTGCGCCCGTTTGCGAACGTTGGATCGTTGAGCTTGTTACTGCGTGACCGGCTGCGC
This sequence comes from Occallatibacter sp., assembly GCA_049509995.1. GTDB lineage: Bacteria > Acidobacteriota > Terriglobia > Terriglobales > Acidobacteriaceae > Telmatobacter. The sequence goes on along the minus strand of JBEKZJ010000015.1, from coordinate 42,899 downwards.
GGGTTGGGCTTTGGGCGCCTTCAGGTGGCGAGCGTTGGGAGCGGCCTTGGCCGCGGGGGTTGCAGGGATTGCAGGGGTTGCTGCGGTCGCGGCCGGCGGCGGTGTGGCGGGGAAGGCGGAGCCTTTCTTGATGCGCAGGTCGCCGTTGTCGGTGCTGAGGACGATTCTGGATCCGCCGGAGCCGATCTGGAAGGTGGCGGACTTGTTCTCGCCTTCCATGGAGGGCATGGGAAAGTCGGAGACGATGTCGCCGTTGTGGGTGTGCAGGTTGACGGTGGCCGAGGCGCTGGGCGGCAGCGTCAACTCGACGTCACCCTTGCTGTTTTTGGCTTCGACGCCGTAGTTTCCGGCCGGCTCGACGGAGACGCGTCCGTCGCGGTCCTCGACGTAGGCGTCGCCGTAGATCTCGCTGAGATCAACGTCCTTGGAGTGGGTGGTGACGCGGACCTGGCCCTTGGCCTCGGTGACACGGAGGTCATCGGAGTTGAGGGTAAGGTCGCCGGGGAGCTCGGCCACCTGGAGGTCGGTGACGGAAGTGTGCAGGTGCACCGGTCCGGCGGCGTTCTCGATGTGCACATCGCCGAGGATGTCGCCGCTCTGAGTGATCTTGCCCTTGATTTCGGAGAGAGTGAGGTCGTTGATGTCGCCGTCGATGGTGAGGTCTCCGTCGACCTGGTGGGCGGAGAAGTCGTGGCGGCCGTTGGGAAAGTGGACCTGGACGGAGCCGGCAATGGAGCTGAGATGGACGTCGCCGTGGGAGGCGCTGAGGTTGATGCCTGAGCCCAGGCTGGCGGCAGTTACGTCTCCCCTGCCGGCGTTAACCGTGACCCGTGCGGATTTGGGGACGGTGACGGTGAGGTTGAGGCGCCCACTCTGATTGCTCTCCGACTTGACCAGCACGGCGCTGCCGCTGACGGTGAGGTGAGCGGCCTCGGCGTCGAAGATCTTTTTGGCGTCGGCGTCGGAGCTGGCGAAGGCCACTTCGTGGGAGGTGACTTCAACGTTGGAGCCGTCGCCGGCGGTGATGCTGATGTCGCCGCGGGGATTCTCGATGTCGATGGAGGCGTTGGCTGGAATCTGCGCGTTGAGGAGCTGCTGGTCGTTGTCGTGCTCGGGCAGGCCGAAGGCGTTGAAGAAGTCGTCGCCCTGATCGCCGAACTGGGCGCGGAAGGGGCCCCACCAGTTGTTCCAACCGGCGGCGCCGAAGCCGATGATGGCGAGCAGGATGAGGATGCCGACAAAGCTGCCGCCGCGGTGGACGGGAACCTTGCGGCGGGCGTCCAGAGCCCACTCGCCGAGCAGGGCCAGGCCGGCGCCGATGAGCAACAGGGGCCACCAGTGGGCGTACCAGGTCCAGAATTGGCCGGCGGCGATGTGGCCGGTGACCACCAGCAGCGCGACCACGCCGACGCTCACCAGGATGATGGGGCCGACCACGGAGGGCACGCGCGGGACGTAGGCGCCGCCGTAGTAGCCGGCTTTCCAGGCGTAACGCTGGGCCCTCATGGCATCGCGCTGGGCGCGCCAGGCGGCTTTCTGCTGTTCGCGGTAGATGCGCCACTGGGTCCTGGGATCGTAAGGAGGATAGGGGGGCGGCGGAGGGCCGCCACCCGGAGGTGTGTTGGGAGGAACGCTGCTCATGATTGGCCTCCGTTGGAATCGTCGCCGAAGTCATGGGAATGAGCGGGAACGATGGCCGAATTGGATTGATCGGGGGGCTGCGGAGCGGCCGCAGCGGCGGGGTCGGGCGCGCCCGGCCAGGGAGCGCCGGGATAGGGCGCATAGTCGGCATCGGAGGCCAGGGCGGCGCGTTCGGCGAGCATGATGGCACCGGCCAGAATCAGCAGCAGCGGCCAAAACAGATGCCAAAAGCTGTCAATGACGCCCGCCTGACGGAGCAGGGCCAGGATGCCGACCAGCAGAAGAAAAGCGGGGCCGCGCAGGCGGCGAATCAGAATATAACGGTTCATTTGGGACCTCCTTGCGATTCTCCGAGACGGCGAACGATGAGCCAGACGCCGATGCCGATGAGCAACAGCGGCCAGGCAAACTCAACGAGGCGGCCGTGGAAGATATCCAACTGGCCGAGCAGGAACAACAGGCCCAGGGCGATGAGGACAATGGCGCCGATGGGCTCCTTGCGGCGCCAATAGAGCGGCGGCACAGGCGGGACCGGCGGAATGGCCGGATCGACAAAGCCGGGCGGGGGAGGCGTATACGAAGACTGATAAGGACCCTGGTATGGAGATTCGTATGGAACCTGGTACTGCCCAGCGGCATAAGGAGGCTGATAGCCTCCGGGAGCGGAACCCTGTCCGGCTTCGGGGCCCTGGTTTGGATTGGGCTGAGCTGGGCCGGGACCGGGTTGGGCGCCGGGTTGGCCAGGATACCGCGGGCGGGTGCCGAGGTTGAGCCAGTTGCCCACCTCGTTCAGTCCCAGCGGATCGGGCAGCGGCTGGCCGTCGCGCAGGGCCCTGGCGGTGTGGAAGGCTTCAAACGACTGATAGAGAATCCAAGCGCCGATGAAGATGCCGAAGATGCCGTGGTACTCGGTGATGCTGACTAGCACCGCGAAGATCACAACGTGGATGAGGCCCTTGAAGAACTGCCCGTTGTACATGGCGCCGACACCGGGAATGAGGCCCAGCACGGCGGCTGCCGAGGGGTTGGGCGCACCCGGAGGCGAGGCGACAAAGGGCTGTTGGAAGGTCTGCCAGGCGACGAAGCAGGGCTCGCAGAGAACCTGTCCTCCAGCCGCGTTGCGCACGCAGCCGGGGCAGAGCGGCTTGCCGCAGGTCTGGCAAAAGGCGGTCGCGGTAACGCCAGTGTGATTTACGCAGTCCATATTGTGCTCCTTTCCCGTACTTCCGTTGCGGAGCCGCCGGAATGCGCGGGCCGGTCCTGAAATGTGAGGGAGGTTTCCAAAAAGTCAGTTGAATCGCTGGTCGCCGGGCTGACCGACTGCTGTGGAGGGTTTATGCGGGAACCGCCATCCTTGCGAGCGGGGTTCTGTTTGGATTCACCCGGCGTGTTGTCTTTCGGCTTCTGCCGGTTGTTGTCTTCGCCCTCCGTGGTGCGGCGCAGCTCCCGCATTCTGGACTCAACCTCGTAGACAAAGCGGAGGTGGTCGTAGTAGCGGATGATGGGTGTGGAGGCCATGGTCAGGCGGCGTTCCATGAACGAACGCAGCGTGGCGGGGCGCAGATCGCTGAGGCGCAGGCTGCTCAAACGGACGTCAGTGAGGTTGAGCGTGAGAGCGATGGAAAAAAAGGCCATGGCGGCCGTCATGAGCAGGCGGGGCTGGGCAAAACGACGGACCTGGCCGACAAAGCCGGGACGCTGCCAGGCCGGAGGCATGGGCAACACGTTGCCGCCGTCAGCCGCCAGGCCGTAGCCCGCAAGCTGCCCCGGACCGGTCTGGGCCAGAATCTTGTCCAGCAACCCGGCGGGAACTTCCGGTTCGGGGGAGAGGAATTCGAGCCACTCGCGGCCCCGGCGGGCCTCTTCAAACAGCGCCGTGCAGGCGGGGCAGGCAGCCATGTGCGCGGCGAAGGTAGCCTCGTCTTCGGGCTTGAGCAACCCGTCCAGCGCATCGGCCAAAAGCGTCTCCCACTGGCCGCAGGCCGGGGAGCTCGGAATGTGTGTGTGCTCTGCCATGATTACATCACCTCCCGTTTATTACGTTCCAGCAGCCTCGCCAGTTCCGCGCGGCCTCTGCTGATGCGGGACTTGACGGTCCCTTCGGGAATGCCGAGGACCTGGGCGATCTCCTTGTAATCCAGGTCCTGGAGGTCTCTGAGAATAACGGCCTCGCGGAGCTCGACGGAGACACGGGCGAGGGCGTTCTGCACCATTTTTGCGAGTTCCTTGCTGACCGCGGACTCCAGCGGCGATGGACCGCCGGCTGTGAGCCGGTCCACCGGTTTCAGCTCCTCGGCGGACTCCCAGCCCTCATCGAGCGAACCGGTGGCGCGCTGATTGCGGGTGCGGCGGAAGTTGTCCACCAGCAGGTTGCGGGTCATGGTGGTGATCCAGACCTGGAGGCTGCCGCGGCCGGTATCGAAGCTGGCGAGGTTGGAGTAGACCTTCAGGAAGACGTCCTGGGTGAGGTCCTCGGCGTCGGCCGGACTGCCGGTAAAGCGGTAGCAAAGCCCGTAGACACGGCGATGATGGTTGCGGACCAGCTCGGCCCACGCGCCGGAATCCCCGTCCATGCAGCGGCGGACGACTTGGGACCAGTCGATCTCCAGCGGACTCACCTCCACGCGCATCTGACGGGCGATTGGGGCAATGGCCGGGGCCCCCCGACCCACAGAGTGGGTACCCCGCAGGTCTTCGTTCGTGGGGTGGATGGCCTTCCCGCCCTGGACGTGGCTTGCGGCGGGCGGCCCTGGGGCGCCAATCTCCGGCGCCTCCATGGTACGCCGCGACGGCCTGGCCGGCGACGCCAGCCCCATCACGCTCCAGCTTAATGTACCCACGCATTGCATATTTTGCTAATACGCGGGATTGGTGCGGTTGGTTCCGTAGGCTGGGGAGAAAATGGCGCGGCGGCTGGACCGCATCTTGATGTTCTACGACGGGAGCGGGAGTCCCAGGTCTCCATTGGCGAGTGACCCACCCTTCCCGAGCCACTGAAATGCGAGCTCCCCATCCTTGCGATTGGGCTTCTCGAAGCAGAATTCCTAATACCTTTGCAGGAAGTCCGGATCGACGGGGTTTTCAAAGAGCGAGGCGTCGCGGGTGACGATGGTCAGGCCCGAGGGGGTGACAAAGTAACGGCGCTTGTCCTCGACCGGGTCGTAGCCGATGACGGTGCCTTCGGGAATATGGACATCGCGATCGATGATGGCCTTTTTGATGCGGCAGTGGCGGCCGATGTTGACGTGGGAAAAGATGATGCTGGCGTCCACGTCGGAGTAGGAGTTGACGCGCACATCCTGCGACAGCACGGAGTTCGCCACCGAGGCGCCGGAGATGATGACGCCGGCGGTGATGACCGAGTTGACGGCGGTACCGGTGCGGCCCGGCTCGCCGAAGACGAACTTGGCCGGCGGATATTGGCGCACGCGGGTGCGGATGGGCCAGCTCTTGTCGTAAAGGTTGAACGCCGGCGAAACCGAGCATAGGTCCATGTTGGCGTCGTAGTAAGCGTCCAGCGTGCCCACGTCGCGCCAGTAGAGCGCCTGCTGCTTGTTCTCGTCCACAAAGCTGTAGGCCACCATCTTCTTCTTGCCCAGCATGATGGGCAGAATGTCGTGGCCAAAGTCGTGCTTGGAGTTGGGGTCCTCGGCATCGGCGATGAGAGCCTTCAGCAGAGTCTCGGTATTAAAGATGTAAACGCCCATCGAGGCGTCCACGGAGTTGGGGCTGAAGGGCGACCGGAAGGTAGTGGAGGCGGGTTTTTCCTGGAAGCCCAGGATCTCGCCTGTTGCTCCGACCTCGACGACGCCGAGCTGCTTCGTCTCTTCGGGCGGAACGGGCAGCGTGGCCAGCGTGACCTCGGCATTCTTTTCCTGGTGGTAGGCGAGCATACGGCTATAGTCCATCTTGTAGATGTGGTCGCCGGAGAGGATGATCATGTACTTTGGCTGTTCGCTGCCGATGGAATAGATGTTCTGGTAGACGGCATCGGCGTTCCCCATGTACCAGTTGGAGCCGGTGCGCTGCATGGGGGGCAGGAGTTCAAAGAACTCGCCCAGTTCCTGGGCTACAATCCCCGTCCAGCCTTCACGGATGTGCCGGTTCAGGGAGAGCGCCTTGTACTGGGTGAGGATGTAAACCTTGCGCAGGCCGGAGTTGATGCAGTTGGAGAGGGTGATGTCGATGATGCGATAGTGTCCGCCAAAGGGCACGGCCGGTTTGGCGCGATCGCGGGTAAGCGGGAAGAGCCGTTCTCCTTGCCCGCCTGCAAGCAATACTCCAAGTGTGTCTCTCATATCCATTTGACCCTGCCTTCGTCGCTATTCCTGCCCGGAGTGTAGCTGGCCCAGGGGGATTGCCGCTATCCGGTGCAGCACATTTTTCGGCTGCACTTTTCCACAGGCCTCCGAACGGTGGAGAATACCACACGCAGAGGTGAACTTGGCAGCCCATCTGTTTCAATCGCCTTCCATCGACGATGTTGCATGGAAGACGGTCAGGCCAAACGACAGCATGGTTGCCCCGGCAAGCGTGGGGTTGCCGGGATGGAAACAAAGGCCCGCAAGCTGCAATGAATCTGCTCTCCAGCAACTGGAGAGCGGGTTTACCGCTTCTTTTTGAACTTGTACTCGACGCCGACCGAAATGGCGAAGTTGACGTCGAACTGGCTGATCTTGGGGACGTAGTTGGTGCTGTAGTGGGTCATAACGGCGTCGGGCGTGACGCGAAACACCCAGCGCGCCGAACGGTTGAGGTCGAAATGGCCGCCGATGATCGCCGCCGGGGCCAGTTGGTTGTTATAAAAATCCACCACCGAGGGAGAATTCCCGCGCAGGTCCCGCTGGAAGTCCCCATACGCTCCGCCCACCATGGCGTGGGCGATCAGGGCGCCATGTTTGTTGTGCGGCCCCAGCCATTCAGGGCCGGCAGCGAAGAGGTACTGGGCGACAAAGGGACCGTCGATGTTCTGGTCGTTGACGCCGGCGCCGCTGGTTCCCATATAAGCGCGGCCCGTGCCTTCAACGGCCCAATGCCTGGCGAACCACAAGGAGCCGGAAAGGTCGAGTCCGCCAAGATTGGAGCCTTGCAGGAGGGTGGGACCGGCCTTCATGTGGTCGTAGGCCATGCCCAGGGAGACGTCAGAGCGGTTGTCGTAGCGCACATTGGCCAGCGGGTCGACAGCAATGTAGGTGCCATTGCCGGAGGTCTGGGCGGCGGTGCTCTGGGCCTGTGCGCGGGTTCCGGCACAGAGAGCCAGGGCGGCAAGGGCTGCGAAAAGGGCGGAAAATCTTACTGGGAAACGCATCACCATCCAGCTTACAGGACCACGCCGACAGGGGACAACGCAGGCTGGGGCTTTTGCTTCCGCTATGGTTGGCAGGGATCAACCCAGCGCGTCCAAATCAGGTAGCGCACAGTTTTCAAGACTTCGACGGACGTGGCGGCGCTAAGGTTAGCCGCGGACTGAGGCGAAAGCGGTGGAGCAGCGTGGGTGCGCCACTGGAGCGGCAGGCGGCTGAAGATGAGCCCCGCGCGGGGCAGGTGGCTGGCGCTCGAAACAACCTCCGCCGAGCGCCAGTCGTGGTTTTTCATGATCCGCACCGCATAGCAGGCGTTCTGGATGGTATTCAAAGCCTCCGGCTCGACAAAGATGGCGGACTCCGGAATGCCCTGGGCCTCGGCGGTCCGGGCCATCACGCGCGCCTCGACAAACCGGTTCCGGGCTGCTCCGCCGGTGAGGATGAGCCGCGGGGCCACGCCACGCTGGTATTCGTGAACGGCCTCGGTGACGCGGGCCAACTGCTGCGGGGAAGGATTGCCGTCGCTGTCGGCTGCGGCGCCCAGAACGATAATGGCGTCAAAGCGAGTGAGCGAGGTGTTTGAGGTGGGGGCCAACTGACGCGCGAGAAAACCCCAGGCCAGAAGGGCGAGGACGACTGCGAGGGCGAGCAGGGCGAGGCGGGAGCGCCAATTCACTGGTTTGCGGCGGGGCTTCCTTCGGGTCAAGACAAATGCCTCCTGACTTCACTCTAATGCGGCCGCCCACTCCTCCCTCCACTTCCTCCAACCCCGCCAAAAATGGCATAAACTTCCCCACAGAGGCCTTGAAACCCATGATCCGCAGCTACCAGGGGCATCAGCCCCATGTTCCCGCCAGTTGCTACGTCGATCTCTCCGCCCAACTCATCGGCGACGTGACCCTCGGCGAGCGCTCCTCGGTGTGGATGAACGCCGTCCTCCGCGGCGACGTCAACTCCATCCGCGTCGGCGCCAACTCCAACGTCCAGGACTGCGCCGTCCTCCACGGCCAGCGCAACCTCTACCCCGTGATCGTCGGCGACTGGGTTACCATCGGCCACAACGCCACCGTCCACGGCTGCGTGGTCGGAGACGAGGTCCTCATCGGCATCGGCGCCGCCATCCTCAACGACGCCCGCATCGGCTCCGGCTCCGTTATCGCCGCTGGCGCCGTCGTCCCCGAACACACCGTTGTCCCGCCCCGCACCCTCTGGGCCGGCGTCCCCGCCAAGCTCCGCCGCGAACTCGGCGACTCCGACCGCGCCCTCATCCTCCAATACGCGCAGAACTACCTCGACTACACGGAGATTTATCTCAGCGAGCCGGGTAGCTAAACTGCTCAGACGCAACGCGCGGCCCTATGAATAGAATCCAGGAAGGCGACGAATTCGAGGATCGCAACGGTCTGTTCCCCCGGAACCGTCGCCAGGTTGCCGGCTTGCCGGTGGGTGCGCAAGGAACGGCAACCAGCTGATTTGGAGGTCTTCCATGTTTGGAGATTCAGCGCTGCATCTATTGCCGCCCCGGAGCATGCGGCGGGCTCGCTTGTATGTCGTGCTCTCCTCGGCACTCGGGCTGGCCTTCTGCGCCCCCGGGGGAGCGCAAACGCCTGTTGGGCCGGGGCCACAGCCGCCCTCGGCAGACAGCTCCAGCTCCCTGCCCGATGCGCCTCTTCCCCAATCCGCCGACCCCGCCCAGGCCAGCGACAAAGATCCCGTAACCCTGCGCAACACGCCCATCCACATCCTCAAGGACCAGGCCGCGCTCTGGGCCGGCCCCGTCCGCATTCGCCCCCGCGACCTGGAATGGCTGGTCCCGCTCACCCTGGCCACCGGCGCCAGCATCGCCACCGACCACCAGGCCATGTCCTCCGTGGTCTCCCACGATGCCGTCTTCAACCATGCCAATGTGGTGGCGTCCGACGTGTTGACCGGGGGCTTCATCGCCGCCCCGGTAGCCCTGTATGCAATGGGCCATCTGCACCAGGATGCGCACTCTCAAGAGGCGGGAATCCTGAGTGGCGAAGCGCTGCTCGATGGAGTTGTGGTGGAGCAGGGGATGAAGCTGATCTTCTGGCGGGAACGGCCATCCTCCGACCGCGCGCACGGCAAGTTCTTTGAGACCAGCGTCGGCGTCGATTCCTCCTTCCCCTCCTCGCACAGCCTGCTCGCCTGGTCCTCCGCATCCGTCATCGCCGGGGAATACCCCTCGCGCTGGGTTCGATTCAGCGTCTATACATTCGCCACCGGCGTCAGCCTCACCCGCGTTCTCGGCCAGGAGCATTTCCCCTCCGATGTCCTCGTTGGCAGCGCCGTAGGCTGGCTCGTCGGCCGCTACGTCTTCCGCAAGCACCACAGAGCCTCGGATGACGATTAGCCAGCGCACCCGGCCTGCTCCGGAGCGCGCAGGTTCGATTCCCCTCGCCATATAGACTAGAGAAGCCATGACCACCCTCAAAGCCGTCCGCGGCACCCGCGACCTGCTGCCGCCGGAGACGGCCCTCTGGAACCGCATCGAGGCTACAGCTCGTGCTGTCTTTGCCCGCTACAACTTCGGCGAAATCCGCACCCCCATCTTTGAAGACACCGCCCTCTTCGCCCGCAGCGTCGGCGAGGAAACCGATATCGTCTCCAAAGAAATGTACACATGGGAGGACCGCGCCCGCGCGCAATCGGAAAAAACCCAATCCCTCACTCTCCGCCCCGAGAACACCGCCGGCGTCGTCCGCGCCTACATCGAGCACGGGCTGGGCGAGAGCGGGCAGTTGCAGAAGCTCTATTACATCGGCCCGCAGTTCCGCCGCGAGCGCCCGCAGAAGGGCCGCTACCGCCAGTTCGCGCAGATCGGCGCCGAAGTCATCGGGCCACCCTCGACGGGGAGCGAAAGCCCCCTCCGCGACGCTGAAATCCTGGAAATGCTGGCCACCCTCCTCGACGAGCTGGGCATCACCGGCTGGACCCTGGAGCTGAACTCCGTCGGCTCCGCCGCCGACCGCGCCCGCTACAACGACGCTCTTCGCGCCGCCCTCGTCCCCGTTGTCGGCCAGATGTGCGCAGACTGCCAGCGCCGCGCCGTCACCAACCCCCTCCGCGTCCTCGACTGCAAGGTCCCCGCCGACCAGCCCATCATCGCCACCCTGCCCGTTATCGCCGACTCGCTCGACGAAGCCTCCCAGGCCCACTTTGCCGCCGTCTCGGCCGCCCTCGACGCCGCCCATGTCCCCTACACCCTCAACCACCGCCTCGTCCGCGGCCTCGACTACTACACCCGCACCACCTTCGAGTTCACCCACGGCGGCCTCGGCGCGCAGAACGCTCTGCTCGGCGGCGGCCGCTACGACGGCCTCAGCGAAGCCATCGGCGGCCCCAAAGCCCCCGGCATCGGCTTCGCCATGGGCGAAGACCGCCTGGTGCTTACCCTCCAGGCCCTCGAAGGCGCTCAGCAGGACGAGAAGGCAGCGGCCTTTGTCGCGCCGCTCGGCGATCCCAAGGACGAAGCTGCTCTCTCGCGAATCAATGCTGCCGCCCTCGCTCAGGCCCGCGAACTCCGCCACGCCGGCCTCCGTGTCGAATTGGGAGAAGGCTCCTTCCGTCTCAAAAAATCTTTCGAAGTCGCCGACAAGATCGCCCGCCGCATCGTCATCCTCGGCGAGGACGAGGTGAACTCCGGTATTCTGACGGTAAAGAACTTTGCGACCGGTGTTCAGAGCAAGGTTCCTCGCGATGAGCTGACCGCTCACCTGCGGAAGCCGGCCGGCTAACAATAGATGGAAACTCAGTTAGAGAAACCATCCTCAGGGGCTAAAGCCCGCGCTTTTTAGGGAACATTTACGGCACGACTGAAGTCGTGCCCTTTCAAATTGACTTTTGGCAGTGCCGCTACGGAAGGAAAAAGGAGTGCTCGACTTTCTAGGAACTCTCGAACGAACGCATCTCTGCGGCGACCTGCGCGCTGCCCACGCCGGCCAGCAAGTGGTCCTCATGGGCTGGGTCAACCGCCGCCGCGACCACGGCAACCTCATCTTCCTCGACCTCAGAGACCGCTCCGGCATCGCTCAAATTGTTTTGGACAAGGAGCTCACCCCCGAAGGCCACGCCAAAGGTGAACAGGTGCGCCCCGAGTACGTCGTCGCCGCCGTGGGCAAGGTACGCCTGCGCGCGCCAGATGCCATCAACCCCAAAATGCCCACCGGCGAAATCGAGATCGAGGCCACCCAGCTGCTGGTCCTCAACGACACCCGCCTGGCGCCCTTTTCACCCTCTGAAGAAGCCATCCAGAACGAGGAAGTCCGTCTCAAATACCGTTACGTCGACCTGCGCCGCCCGGAGATGCAGCGCAACTTCCGCCTCCGTCACGAGATCACCCTCGCCATTCGCGAGAGCCTCAGCCAGCAGGGCTTCCTGGAGATCGAAACCCCCATCCTCACCAAGTCCACTCCCGAGGGCGCGCGCGACTTCCTCGTCCCCAGCCGCATCCATCCCGGCGAGTTCTACGCTCTCCCCCAATCCCCGCAGATCTTCAAGCAGATCCTCATGATCTCCGGCTTCGACCGCTACTTCCAGATCGCCCGCTGCTTTCGCGACGAGGACCTGCGCGCCGACCGCCAGCTTGAATTCACCCAGGTCGACCTGGAGATGAGCTTTCCCCGCCAGGAATCCGTCTTCGCCGTCGTCGAGCAGTTTCTCGCCGCCGCCTTCGCCGCCGCCGGCGTCACCCTCCCCACGCCTTTTCCCCGCATCACCTACGACGACTCCATGCGCCGCTTTGGCTCCGACAAGCCCGACCTGCGCCTGCCCGGCCTCACCGACGTCCGCTCCGCCTTCACCGGCGAGGCTCTGGCCACCCTCCAGATCGACCCCGCTCTCCCCGTAGTCGCCCTCCGCATTCCCTTGGTCGGCGAACTCAGCCGCAAGGAGCGTGAGGACAACCACCCCCTCTTCGACCTCAAGAAAGGCGCCAAGTTCATCGACGATTTCAAGCGCCTCGCCAAGGGGTTCCCCGAGGCCGCCGCTAAAGTCCGCCAGCTAGCCGGCGCCGCCGAAGCCGACTTCGTCATCATTGTCGCCGGCGACCCCGCCCACCCGGTCAAAGCCAGCGACAGCAAATTTGAAGGCCGCCTTTCCGAGCGCGAAATCAACGTCTACTCCGCCGCCGGCAACTTCCGTACCGAGCTGGCCAAAAAGTATGCCGACCGGCACAAAGCCTTTGCCGTCACTGAAAAAACCGTCCAGGTCGCCAACGCGCAAACCGCTGTCGGCCAGCCCAGCGGCAGCGCCGGCGCAATCGACGGCAGCGCCGCCTTCCATCCCATTTGGATCGTCGATTTCCCCATGTTCGAGTACGACCTGGCCACAGCCAAGTGGGTCCCGGCGCACCACCCCTTCACCTCGCCCCACGAAGCCGACATGGCCAACCTGGTCACCGATCCGGCCAGTGTCCGCGCCAACTGCTACGACCTCGCCCTGAACGGCCTCGAGCTCGGCTCCGGCTCCATCCGCATCCATCGCAAGGACGTCCAGCAGCAGATTTTCCAGTCCCTCGGCATTTCGGACGTTGAAGCCCGCGCCCGTTTCGGCTTCTTCCTCGATGCGCTCGAATACGGCACCCCGCCCCACGGCGGCATCGCGCTGGGCCTGGACCGCATTGTCATGCTGCTGGCCGGCTCCTCCAGCCTCCGCGAAGTCATCGCCTTCCCGAAGACCGCCAAGGCGATCGACCTCATGGCGGACGCCCCGACCACCGTGACCGACCAGCAACTGAAAGAACTGCATATTCGCGTGGCGCTGAAGAGCTAGATAAGAGGCAGCACTTTCCTTGCTCTTCTCTCCCAGACAGAGCACGCCAGGAAGGTAAACTTGTTCAACCCTGTCCACGCGTTTGTAATTTTGACCATGAGCTCAATGTCCCCTGGGTAGATAGCTGCAACCTCCGTCGCCACCTGAACAGCGCAAATGGCGCTATAGAGTACAGAATCCTCAGCTACGTGCCTCTGGAATATATCCTCTCTAGCTTCAGGGCTTGGACGCCTTGATGCTGGCGTTCTGTCGTCCAAAGCGGTCCGGAAGATTGACGCAGCCAAGTCTCCGTGTGCAAATGAGCAGAGCCACTGGTATTCCGGATACAGGCGTTCGAGCATGCTCTTCTGATCAGGGTTTGTTATCCTCCCGATGAGCGCCCCGGGGGCAGGAAAGCTCGCAATGTTCTCTTGCACGATCCCACTCGGCATTGGAACCCCAAGCTGCTCGCTATCTATCGTCAACTTTTCAGCGTCTGTTACGCCGATCCTCTTGCGCATTTGGTCCAATCCTTGAGCTCCATGCGTGGTCACATACTCGTCGAATCTCGAAATGTTGACACACTCTTCGCGCATAAGGAGAAACCGAATATACTGCTTCTTCCACGCGCTCTTGAGAAACAGGGATACGTTGTTTGCATCCTGAAGCAGAAAGCAGAATGAATAGAGGGTCTCGAGCTGAAGGCGGGCAATCGCCAGCGCATCCACCGCTGACGCTGAGATCTCGCCCTTAAGCAGCCTCCTTATGGACTGATGCGCCGAGCGCATGCCCTCCAAAACGCTCTCAAGCATGTCGCGAGAGAATTCCGAAAAGCCCGGAGGTATTGCACTCCGCAAGGCGATCTGGGCCGCCGTAATACATGTGTTTACGTACTCATCGAGCACCTTGACGTCATAACGCTGGGTTATATCAATATCTGCGGTCAAAACATGCTTAATCTTACTGACAGTCAATTTCGCCACTGACTGCTCCTTCGCTATATCCGATCCAACTCCGCAAACATCTCGCTCAGCACAACGCGGATCGGCGTTTCCGGCACGGCAAGCTCGCCAGAGCTGACCTCTTCGAGTGCGGAACCTTGATAGCGGTAGGCGATGCGCGGCTCCGGGTCGATAACCCAGATATGTTCGACTCCGAAGAGTCTGTATTCGGCGGCTTTTTCCTGCATCGCGCGCAGCGTGTCCTCAGGCGAAAGAATCTCGATGGCAATCAGCGGCGGCTGCGTTACATAGCGCTCAAACTTGTCGCCTGCCCGCACCACCAGCACATCCGGAACCCGGAAATTCCTTGCCTTGGTCTGTGTACGAAGCTCGGGAAACACCTCGACTCCCCATTCCGCGCGCTTAAGCATGAAAAGAAACGTCAGATACCGCTGAATAAGGGAGTGCTCTTTCTCGCCCAAGTTCCGCTCCTCGATCCGTCCATCCACAAACTCGCGGTCCGGGCTCCAACTCGTCCGCAGGTATTCCCGCACGGTCCAGAGCTCTTCTGAATTGGGCACAGTCGCCATACGCTGATTATCGTCCCAAACCAACCGTCCCGCCAGCGGAAACCCGCCCTACTCCGTATCCGTCTCCGCCGCGCCTTTCGCTTCGCCTTCCACCGCGATCCGCAGCGAGCGAAGGAAATGCAGATCGTTCTGGGTGAACGGTTCCTCCGCGCCGCCCTTGGCATTGCGGCTGCGATTTTCTCCCGCCGGCACTTCTTCGGCGTCTTTCGCCGTCACCTGGTTCAGTCCGATCGTCGCTTCCAGCATCAGCAGCACGTCGAACCCGTGATTGCGAATGTCCTGAACCACCCCGGCGATCTGTTCGCTCTCGACCACCGACTCGTGGATAGCCTCGCCCAGTTGCTGAATCAGTTCGCGCAGACGCGTTGTCACGGGTACCTCCAGGAGCGGCGGCCGCCGCAAATCGGATTCGCAGCCGCGGCGTAGGATTCCTCTACATTACTTCCAACGCCCCTGGGGAGCAACAGGCAACCGCCAACATTCTGTGCAAACACGCTCCGCAAGCCTCGCTGTTACCATCGAAGCGGAATGAAGCCTCACTCCATCGGCCGCTTCCTGGGCATCGGTCTTCGTGTCGCCGGCCGCATCGCCGGCCAGCGCGTAGCCGCCAACACCCAGGCCGCAGCCAACGTTCCCGCCCGCCCTGCCGGCGCAAGTGCCGCCCAAAGCCGCGCCGCCGGCCAGGCTGCAGGCCAAGCCACCAGGGGCGTCGCCCGCGGCGTAGGCGGTTTCCTGCGCCCCTTCCGCCGCGTCGGCGGAATCCTATGGCTTGAAGTCACCGGCGTCTTCTTTTTCCTCTTCGTCGTCGTCTTCGCCCGCTTCGCCTGGATCACCCGCTTGAGCTATGCCCACGGCCCCGACCACACGCGATTCCTCGTCTATGCCGCCATGGTCGCGGTCTTCCTCTATCTCACCGTGACTTCATTCTGGCGCGCCCGGCGCAGGTGAGCTCCCGCCTGTTCGCCCTTCGCTTTGCGCTCTATCGTTCCCGTCCGGCCGCGTCAGCGCCCAAACCAGCACTCCTACAACCGCCAGCCCAAAAAGCGTAAAAACAAATCCGCCGCCCCGTCCTCCGCCAAGCCGCATCAGCGCCAAAGCAATCGCAACCGCATTCATCTTCTTCTCCCTCCGCGGTTCGGGGCTCATTGCCCAACCGCCGCATCGGTAATGACCCGGAATCCTCAAACAAGTTGCCGCCAGCCAACCCGCGCAGTAACCCTCGACCGCTCCGCCGCCCCCGCCACCGCGGCGCAATCGCATCCTTCAATTGCACCGGCACCATCGCCCCCATGTTCGCCGACCAAGGGAAGCCTGCCTAAAACCAGCGCCGTCTCCGCCGCCGAACCGCCCATACCAGCAAAGCCAGGACCGCCAGCCCCACGAGCACCAAAAGAATGATCGTATTCTGGCTGGCATGGTGAAAGTACCCGAAGCCGTGCCAGCGCTCCAGCGCCAGCGCCATGCTCATCGCGATCCCCATCTCTTCCCTCCGCGTGCCGGCATCGATGCCGACCCGCTGCATCGGTAAGAACCAGGCGTTGCCTCGCGAGTTGCCCGACGAGCAAACGCCCCCGTATCCATTACCTTCCGGGCAACCCTAACCCGCGCTTCCGGCTCCGCCACCGCGGCGCAATCGCATAATTCAACTGCACCAGCACAATCGCCCCAATGCTCACCCACGTGTTGATCACGCACAGCGCCGCCCCGCCCGCATAAAGCGACTGCGCAATCACCACCCGCCTGCAAATGCTGGTCCGTACCTCCTCCGGCGTGTCTGCCTTGATCAACCCGGCCCGCGTCGCATAGGTCCAGCTCCAATAGAGCATCGCCCCCGCCGCCAGAAGATTCAGCCAGTAAATCCCCAGCGCCCCGCGATAATGAACGAACTCCGCCAGCAGCCGCGTCGACAGCGGCAGCAGCGTAATGGTGAACAGGAACCCCAGGTGAATCCACGTCAGGTCCCGCGTTCCCTCGCCTATATGGTTCAGTTGCGTCTGCTGCCCCGCCCACAGGATTCCCAGCGTCAGAAAGCTCATCCCATACGCCACCCACTGCGGCCCCAGGCTCGCGAGCGCCCCCAGCAGGTCGCCTTCCCCATGCACTTGTGCCGCCGTGGGAATATGCAAATCCAGCACCAGCAGCGTCATAGCCACGGCAAAAATCCCGTCGCTCGAGGCCGCCAGCCGTTCCAAGCTCCGACCCTGAATCCGGTTATAAAGATTCACCATCTCCGCGTCCCCCAACTTCACACAGTCCCTAGTCCCTCAGTCCCTTAGTCCCTCGAACCTCGAGTCAGGTGCCAAACCGCCAGTCCCAGCGCCGCCGCCGCCAACCCATACGCCATCCACGCATACATCCCCGTATGAATCTTCCATCCCCGCCAAACCGCAATCCCCGCCGCCACCAGCATCAGAACCCCGCGCACCCGGTTCATTCCCACTCCTTCCTGTCCCAAACCCCTGTTCCTCTCCGCCTGGCCGCAGGCGGCAGGCGCGTAACGCCGCTAACCCCGCTTTCTCCGCTAACTCCGCTGCGCAGGTGGTGGTTGACCCCCCCGCCGCCCAATCCCTATCGTAAGCACAGTACCGCCGAGGACCGCCGCATGACCACCCCCGTCCAGCCCACCATCGCCCACGAGCTGAAAAAGACCGCCCTCAACGCCACCCATCGCGCCCTCCGCGCCAAAATGGTGGACTTCGGCGGCTGGGACATGCCCGTCGAGTATCGCGACCCCGGCGCCGGCCTCGGCGGAGGATTGATTGGGGAGCACCTCGCCGTCCGCACCGCCGTCGGCCTGTTCGACGTCTCCCACATGGGCGAAATCCAGCTCCGCGGCCCCGGTGCGCTGGCTGCCGTCCAGCACATCACGATGAACGACGCCTCCCGCCTGAAAGACGGCCAGGCCCACTACTCCGCCCTGCTCACCCCCCAGGGCACCTTCGTCGACGACATTCTCGTCCACCGTCTCAGCCCCAACGACTATCTCCTCGTGGTCAACGCCGGCACCAAGGACAAGGACTACGCCTGGATTCGCCGGCACGCCGGCTCGTTCCCCTCCGTCCACATCGCCGACTACTCCCCGTACTACTCGCAGCTCGCCCTGCAAGGCCCGCGCGCCCTTCAAACCCTCCAGAAGCTCACCAAGACCGACCTCTCCGCCATCAAAAACTACTGGTTCACCTGGGGCACGGTCGCCGGCGTCCCCAACATCCTCATCGCCCGCACCGGCTACTCTGGCGAAGACGGCTTTGAAGTCTATCTCCCCGCCGACGAGCCCACCACAGTCAAAGTCTGGAATGAGTTACTCGCCGCAGGTGAGGAATTCGGCATCCGTCCCTGCGGCCTCGGCGCCCGGAACACCCTCCGCCTTGAAGCCGGCATGAGCCTCTACGGCCACGAAATCTCCGACACCATCAACGTCTTCGAAGCCAACCTCGACCGCTGGCTCAAGCTCGACAAAGGCGACTTCATTGGCCGCCAGGCCCTTCAGGAAATTCAATCCGCCGGCGGCCCCATCCGCAAGCTCATCGCCCTCGAAATGGTCGACCGCGGCATCGCCCGCGACGGTTACCCCGTTCTCAACCTCGCAGGCCAGGAAATCGGCGTCATCACCTCCGGCTCCCCCGCTCCATTCCTAAAGACCAACATCGCCTTCGCCCTGGTCCCCACGGCGGTCGCGCAATCAGGCGAAGACGTCCTGGTCCAGGTCCGCCCAAACCAAAATGCCCGCGCCAAACAAGTCCCCACCCCCTTCTACAAACGGCCCAAGCAATAAGGCGCACCATTGGCATTTTCGAAAGAACGCCGTATTGCCCCGCTGACTCCGCTCCAATCGCTCAACCGCTGACTTGCCGCTCTGAAGAATCCTTCACTCCCCTCCTGGAATCAAACACGCGAGCCTGATTCCGCTCTCAAGGAGCCTTCCCTTATGACCCTATCCGCCAATGAAGTCAATCACTTGAAGCACGCCCCCGCCGTCGAGGGCGTATTGCCCGTCTTCCACGCCCGCTGGAGCCCGCGCTCCTTTTCCGATCGCGAAGTCAGCCCCGCCGACCTCGCCCGCGTCTTTGAAGCCGCCCGCTGGGCTGCCTCGTCTTACAATGAGCAGCCCTGGCGCTACCTCGTCGGCACCCGCAACTCATTGACTTACAAGAAGATATTTGACTCCCTCGGCGCGTTCAACCAGGCTTGGGCAGGCTCCGCGCCGGTTCTGATCCTGGGCGCTTCCAGCACCAGATTCGCCCACAATGGAGCCGCTAACCGCAGCGCCCTCTATGACTTGGGTGCCGCCTCGTCCTACCTCACGCTCCAGGCAGCCGCCCTGGGCCTCGCCACCCACCAGATGGCCGGTTTCGACCAGGACGCCGCCCGCCAGGCCTTTGAAATCCCGGAAGATTACGCCATCGGCGCGGTCATCGCCCTCGGCTATCAGGGCGAACCTGCCGCCCTCGCCAACGAGCAGTTGCTCGCGCAGGAAACCACCCCCCGCCAGCGTAAGCCATTGAAAGATTTCGTCTTCTCCTTATGGGGCTCGCCTGCGGACCTGGGCTGACTCGCCCGCCCCCCCCCGGCGCCAGCAACCGCCCTCCGGCCTCTGCGTCCCAGCGGTTCTCGAGTGGCTGGAATGCAGAGCCGTTTCAGTCCCCACCGGCGTTGCCGACCCGCGGGGATGAAACTGACTGCCTCGGCGTTTACCGTTTAGAGTGTTGGTCTTACGAAGTTTTGAGGCTATGTTTTTAGCTGAGTGGCTTTTTCCTGGCTGGGGTGAAGAGACGGGTCTTCGCCGCTGGGGTGGGAAACAAAGCCACTCAGGCCGCCACGAGCGCCGCAACACCGGATAGGCGCCAAGTCTTGCCGAATGGGGACGGGAGCGGCGAGCGGATGCGACCGGGAAGGAGGGGGTTATTAGTAGAGAAATACAAAAGATAGGGTCCCGCAGTTAACCCAAGGTTCAAGGATTCCGCTATCATAGAGAAGCCCCTTTGGCAGGTTTGGAGGTGGGATTTTTTGGCAGAGGTTCGCATACAGGAAGGCGAACCGCTCGAAAATGCGCTGCGCCGGTTCAAGCGGAAGGTACAGCAGGAGGACATCATCAAGGAAGTGAAGCGTCACTCCTACTACCTGAAGCCCGGCGAGAAGCGCCGCGTGAAAGCGGCATTGGCGCGCAAGCGGAATCGCAAGAAGGCTCGCAAAGAGCAGGACTAGAGCGGAACCAGAGTAAACGTGCCCTTGCAGAGAGTCTTCTGGGTGGCTTTTGCTTCCACCCCAGCGACAAAGACCTGTCGCCGGGGACCCCGGTTAGGACGAAGCCGCTTGACGGGCTTGCTTTCGGGGTGCATCTACTCTGGTTCCGCTGCTATTAAACCAATTCGTGACACGCGCCGCCCCGGCGTCTCCCGCGGAAAGTGAGTGGGAGACAGCAAGCTATCCAGAAAGGCTCGGGGTGGCCGGTTGCGAGATGTTTTTTGCTTCATCGCGCGGCATTCGCGTAGCGTGAAAGTGTTGTTCAAGTCTTCCCGAATCGCCGGGCAGACAAATGATTTGCCGCTAACTTGTTGCGGCCCGGGCCCTTGTTGTGGATAGACGTACGAAGACAGGGAAACGGGAACGGCAAGTCTTTCGAAGTCATGGCCGATTTCAGCGTAATTCCCTTCTTTGGGGAGCCGGCCATGGAGTTTACCGACCGAGTATTGAAGTGCATCGATTGCGGCGCCGAGTTTATGTTCACGGCCGGCGAGCAGCTGTTTTTCCACGACAAACAATTTACCAACGACCCCAAGCATTGCAAGCTGTGCAAGGCGAAGCGCGTGCGCGGAGGGTCCAGGGTGCGCCCGGAGACGCGGACCACCTGTTCGCAGTGCGGCGAGGCCACGACGGTTCCCTTCAAGCCGACCCAGGGCAGGCCGGTGCTGTGCCGCGTCTGCTTCAAGCAGCAGAGGACGGCCGTCGAACAGACGCAAAAATATGATGCCCAGCAGGAAGCGGATTCCAAGCCGGTGGCGGAGGCTACGACAGGGCTGGACTAAAAATCAGGTCCCCCTTGAAGCCCGATGGGAATCCGGCCGCGCGGAGCAGTGTGGCCAGTTGCGCCCAGTGGCGCTGGCTGTGGAACAGCGCGTGGGCTGTGATCTTTCTCCGGGAAATAGTTCTTGTGGCCGGTGGCAGCCATTCCAAGGCCAGTGTCAGCGTTTCGTTCCAATTCTGAGCGGGGTTGTCGAGGAGTGTGCGGTAGACCTGGACGGCCTTGAGGTGCAAGTCAAACAGTGCGTCCAGCGGACCGGTCGGGGTTTCTTCCCTGGCCAGCAAAGGCAGACCCGCTGCGCGCTGGCTCCAGCGCAGCTCCACACCCCAGATATGGCGTACGAACTCCTGAACGTTGTCGGCTCCGTTGATGCCGCAGGGCAACTCCAAGAGCGCGGGGTTGGCGTCAAGGTGAGCTTTCCAGAAGTCCGCGGACTCCTGGTTCCAGGCGAGCAATTCTTCCAAAGTGATGGCAGGTGTCATGGTGTTCTCCTCAGGGCGCGATGGCCTATGTCGCGGCGATAGTAGATTCCGTCGAAGTGAATCTCGGCCATGGCCTGGTAGGCGCGGTCCAAGGCTTCTTCCAGGGAGGGCGCGGCGGCGGTGACTCCGACGACGCGGCCACCGGCGGTGACCAGTTGGCTGCCCAGGCGGACGGAGCCGGAGTGGAAGATCTGGACCCCAGGAACGCGGGCGGCGGCACTGAGGCCGGTGATGGGGAAGCCGGTTCTGTAGCTGCCGGGATAGCCGGAGGAGCTGGCGACGACGCAGGCAGAGGCGCCGGGGGACCAGCGCAGGCCGGTTTCAGCGAGGCGGCCGTCGATGCAGGCTTCGAGGGCGTCGACGAGGTCGGATTCGAGGCGGAGCAGGATGGCCTGGGTCTCAGGATCGCCGAAGCGGGCGTTGAACTCGAGGACCTGGGGACCGCGGGCGGTCATCATGAGGCCGCAGTAAAGGACGCCCACGAAGGGCGTATCCTCCTCGGCCATGCCGCGGATGGTGGGCTCGGCGATGTGGCGGAGAATCCACTCCTTCATGCCGGGCTCGAGGAGGGTATCGGTGGAATAGACGCCCATGCCGCCGGTGTTGGGGCCGGTGTCGCCCTCGCCGATGCGCTTGTGGTCCTGGGCGGGGACGAGTGCAGCGACATGCTTGCCATCGGAGAGGCAGAGGAAGCTGATTTCGTCGCCTTCAAGGAACTCCTCGATGACGACCTGGCGCTCGGCCTCGCCAAGCAGCGAGCCGGTGAACAGGCCCTGGGCGGCCTCGACGGCAGTGCGGCGGGACTGGCAGATGAGGACCCCCTTGCCGGCGGCGAGACCGTCGGCCTTGACCACGATGGGCGGGTGGAAGATTTCGACGGCTTTTTCCAGCTCGGCGGCGGTGGTGCAGACGGCGTAGTTGGCAGTGGGGATGTTATGGCGCTGGAGAAAGCGTTTGGCGAAGCCCTTGCTGGACTCGAGCATGGCGGCGGCGCGGGTGGGCCCAAAGACGCGAAGGCCGCGCTCCAGCAGGGCATCGACAATGCCGAGGGAGAGCGGCAGCTCGGGGCCGACGATGGTCAGGCCGGGCTGCTCGGCGAGGGCGACGCGGATGAGGGCGTCGAGGTCGCGCAGGTCGACGGGGACACAGCGGGCGATTTCGGCGATGCCGCCGTTGCCGGGGGCGCAGACGACTTCAGTGACTCGATTGCTGCGCTTTACCGCCCAGGCCAGCGCGTGCTCGCGGCCTCCCGAACCCAAGATCAAGACTTTCATTGGCTCTTCCCTGCTCTTTCTGTCTTCCCGATGTTGCCGAATGCTGAAAGGTTATCTGAGCAAACCGGAGGAGGGAAGTCAAACCGGGGGGTCGAATGATGGGAAATCGACGTATAATCCTGCCATGCTGAAACGTTTGTATATCGACAATTTCCGGTGTTTTGTGAACTTCGAGTACAAGCCGGAGCGGAAGCAACTGCTGCTGGGGGCGAACGGGAGCGGGAAGTCGTCGCTGCTGGAAGTGGTCCGGAAGCTCAAGGAATTTATCCGTGGCGGAGAGAACCCCTTCACCCAATCCACACGCACGCGTTGGCAGGATCGCCCCTTTCAGGTCTTCGAGATTGAAGCGCTACTAGACGATAAGGCATACCAGTACAGATTGGAGATCCGGTATGCGCCGGAATCGAAGCTTCCGTCAATCAGTGTAGAGACTTTGACGGCGTCTGGCACGCCAGTCTTCGAGTTGTCAAAAGGTGAGATTCGCTTCTTTCCCGACGAGGGAGCGCGATCACCGGTGCTCCGGTGGGAGACGACCGAATCAGCACTGCATCTAGCTCAGTTTAGTAATTCGAGTGTAAGGCGCTTTGTCGAATGGTTGGGTTCGGTCTATTGCTTTAGCGTCGATGTCTATCCAGGCCAGATGGATGAGGTTGCGGACACCGAAAGCCGACAGCCAGACTATGAATTAGACAACTTGGCTGGATGGTATTTGCACCTGATCCAAGAAAACCCCGACGGGAATGCGAACCTTCTCGCTTCACTCAAAGAAGGCCTGAATGGGTTCATCTCCTTGCGCTTCAAGACTGAAGAAGGCGGAATGCGGAAACTCCTAGTTGACTCGGAGTCCCCTGCGAAAGGAAGGGTGGCCTACTCGATTTCGGAGCTCTCCGATGGACAGCGAAAGCTCATTGCTCTATATATGATCCTCCATTTCCTGCTCGTTAAGGGGCTTACTGTTTTCATCGACGAGCCAGACAACTTCATCTCTCTCCGCGAGATTCAGCCATGGCTGTTGGCGGCGGAAGCGGCGGTAGATGACAGCAAGGGACAGCTGATCCTAATCTCGCATCACCCGGAGATTTTGAACCAGTGGTCGCAGGAATATGGCCTTCGCTTCTTCCGAGAAGAGAATGGGCACGTGCGGACAGAAAAATTCAAAACGGATTACGACGGGGTTCTTCAACCGTCGGAGGTGATCGCCCGGGGATGGGAGAATGACTAGCCCTGAGCCGGTTACTATTCTGGCCGAAGATCAACGGCAGGCACGGTTCATACGATCTTATCTGCGAAACCGAATCCCAGGGCTGAGTCAAAGGGCGATCTATGACGCTCCTATGGCGAAGGGCAGAGGCAGCGGTGCGCAGTGGGTTATCGATCATTACGAGGCTGAGATCCTCGCGCATCTCATTCGCCGAGCAAGACTGCCGGATCGGAGTAGGCCCGAAAAATGGTTGATTGTAGTGATTGACGCCGACGCCGGCAGCGTCCAAGACAGGCTCAATGAGTTTCGAATGCGCATCACGGAGTCGCAGGATGAGCGTGTGCGCAAATGCCTCGTTGAAAAGGATAATATCGCTCGCCTGATTCCGAAATGGTCGATTGAGACCTGGATTTTGAACCTTAACGGAGAGACCGTCGACGAAGATACCTCATACAAGCGTCAACATCGTCAATGGGACGGACTAATTCCAATTGCGACTGCTGAATTGCATGTGTGGGTCAGGAATGGTGGAGACCCGCCGGATCGGTGTACGCCATCGCTCCAGCTCGGTGTTAAGGAATTGCGTCGCTTGACCGCCTGATTCAACGGAGACTGACGCGCCATGGTCGAACGCCGCATCAAGCCGTGTTTTGAGGAACAGGCCGAGATTGCGCGGCGGGCGGAGCAGACGCGCGCTTACCGGCGAAATCAAGCGATTGGTCTGCTTCTGGTGGCGGCGGCGATTCTTGTCTTCTGGCTGTTCCGGACCAACCCGAGGTGGATCTTTCCGGTGGGGTGGTGGCGGCTGTGAGATCGTTGGATGCGCAGGATGAGCCGCTGGCGGTGGTGCTGCTGGGGCCTACGGGGAGCGGGAAGACGGCGCTTGCGGTTGAATTGGGCGAGCGGTTTGGCGGGGAGATCGTCAGTTGCGACTCGGTGGCGGTGTACCGGGGGATGGACCTGGGGACGGCGAAACCTACAGTCGAGGAGCGGGCGCGGGTGCGGCACCACCTGATCGATGGGTCGGAGCCGGACCAGCCGTTTACGGCGGGGGAATACAGCAGGCGGGCGCGGGCGGCGCTCAGGGAGATCAGTGGGCGGGGACGGCTGCCGATTGTGACCGGCGGGTCGGGGCTTTATCTGCGGGCGCTGACGGAGGGGCTGTTTGCCGGTCCGGAGCGGCAGGAAGGACTGCGGGCGCGGCTGGAGCGCAGTCTTGCCCGGAGCCAGGAGAGGCGGGCGGAGGGTTGGCTGCACCGGGTGCTGAGGCGGCTGGACCCGGCCTCGGCGGCGAGGATTCACGCCAACGACGCGGCGAAGCTGATTCGGGCGATCGAGGTTTGCCTCGCCGGCCGGAGGCCGATGTCGCAAGTGCTGGGGCGCGATCCGCTCACCGGATTCCGGCTGCTGCGGATAGGGCTGAACCCGCCGCGGAAGGCGCTGTACGAGCGGTTGAACCGGCGGGCGGCGGCGATGTTCGCCGCGGGGCTGGTGGAAGAGACACGGAGCCTTGTGGCGCGATATGGACCGGTGAAGGCGCTGGACTCTCTGGGCTACCGGCAGGCACTGGCCGTGCTGGCGGGAACGCTGAGCGAGGAAGACGCGATCGACGCGGCGCAGCAAGGGCACCGGAACTATGCGAAGCGGCAGTTGACGTGGTTCCGGCGGGAGCCGGAGGTGCATTGGATCGAGGGGTTTGGGGACGAGGCGGAGACGGTGCGTGCGGCGGTGGAACTGGTTGAAGCCGGACTCTCCAGGAAATCTACGGGGTAGAACCGGCAGGCCCGGGAGCGGGGTTGGCTGCGGGTGCGCCGGGAGGCGGCGTCATATCGACGATCTTGTAGCCCTGGGGAACCTCGAAGAAAGCCGGGTCGGGGTCCTCGCGCTTGATGTCAGAGAGTGCGACGGTCTGTTCGCCGGTGCGCGGATCGTTGTGGCGCAGCAACAGGTTCACGTGCAAGTCCTCTGAGTACCAGTACTCGTCCACCACCGTCAGATCCGCGCCTGTCCCGTTCGCCTGGGCGGGGATGGTTACGGTGCGCCGCGTGCCCTTCACGTCGATGTTTTCGATGGTGCTTGAGCCCAGATCTTCCACCTTCACCAGAGGATTAGAAGAATTGGAGGGGTTTGTGGGCTGGCGCGGCTCGGGCCGCAACTGCCGGCGCGCAATGCGGGTCGCAGGTTCGTAGACAGTTTGCTGGCGGGTCTGCGGATCGAAGAGGTGAACCTCGCCAAGCGGCGGCATGCCGTGGAAGCTCTCTGCCGTCCAGGGGCGATTCTCCCCGTGGGTGCGCCCCTGTGAATCGCGGCCAATCAAGTTGATGGTATGAGTCGTCGTTATCGAGCCATCGGGCAAGGTCTGCCGGAGTTCGACGACCGCAGTTGCGGAGAAGGGCGCGCCGGTGATTGACGGCACAGAAATTCCGCCCAAGTGGATGGAGAAGTTTCGGTACAGAGGATTGGCGTCGTTGCTGATCTGCTGGGCGGGCACGGCGACCATGCCGGCTGCCAGCAGAGTTGCGGTCAAGAGGAGATTACGCTTCATCGGAAGCCTCCACGCTTGTGCGGCCAGAGTACCACAAACCGGCGAACCGTGCGCCATCGAAGACGCGGAAGCTATTGAAACTAAAGCCCGCGATGATCTTGCAGGGTTGTTTTGTCTACCGGCCCGTACCTTTCAGCGGGAAGGAGCTCTTCAGCAGCTTGCAAGGCCCGGACCCAGAGCAGTACCAGGGATTGCCCGGCTTCATGGCGTGGTATTGCCTGGCGCCGGCTGAGTGGCCGGGGCGGGAGCAGGGGCTGGGATTACATCGAGGATCTTGTAGCCCTGGGGAACCTCAAACAGGGACGCGGGAGGCTCCTCGCGCTTGATGGCGGAGACGGCGATGGTCTGCATGCCGATGCGGGGATCGGAGTGGCGGACGAGCAGGTTGAGGTGCAGGTCCTCGGAGTACCAGTCTTCATCCTCGATCTCTATGGGTTCGCCGGTTCCACCCGCCGATGCGGAGACGGTAAACGTGCGGCGGGTTCCCTTGGCCGGAAGTCCGTCAAGGGTGGTGGCGCCGAGATCTTCGACGTGGACGAAGGGGTTGGGAAAGTCGGGTGCCTTGGGTTGTTTGGGGATGAACTGCCGGCGGGCGATGTGCAGGGCTGGATCGTAGATGGTTCGGATCCGGGATTCGGGATCGAAGAGACGAACGCTCATCAACTGGGGCGAGCCGTGGAAGGACTCCGGCATGAGGCGGCGCGTTTCGTTGTGGGTGCGGCCTTTGGAATCGCGGGCGATGAGGTTGATGGTGCGCCGGACTTCCACGGAGCCGTCGGGCCAGTAGCGCTGGGATTCGATGACCACCGTGGCGGAAAAGGGCGCGCCGGCGACGGAGGGGATGGTGATGCCGTTGGCGGGGGCTGCGCGGCCTTCAGGAGGAGTGCCGTTGGATGGTTGCTGGGCGTGGAGGGTGAGCAGGCTGGCGGCGAGAAGAGCGGCGAACTGGAGGGTTTTTCGCGGCATGGAAGCTTGCGGACTTACAGAGGGCTTGCGGGGAAAGAGTACCACAGGCCGGGGTCCCCAGCGACGGGTCGTGGTCGCTGGGGTGGTAAGACGGCATTGCAGCCGGAGCGGCGGAAGCGGTGGAGATTTAGACTAAGCGGTGGTGGGCGGCGTTGGCAGCAGGCGGTGCGCCGCGGAACGGAGTTGCTGGTGGCAGAGACGATTTACGACGTGGCGATCGTGGGCGGCGGGCCGGGCGGGTATACGGCGGCGTTTCGGGGCGCGGAGTACGGGCTGAAGGTGGCGCTGATCGAGAAGATGAACAAGCTGGGCGGGACCTGCCTGCACGTGGGGTGCATTCCGACCAAGGCACTGCTGTTCAACGCGGAGATCTGGGACCACCTGCAGAACGCGGCGGAGTTCGGGATTGAGGGGATGGGGACGCCGGTGCTGAACTGGGCGGCGGTGCAGAAGCGGAAAAACGCGATCATCGCGAAGCACACCAAGGGGCTGGACTTCCTGGTTAGGAAACACAAGGTTGCGCGGATCGAGGGCTACGGGCGGCTGACGGGAGCGGCGGTGGACGGGGTGCACACGGTGGAGGTGAGCGGCGGGACTGGCGCGGGTGGGGCGGACGAAGTGAGCCAGGTGAAGGCGAAGAACGTGATTCTGGCGACGGGGTCGGAGGCCAAGATGCTGCCGGAGCTGGAGGCGGACGAGCGGATTCTGACCAATATCGAGATTCTGGGCCTGGAAGAGGCGCCGAAGTCGCTGCTGGTGATTGGCGCTGGTGCGGTGGGGGTGGAGTTTGGATCGCTGTTCCGGACGTTTGGGACCGAGGTGACGATTGTGGAGTTCTTGCTGCGCATTGTGCCGGTGGAGGACGAGGAGATTTCAAAGGAGCTGACGCGGCTCTTCAAGAAGCGCGGGATCGACGTGAACACGGGCGCAAAGGTCGAGACGGTCGAAAAGACCGAGGGCGGCGTGAGGGTGACTTTTACCGATGCGAACGGAAAGACGCAGGTTGGTGAGGCCGAGAAGGTGCTGGTGGCGGTGGGACGCTCGCCGCGGACCGGCGACCTGGGCCTGGAGAAGACGAAGATCGAGCTGGAACGTGGATTTGTGAAGGTGGACGGCGCGCAGGAGACGGCGGAGGCGGGGGTTTTTGCTATCGGGGACATGGTGGCGGGACTGCCACAACTGGCGCACGTGGCGGGGATGAGCGGGATGGTGGCGGTGGCGAAGATTGCCGGGAAGCATTTTCGGCCGGTGCGGAAAGATCGGATTCCTGGGTGCACGTATTGCGAACCGCAGATTGGGAGCGTGGGGCTGACGGAGGCGCAGGCGAAGGAGCAGGGCTACGAGGTGAAAGTGGGCAAGTTTCCGTTCGCGGGCAACTCGAAGGCGACGATTCTGGGCAGCCACGATGGGTTTGTGAAGATCGTTTCCGACGCGAAGTATGGGGAGATTCTGGGGGTTCACATCCTGGGTCCGCAGGCTACGGAGCTGATTGCGGAGGCGGTGGTGGCGCTGGAGTTGGAAGGGACGGTGGAGGAGCTGATGTTCACGATTCACGCGCATCCTACGCTGGCGGAGAGTCTGCTGGATGCGTATGGGGCGGTGGAGGGGATGGCGATCAATGCGTGAAGCAGCGGAGTTAGCCGCGCTACGCGCGTGTCAGCGGAGTTTAGATGTCTGGGTCAGCGGCTTCCTCCTCCAGCAGGGGATTGATATCGCGCTTGCCGTGAAGAACGCGGACGATGCGCAGTTCCTCTCCAGCGTGGATATAGTAAATGCGGACTGCCGGAAAGCCGCGAACAGGCCATGATCTCAGCCCCACCAGAGCGGGATTTTCGAGGAACTTTGGAGCGCCCGCTCCAGGCATTCGGCAAAGCAGCTCGATCGCCGATTGCACAGCTTCGAGGAAGCGCTCTGCCGCGCGGGTAGCGCCTTTCTCGACCAGATAGTAGAAATACTGCCGCAGAATGTCTTCTCGCGCGGCGGTCCGAACAGAAACCTTCACCGCTCTCAGATCGTCCTTCCAGGCTACTTGCGCCTGGCAAGAATCTTAGCCGCATCCTGCTTGAGTTCGCTCCAAAAATCCGGCGAAAGGGGAATATCTTCCCCTGTGGTCAGCCCCTCGATCAGCAATGCCTCCAACCGGGCGTCCGCCTCTTTGGCCTGCGCATCGCGCAGCAGCCCGCGAACATACTCGCTCACGTTCCCGTAGCCCTTGGTCTTAACCTCACGGTCGATAAAGTCCTTGAGGGAATCGGGGAGAGAAATGGTCAGAGTGGTCATAGTATCCCTCGGAAGCATTATATCAATAGTTCTTATCTATTAGGAAAATGATCGAAAACAGGGGTGCTTACACCCGATCCAACTCGGCGAACAGGTCGGCGAGGACGATGCGGATGGGGGTTTCGGGGATGGTGAGTTCGCCGGTGCGGACCAATTCCAGCCCATCTGCCGTGCCACGATAGGCTACGCGAGCGGTGGGGTCGATGATCCAGACGTGCTCGACGCCGAAGGCGAGGTACTCCGCGGCCTTGGCTGCGGTGCGGCGCAAAGTATCTTCGGGCGACTGAATTTCGATCACCAGGAGCGGGGGATGGGTGAGGATGCGCTCGCGTGGCGTGCCGGCGAGGAGGATGGTGAGGTCGGGGACGCGAATGCGATCCAATGCTGTTTGAACTCGGACGGAAATGAGCGGAATCACGCGCCACTCGGTGCGGTGGTTAAGAATATGCGCGCCCGTCAAGGCCACGAGAAACGAATGCTCGAACTCGCCGCCATTTCGTTCGACCAGAGCTCCATTTGCCCATTCGCAGTCATATTCGAAAGACGCGCCGAGATATTCTTCGATGGAAATGGGCGGCGTTGCCATGGAGACAGTATCCTCCGAATTCGGCGACTTTGCTGGGAAAGCTACGGTAAACCTGCAGGAATGCGCATTTGCTCAGTGGTAGGCGTTCCCTCGGGGACTAAAGCCCGCACAATCAAGCGGCTCGCAGCGGCGCGGCTGAAGCCGCGCCCCTTCAAAGCAGAGAATGCCAGCATTCCTCCGAATCGTCCGGAGTTCCCTCACAGTTCGGTCGATTGGCTAGCGACCAGCGCCTTGGCTTTTGCGATGAAGTCGGTTAGCGGCACGGAGCCCTGGTCGCCTTTTCCGCGGGTGCGTACGCTGACGGAGCCGGCGGCTTCTTCCTTGTCGCCGAAGACGAGAATGTAGGGCGTCTTCTGGTTGGCGAAGTCGCGGATCTTGCCGTTCATTTTCTCGTTGCGGTCGTCGGTTTCGACGCGCAGGCCGGCGGCCTTGAGTTCGGCTTCGACTTTTTTCGCGTAGTCGTGATGCCGCTCGCTGATGGGGACCAGGCCGGCCTGGATGGGGGCGAGCCAGAGCGGGAAGGCGCCGGCGTAGTGCTCGATGAGGACGCCGAAGAAGCGCTCCACCGAGCCGAAGAGGGCGCGGTGAACCATCACGGGCTGGTGGCGCTCGCCGTCTTCGCCGACGTATTCGAGCTCGAAGCGGGCAGGCAAGTTGAAGTCGAACTGCACTGTGGAAAGCTGCCAGAGGCGGCCCAGCACATCGACGAGCTTGACGTCGATCTTGGGGCCGTAAAAGGCGGCTTCGCCGGGGATTGTCTTGTAAGCAATTCCCTTGCGTTCAAGCGCGCGCTGCAAGGAGCTGAAGGCGAGGTTCCAGTTTTCGTCGGAGCCGGCATAGTGGGCGCGGTCGTTGGGGTCCCAGGTGGAGAGCTCGACCTTGAACTCCTGAAAGCCGAAGGTCCTGAGGACGGCTTCGGCAAAGTCGATGCAGGCGACGACTTCGTCCTCGATCTGGCCGGGGGTGCAGAAGATGTGGGCGTCGTCCTGAGTAAAGCCGCGAACGCGCAGAAGGCCGTGCATGGTTCCGGAACGCTCGTAGCGGTAGACGTTGCCCAGCTCGGCGAGGCGAACGGGCAGGTCGCGATAGCTGCGGGGCGAGTTCTTGTAGATGAGGATGTGGCCGGGGCAGTTCATCGGCTTGAGGCGATACTCGGCATCGTCCAGTTCCATGGGGGTGTACATGTTGCCGGAGTAAAAGCCCTCGTGGCCGCTGATCTTCCACAGTTCGCGGCGCATGACGTGGGGGGTGAAGACCAGGGAGTAGCCGCGGCGGAGGCATTCGTCGCGCATCCAGTCTTCCATGACCTTGCGGATGATGGCGCCCTTGGGGTGCCAGAAGATGAGGCCGGCGCCGGCGATCTCCTGGATGCTGAAGAGGTCCAGTTGCTTGCCGAGGAGGCGGTGGTCGCGGCGGGCGGCTTCTTCAAGGCGGGCGAAGTGGGCGTCCAGGTCCTTTTGCGAAAAGAAGGCGGTGCCGTAGATGCGCTGGAGCTGGGGATTCTTCTCGTCGCCGAGCCAGTAAGCGCCGGCGAGCGATAGGACTTTGAAGGCCTTGACGCGGCCGGTGGAGGGGACGTGCGGGCCGCGGCAGAAGTCGACGAAGCTGCCGTTGCGATAAAAGCTGACTTCGTCGCCGGGCTGGGTGAATTTGGTGACGAAGTGGGTCTTCATGAAGTCGCCGTCGCGCTGGAACTCGGCGAGGGCCTGCTCGCGGGGCTCGTATTCGCGGACGAATTTCTCATCGCGGGCTACCACTTCGGCCATTTTGGCCTGGATCAGCACCAGGTCTTCGGGCGTGAAGGGGATTTCGCGATAGAAGTCGTAAAAAAAGCCGGCATCCGTGGCCGGGCCGTGGCCGAGTTTGGTCTCAGGGAAGAGCTCGAGGACGGCGGTGGCCAGCACGTGGGCGGCGGAGTGGCGAACGACCTTGAGGGCTTCGGGGTCCTTCTCGGTGATCAGTTCGAGGCGGGTTTCGGCGGTAAGGGGTGTGGTCAGGTCCACCAGGCGCGGGGCGGCGGAGTCTTCAGCGGCGTACATGGCGGCTTCAGACGGCTCTTCGCCGGTGTCTGCCTGCTTGAGAGCGCCGATAACCGGGGTGAGGCGGGCGACGACCGCGGCGGCGGCGAGGCGCGGGGAGATGGAGTTGGCGATATCGAGGGGCGTGGTGCCGGCGGGCACTTCGCGAATGGCCCCATCGGGCAGGTGTACGGAAATGGTCAGCGTGCTCATAGTGGGCTGGTGTCCAATGGGGCCGTGGCTTGAAAAATAAACGCGGCCGATGATTTGAGGATAAAGGCCGATGGGTATGAAGTCGAGCGGCGGGGCAGCTTTGTGCTTGCCTGCGCAGGGGCGAGGAGCCAACCATTCCACGAAAAGGGGAGGGATGGCTGGCGCGAAAGACAGGTCGGATTGCCGGGACGGGGGATGGCCAGTCTACGCAAACATTGGCTATGGTGACCTTTGAGGCTGAGGGAAAACTGGCAGCCGGAGGCAGGAACGATGCAGGTTCTCTGCAAGAGTACAAATGGAAGCGCCGAGACCCATTGCTGTGTGTGTGGGCAGGGGTTTGTGATGTTCTGGGATAGGCAATCGCGCCCGGAGCGCCAGGAAGCTCAGAGAGAGATCCAAAAGACGCTGCGCCAACATCACCGCAACCAGAAAGGCCTTGAGGCTCACCCGAACGGCGGCTTCCTGGTTCCGGAGTGGAACGGTTCCGTTGCGGCATCGGGAGCGGCGATTCTGGGCCATGTACCGAGCTGGGCGCTTTAAGGATCTTTCAGAATGGCCGAAGCAGTTTCGGTGTACCGATGCGTCTTTAACAAGAGGGGTTTGAACTCCGAAGGCGGGTTGGATTCGCCGGGAAAAGAGAAAAGACGAGCTCAAGCGAGAAACGGCAACTGTTTTTCTGGAGTTCCGGGCGTAGCCTTTGAGCACGCAGTTGAACTCTGACAATGTGCCTTGGTTCTGGATGCCGGTCAGCGACTTTACCCATTGAGGTCATCGCGGCCGGCATCTGTTTTCCGGTTGCCTTTTTCTCCCGTGCAGTACCAGCTCTCCGGCCTCGCCGGGCTGTCGAGGGCATGCGCAGCACCCCATCCGAAACGAAGACTTGCCGACGGCGATTTGAGCCGGTGAACAGGAGTTGCGCGGGAGCAGGATGGGATCGAAGCGGGAAAATTCAAGAGAGTCCTTGCTGTGCGGGGGGAATCCCTGTTGCTGAAGAAGAAAGAAGACGGGAATGCGCTGGATCTGGCTGGCGGCTTGGCTGGGGATTTGCTTTGCGGTTGCGGGGGTGAGCGGGCGCTGGACGGCGGGCGAGATTCCGGGATGGTACCGGACGCTGGCGAGGCCGGCGATCGCTCCGCCTAACTGGGTGTTTGGGCCGGTGTGGACGCTGCTGTATGCGCTGATGGCGATTGCGGCGTGGCGCGTGGGTCTGGCGGCGCCGTCGCAACTGCGGACCTGGGGGCTAGTTCTGTTTCTGGTGCAGCTGGGGTTGAACTTTGCGTGGTCGTGGATCTTCTTTCGCAACCATGCAATCGGGGCAGCGCTGGCGGAGGTGGTGGTGCTGTGGGCCGCGATCGGGGCGACGACGCTGCTGTTTGGGCGCGTGGCGCCGGTTGCGGCGTGGCTGATGGCGCCTTATCTGGCATGGGTAAGCTTTGCGAGCGTGTTGAATTGGGCGTTCTGGCGGGTGAACTGAGGCCCGAGGCCGGCGTACACACAACACGAGGGCTGGGATCGCTCCCAGCCCTCGTGTGTTTGCTAGATTCTGCCGGAATCCGGACGGAAGGTCAGAGCGGCTGCACGTCGGCAGCCTGCCATCCCTTGGGCCCCTTCACCACGTTGAACTGCACGGCTTGACCTTCTTGCAGACTCTTGAAACCACTGGAGTTGATTGCAGAGTAATGCACGAATACGTCTTCGCCGTTTTGACGCGAGATGAAGCCGAAGCCCTTCGCGTCATTAAACCACTTCACAGTGCCTTGTTCCATTTTGTTCGTATTTCCTGGATTGAATTGCGCTGGATGAATCGGAGCGACCACTGGCAGAATCTTGCTTTGTTGGGCGAGTTGCTGCTCACGCCCGGTTCGGTTCTAACGCTGACGGTAGTGTAGCATTGCCGTGGATAAAGGGTGCATAAATTGTTGGCAGGCGTCCCAAAGCGGGCTTTTCAGAGGGGTAGTGGGACGGTTTCCGGGTAGCCGGCCACTCACTCGGTGTGCCCTAAACACAATGCACAATCATCCTGAGCGACCTGAGCGCTGCGTGTGGACTCCAAGGATCGATCTGCTCTACGGATGCTAAACGCTAGTTTCTCTTCCTCCAAAGCGCTTCCCACACCGAAATTCGATCACCTGGTAACGGAACAGGCTCTCTTGCCGGCCACTTCGGTTGGCTCGCAACAGCAGGCCATTCGAACCTGCACCTATCTGCCCATGGACCCAACGGAACTCGCGAGGCATAAGGCGGAAGTTCGACCTGCGCCTCTCGCGTCACGACGGCTATGTGATCCGGCGGGGCCGCATTATGAATATCTGCAATCAGAGCAGCGAACTCACCGTAAGGGACATCAGGATCAGCAATGACGAAAATCGTGTCATCCTGAATGTTGTCTCGCGCTTCTCGAATTCGCGAGAGCAGCACATCCCGCGAAACCTCGTCCTCTGGAGAACCTCCAGCAAGCTTTCCATCCGAACGCAAATAGACCGTGAACCCGTTGAATTCACAGTTGCTCAACGGCTCCGTGCGAATCCGCATCATCGGAATTAGGATCCCCGTCGAGACCGGCCTCTCGACCGCAAACACGCAAAGGATCAAAATCAAGAAAATACACGCCATCGGCGCAGCCAACAGCGTCCGCAACCGGTTGAGGTCCATATCCCTATGGACACCGGCCACACCCGCATTGTTCCCGAGAACGGACGTATGACGATTCCAGGAATTCCTTCTCAGCTTGCCGGGCACCTCAGGTCTCACTTTTTGAGACCTGGGAGGGGAGATTAGCTGACCCGACGAACGACCGTTCCCTTCTTCTGACCGAATCACCGGCAATCAGGAAGCTTCCCCCTACCTGGTTGCTGCGCACCGAGAAACCGAATGGTGCATAAACCGATAAGATTCTCCATTCAACCGACTGGAGCATTCACGCAACTTGGTGCATAATTGACCCATGAGAACAAATGTCACACTCGACGACGATGTTCATCAGCTTGCATCCATCTATGCGGCGGCCAAGGGGATTACCTTGGGCGCTGCCATTGGCGAACTGATTCGCAAGGCGGAAGCCACGCCGCCGCCCGCGCCGGACATTCGCCGCTCACCCAACGGCCTGCCCTGCTTTCCTCCCACCGGCAAGGGACTGACGCTCGAGATGATCAAAGAGGCTGAGAGTGAATTCGACTAAGCCTCGCTACCTCCTTGACCTCAATGCACTGATATTCCTTGCGGATACAGAAAGTCCGCACTATGCGGCCATGCACAACTGGTTCGATACTTCCGGGAAAGAGGACTGGGGCGTCTGCCCACTCACGGAAGCGGGTTTTGTTCGGGTAACGACCAATCCAGCCTATGGCGGCGCAAATCGCACCGTCGCGCAGGCCACCGCCATTCTTGCCGCATTTGCCGCGTATCCCGGCTATCGCTACTGGCCCATCTCAGAATCATGGTCCGCTCTCACAGCCCCTTTTTCCGCCCGCCTGCTGGGCCATCAGCAGGTAACGGATGCCTATCTGCTTGGTCTTGCGGTGAAGCACGCAGGCGTGCTGGTCACGTTCGACCGGGGGATCAAGTATCTGGCCGGAGCAGAATACAGCCGGAATCTTCTGGTTCTTGAATAGATCCCCTTCTTCAACCGGCGTGGAGCATTCCCCCACCCATAAGTTGGGACAGGGCGCGAGGGTCTTGATTTATCTTGAGCTGAACTGTACAAATCCAAGAGTCAGTCGGAGAGCTCTCCATGGCGCATGATCCGGTTCCCGAGCTGTTGCGGCGCGCCACGGAAAGGCTCGGGGCGGAGTTCGCGGGGCTGCCGGAGTATGGGGCTGAGCCGGGCGCGGCATCTGGCGCGGATGCAGAGGCGATGGCCAGGGTTCTGGAGACCGTCGCGCACCGGCTGGGGGACAATTACCCGTATTTCCATCCTCTGTATGCGGGGCAGATGCTGAAGCCGCCGCATCCGGTGGCGCGGGCGGCCTATGCGCTGGCGATGACGCTGAATCCGAACAACCATGCGCGGGACGGCGGCCGGGCGAGCTCGGAGATGGAGATCGAGGCGGTTCAAGGGATCGCTGGGATGTTCGGCTGGACAGAGTATTTGGGTCACCTGACTTCGAGCGGGACGCTGGCCAACCTGGAGGCGCTGTGGGTGGCGGGGCAGTTGGCGCCGGGAAAGCGGATTGTGGGTTCGGAGCAGGCGCACTATACCCACCGGCGGATCTCGGGCGTGTTGAAGCTGGAATATACGGAGATTGCGGCCGACGGGCGGGGGCGGATGAGCCTGGAGGCGCTGGAGAACGAACTCGGCAAGGGCGATGTGGGCACGGTGGTGGTGACGCTGGGCACGACGGCCATCGGCGCGGTGGACTCTCTGGACGAGGTGCTGGCGCTGAGGGAGCGGTACGGCTTCAGGGTACATGTGGACGCGGCTTACGGCGGGTACTTCCGCCTGATTCCGGAGGCGCTGGAAGAGCCGGCTCGGAGGGCCTACGCGGCAACCGGCGAGGCGGACTCGATGGTGGTCGATCCGCACAAGCACGGTTTGCAGCCGTATGGGTGCGGTTGCGTGCTGTTCCGCGATCCGGGCGTGGGGCGCTTCTACAAGCACGATTCGCCGTATACGTATTTCACGTCGAAGGAGTTGCACCTGGGCGAGATCAGCCTGGAGTGCTCCCGGGCGGGAGCGTCGGCGGTGGCATTGTGGGCCACGCAGCAGCTTTTGCCGCCAACGCCGGGAGGGGAGTTTGCGCGCGGTCTGGCTCAGGGGCGGGCGGCGGCGTTGGAACTGGACCGGCGGTTGCGGCAGGAGCAGCGATTTGCGGCGCTGGCGGCGGGGGCGCCGGAGCTCGATATTGTGGTGTGGAAGGTGAATGCGGAGGATCCGCAACGGGCCTCGAAGATGGCGCAACAGATATTTGCGGCCTGCGCCACGCGTGATTTGCATCTGGCTCTAGTACAATTGCCGCTGTGCTGGTTTCAGTTGTCCGGCTTTGAGGAAAAGGGAGTAGAACCAGGACCGGTTACCTGTCTTCGCTCAGTGTTAATAAAGCCGGAACACGGGGCGTGGCTGGACAGGATCTGGGAAAGGTTGACCGCAGCCAGCGTGGAAGTTTGGGGAGAATAGAGGCGATGGGAGAGATGATCGACGTTACAAAAGAAAACGTTCTCATCCGAAAGGGGAATTGTTCCCTGACGATTCTGCCGCGCTTGGGCGGCAAGATCGCTTCCATTCTCGTAAACGATCGCGAACTGCTGCAGGGTCCGCTGGCGCCCTACGGCCCGCGCAGCCGGACCATGAGTTTCGACGCAGGCGACGCCAGCGGCTGGGACGAGTGCCTGCCGTCGGTTGCCGATTGCACGGTGGAGACTGAAGCGGGACCGGCCTCGATTCCGGATCACGGGGATCTGTGGCGGGTGGCGTGGCAGAACAGGGATCAGGGAATAGCGAACAGGGAACAGGTCCCCGGAGACGCGGGTGCGAGTTCGGCTACGTTTCGCGGGGAGTGTTTTTCGCTGCCTCTTGTGCTGGAGCGGACGGTGACGCTGGCCGGGTTGGACGGCGGGGCGGAACACAGCTGGCAGGTGCGGCTGGATTATACGGTGACGAATACGGGCAGCTACCCGGTTCCATGGTCCTGGTCGGCGCATCCATTGTTCAGGGCGGAGGCGGGAGACTGCATCGTGCTTCCGGGGTCGATCGAAACGCTGCGGGTGGAGGGTTCCGGAGGCGGCAGGCTGGGCAGCGGTGGCGAACGGGTGAGCTGGCCTCTGGCCACGCTGGCCAACGGCAGCCGAAGCGATCTGAGCGTGGCGCAACCGCCGGAGTCGGGGATCGGCGACAAGCTGTTTGCCGGCCCTCTGAACGAAGGAGAGAACTGGTGCGCGCTGGTGCGGCCCCAGGCGGGGGTGCGCATCAAGGTAGGTTTTGACCCGGCTGCCACGCCCTATTTGGGACTGTGGATCTGCTACGGCGGCTGGCCGGACCGGCCGGGGCCGAAACAGATCTGCGTGGCGCTGGAACCGGCTACGGCGCCCGTTGACTCGCTGGCGAAAACGGGGCCGTGGTCGCGGGTGCTGGCCGCCGGGGAAACCTTTTCCTGGCCGATGGTGGTTGAAATTCAATCCAATGCGAGTGTGAACTGATATGCATGATCCCGATGTTTTTCGTGCGATGCACGTTGCCCGCTTCCATGCGGAGCCGGCGATCTTTACGGCGCCAGGCCGCGTGAACCTGATCGGTGAGCACACCGACTATGCCGAGGGGTTTGTGATGCCGGTGGCGATCGATTTTGCCACGCTGGCCGGCATTTCGCCGCGCTCGGACGGCAAGATCGTTCTCTATTCGGAGAACTACGGCGAAGAGAGGAGTTTTGAGGCAGCGGCCTTGCCTGCGAAGGCCGGCCAGCACTGGACGGACTACCCGCTGGGTGTGGTTTCGATTCTGGCCGGGGAGGGCCATGCAATTCCGGGGTTCAGCCTGAGCCTTTGGGGCGACGTACCCCTGGGGTCGGGTTTGTCGAGTTCGGCCTCGGTGGAGGTGGCCACGGCGCTGGCGGTTACGTGGCTGATCGGGGTGAGCTATCCGGGGCCGGTGCTGGCGCGGCTTTGCCAGCGGGCCGAGAACGAGTTCGTGGGGGCCAATTGCGGCATCATGGACCAGTTCATTTCGGCCAACGGGGCCAAGGACCATGCGCTGCTGCTGGATTGCCGCGACCTGAGCTTCAAGCTGGCTCCGATTCCGCCCAACGTGGCGCTGGTGATTGCCAATACGATGGTGAAGCACTCGATTGCCGGGGGCGACTACGCCACGCGCCGCGCCGAGTCCGAGGCCGCCTGCGCCATTGTTAACAGCCACCGCGGCGGAGTGCCCTTTCTTCGCGATGCGACGCTTGAGGACCTGGAAAAATGGGGTCACGAGATGACGCCCAACTCGCTCAAGCGCGCCCGCCACGTAATTTCAGAAAATCTGCGCACAGTGGCCGCCGCCGAGGCGCTGCTCAAGGGCGACATGGCCGAAGTAGGCCGGCTGATGGCCGAGGCGCACAAGAGCTATAGCCAGGACTTCGAGGGCAGTTGCGAGGAGGCCGACGCGATGGTGGCGCTGGCGCAGGATTTGCCGGGGCTGATTGGGGCGCGATTGACCGGCGGAGGGTTCGGCGGATGCACGATCAACCTGGTGGAGCAGGACCAGGCAGCGGCATTTGTCGAGGCGCTTGGCAGCCGTTACGCGGCCCAGACCGGGATTGTGCCGCAGATTCACATCTGCCACGCCTCAGGGGGCGCACGCCGGCTGAGGTAAGGCATGGTCGATCACTCGTCAGTTGTCAGTCGTCGGGTGGCGCGGGTGTGAGTTGCGCTGGGTTTTGGTTTCTTATGGGATTCAAGGTTCGGGTTGGGGCCGGATGCTTTTATGAAAGAGAATCTGCGGGTGCTTGATTTGCGCCGGGTGAAAGCGGAAAGTGGATGACCCATTGGTAACATTCGCCGGCTTGTAGATGGTGACGAATGACCCTTTCGTGCGAGGGCCATTCATGAGCGTTCCTTGATAAGATCGTAAAGGTTTACCCAGATGAAGGCCAGGAAGGATACATATAGCCCGGCCGGCGTCCCGGATACGTATTCTCAGGTCGTTGCTTCGCAGGCAGGAAGCGCCACGGAGAGCAGAAAGCCATGCAACCGACATTCTCCAAGCCATTTTCGTACGAAACTTTCCCTGCTGCAGGCCTGGTGGCCTACTTCTCGATGGAGATCGCGATCAATCCGGTCATGCCCACCTACTCGGGCGGGCTGGGCATACTGGCCGGCGATACGATGCGTTCGGCGGCCGATCTGGGAGTTCCACTGGTGGCCTTCACGCTGGTACACCGCAAGGGATACTTTCAGCAGCATCTGGACGGCAACGGGGTGCAGAGCGAGAGTGTTCAGCCGTGGAATCCGTCGGATTTCTGCACCGAAGAGCCGGCGCGGGTTACGGTGAACGTGGAAGACCGCATCGTGACGGTGCGGGCCTGGCGGTACGATCTGGTGGGCCGGTATGGTCATGTGGTGCCGATTTACCTGCTGGACACGGATGTGGACGGGAATTCGGGATGGGATCGGGGGCTGACCGATCACCTGTACGGCGGGGACACCAACTACCGGTTGCAGCAGGAGATCGTGCTGGGGATGGGTGGCGTGCGGATGGCGAGCGCGCTGGGCCACCAGGTGAATGTGTACCACATGAACGAGGGGCACGCGGCGCTGCTGACGCTGGCGCTGATCGAGCGCGAACTGGGCGGCGGCCCGCTGGGCACACCCACCGAGGCGGACCTTGCGCTGGTGCGCCAGAAGTGCGTCTTCACCACCCACACGCCGGTTCCGGCGGGGCACGACCGCTTCTCGACCGAGCAGACGATACGCATTCTGGGAGGCGACAGGACGGCGCAGCTGGAAAGGCTGGGTTGTTATCGCGACGGGATGCTGAACATGACGCTTCTGGCGCTCAAATTTTCGCGCTATGCCAACGGCGTGGCGATGCAGCACGCGAAAGTGTCGCGGGGGATGTTTCCGGAGTTTGCGATCCGCTCGATTACCAATGGCGTGCATGCGCCGACATGGGTCTCCGAGCCGGTCCAGCAGATGCTGGATGAACATATTCCCTCCTGGCGGCGGGACAATCTTTACCTGCGCAACGCGATCGATCTGCCGGAGAAGGAGATTCTTGCGGCGCATGCGCGATCCAAGGAGGACTTGCTGGCCGAGGTTGAGTTCCGCACCGGTCTGGCGCTGGATCCGAAGGTGCTGACGCTGGGCTTTGCGCGGCGCGTGGCGACGTACAAACGCGCCACACTGCTATTTACCGATGCCGAGCGGCTGCTGGAGATTGCCACGGCGGCGGGCGGGATGCAGATTATTTATGCGGGCAAGGCCCATCCGCAGGACGAACCCGGCAAGGCTCTGATCCACAAAGTGGTGGAAGATGCCGCCAGGTTCTCGAACAGCCTGCTGCGGATCGTGTACCTGGAAAACTACGCCTGGGATCTGGGCGCGCTGATGACGGCGGGCGTGGATGTGTGGCTGAATACGCCGCGCAGGCCGTATGAGGCCTCCGGGACCAGCGGGATGAAGGCCGCGCTGAACGGGGTGCCGAGCCTGTCGATTCTTGACGGGTGGTGGATCGAGGGCTGCATCGAAGGATTCACGGGCTGGGCGATCGAGGACGGGACCGATGACGCCGCGGAAGCCAACTCGCTCTATAAGAAGCTGGAGACGGCGGTGGTTCCGCTGTATCTGCAAGCGCCGGAGAAGTGGGCGCG
Organism: Occallatibacter sp.; assembly: GCA_049509995.1. Classification (GTDB taxonomy): domain Bacteria; phylum Acidobacteriota; class Terriglobia; order Terriglobales; family Acidobacteriaceae; genus Telmatobacter. The sequence continues at coordinate 1,781 of JBEKZJ010000015.1, read as the reverse complement.
GCTGATGCGCACCACCTTGGCGTTCAACGGCTCCTACTTCAACACCAACCGGATGGTGAAGCAGTACACGCGGAATGCGTACTATCCGGTGAAGCTGATTGAGAAGGCGAAGGTGCAGGAAGAGGCTTTTGCGGACTAAGGCAAGCGAGTCAGCGAGTCAGCTTTTGTGCCCCATCCTTTGCGCGGAAAGAGGCGGAGAGGATGGGGCATTCGGCTCTTGTCAGGAGGGCGGACGGATTTCGCTGGATGTGCCTCCGGCTGCGGGAATGTAACACTTCTGGGTGTAATCCATCACCATGCGATCGGCATTGAAACGCCAGCCGAGCGTGCGGATGGTGCGCTTCATGCGCGTGATCCACCCTCTGGGGAGTCCGTCGCGGTCACGGCTATAGTAGAGCGGAATCAGTTCATCGCTGAGAACGCGGTAGAGGTCCTCGCCGTCGCGGCTATCATGCACATCCGGATTTGAGTGTGTTCTGCCTGTGCCGATGGCGAAGCCGTTGAGGCCGTCGTAGGCCTCGGCCCACCAGCCATCCAGCACGGAGAGGTTCAAGCCACCGTTCAACACCACTTTTTGCCCGCTGGTGCCGGAGGCCTCCAGGGGACGGCGCGGATTGTTGAGCCAAACATCGACGCCCTGCACAAGATGGCGTCCGACATTGATGTCATAATCCTCGATGAAGACGAATTTGCCTGCGAATTTGGAGTTGCGCATCATCTCGGCGATTTGCTGAAGAACCCTCTTTCCTGGTTCGTCGTGGGGATGGGCCTTGCCGGCAAAGAGGAATTGCACGGGGCGCTTGGGATCGTTGACCATGGAGGCCAGGCGGTGGAGATCGGCGAGGATCAGGTTGGCTCGCTTGTATGTGGCAAACCGCCGCGCAAAGCCGATGGTCAATGCATCCGGTGAAAGCAGTTTGCCGAGGACCACCAGAGCTTGATGCGGTTCGCCACGACGTTCAGCCTGTTCCCGCGCGCGGCGGCGCACGAAGTCGATGAGTTGCGATTTCAGGTTGAGGTGCGTTTCCCAGAGTTCGCCATCATCGACATTCTCGATCTCCTCCCAGGTTCGGGCGGCGCCGCTGTTGCTCTGCCAGCCAACCCCGAGATGGCGATCGTAAAGGCGGCACATTTGCGGCGCCAGCCAGGATGGGACGTGGACGCCATTGGTGATGTGACCGATGGGCACAGCGTCTTCCGGCTTGCCGGGATACAGGCCCTTCCACATCGCCCTGGAGACCTCGCCGTGCAAGGAAGAAACGGCGTTGACACGGCGCGAAAGTTTGAGTCCCAGCACGGTCATGCAGAATTGTTCCCCATGGTTGGTGGGATTCTCGCGGCCAAAGCCCATCAGATTCTCCTGCGTAAGCCCCAGTTCATCGCGCAGAGGACCCAGGTGCTCCTCAATCAGATCGGCGTTGAAGCGGTCGTGACCGGCGGGCACCGGGGTGTGGGTGGTGAAGATCACTTCCCTGGGGATCTGGCTGGCGGCGGCGTTGAAGCCTATGCCTTCTTCCTGCATGCGATTGCGAATGGCCTCGAAGACCGCGAAGCCGCTGTGTCCCTCGTTGAGGTGCAGAACTCCGGGAGAGATGCCCATCGCCTTGAGAGCGCGGAAGCCGCCAATGCCGAGGAGCAACTCCTGACGAATGCGCGTGCGCGCGTCGCCGCCATACAGGCGGGAGGTCGTCTCCCGATCCTCGGGCGCGTTGCCGGCAACATTGGAGTCGAGCAGCAGCAGGTCGCACCGGCCCACCTTGACGCGCCAGACCTTGGCGCGA
>JBEKZJ010000149.1:0-12519 GCA_049509995.1 Occallatibacter sp. | reverse complement strand
TGGCAGTTGCCGCAGATCTACAAGAAGAGCGGCGTGGACTACTTTGTGACGCAGAAGATGACCTGGAACGACACGAATCAACTGCCGTTCAAGCTGTTCTGGTGGGAGTCGCCGGACGGGTCGAAGGTGCTGGCGTATTTTCCGCACGACTACGGCAACACCGACATGAGCCCGGTGCGGCTGAGCGCCGACCTGGTCACGGCCCGCAAGCAGGCAACAGGCGAAAAGGAAATGATGGACCTCTATGGCACCGGCGACCACGGCGGCGGACCGACGAGGGCCGTGCTGGACGAGGCCTTCCACTGGGCTGGGCCGGGACAGGTGACGGCGAAGTACGAGTTCGGCACGGCGCAGACGTTCTTCTCGTCGATCGAGAAGCGGATTGCGCCGGAGAGCCGGGAGTGGGATTACCAATCTATCGCCAAGGGGTACACGGCGCCGCCGGCGGTTGCGCGCAAGGTGGATATTCCCACCTGGAAGAGCGAGCTTTACCTCGAGTACCACCGCGGCGTCTTCACCACGCAGGCCAACCACAAGCGCAACATGCGCGAAGCCGAGGAACAGGTGCTGAACGCCGAGAAGTGGGCGTCGCTGGCGTGGCTGGATGGAAAGAGCTATCCCGGCGCAGAGTTGACCGAAGACTGGAAGAAGGTGCTGTTTAACCAGTTCCACGATCTGGGGGCGGGGTCGGGGATTGGCATCATCTATAAGGATGCGCAGAAGGACTACGACGTGGTGCTTTGGTCGACGAACGAGATCAGCGCGGGGGCGCTGGGGACGGTAGACGAGAAGATCGATACGCAGACCAAGCATCCTGAAGCCGTTCCCGTTGTGGTCTTCAATCCCCTGGGATGGAAACGGCCGGGAGTCGTGACGGTCAAGCTGCAATTGCCTGGCACCAGCCCGGCGGGTATTCACGTTGAAGAGTCGACCAGCGGTAAGTTCGAAGGGTCGGAATTGGTATCGTTCGACAAGCAGACGGGAGTGGCGGAAGCGCGGATCTTTGTCCGCGACATCCCAGCTATGGGATACAAGTCGTATCAGATTTTCCCAGAGCCTCCTGGTTCTCCTGTATTCCATGCGACTCAGACACACGAGACCGCCGACAGTTTAATCATTGAGAACGCGAATTTGCGCGTTACCGTTGACAAGAAGACCGGCTGCATCACTGGCCTCTTTGACAAGCGCGCCAATTTCGAATCCCTTGCACCGGGTGCCTGCGGCAATCAGCTCCAGTTCTTCAAAGACACGCCAAAGGACTACGATGCCTGGAACATCGATCCCGGCACGCTCGAAGTACCGCCGACGGTGATTGATAATGCCGATTCAGTCGCGTTTTCCGGAGTCCAGACTCCGGACCCGGAAATCCGCGTGACCCGCCATTGGCAAAGCTCGAAATTCGTTCAGACCATCGATCTGGCTCCGGGAACCGATCAGGTCGACATCGAGAACGACATCGACTGGCACGAGACGCATGTTCTGCTCAAGGCCGCGTTTCCTCTGGCGGCTTCCGGGCCGTTTGCAACGTACGAGATTCCTTACGGGATCATCGATCGGCCGACTACGCGTGACAACTCGTGGGAGAAAGCTCAGTTCGAGGTTCCCGCTATGCGCTGGGCCGATCTGGGCGATGGGAAGCATGGGCTGAGCGTCCTGAACCAGACCAAGTACGGTTACGATGCCGTGGGCAACGTGCTGCGGCTGACGCTGCTGCGCTCGCCCAAATGGCCGGACCCGGATGCCGACATGGGCCACCATCACTTCCACTACGCGCTTTATCCCCACGCGGGGACGTGGAAGGACGCGCTCACCGTGCCCCACGGCTGGGAGTACAACTACCCGCTGACGGCGGTGGTGACCACGGCTCACGCGGGGTCGCTCCCTGCCGAGCACTCGTTTGCTTCGGTCGAGCCGGAGAACGTGGTTCTGACGGCGGTGAAGAAGGCTGAAGACGCGAACGGGCTGATCTTCAGAGTGTATGAATGGGCGGGCAAGGACGCGACGGCCGAGTTCCACGTGCCGCCGGGCGCGACAAGAGCCACGGTTACCAACCTGATGGAGACGCCCGAAGGCAGCCCGCTCAAGGTGACCGGCGACGTGGTCAAAGTCCCCATCCACCCCTACGAGATTCTGACCATCCGGGTGGATTACCCCGGCGGCGGACCGAAACAGTAGGTCCATCTCGATTCCCAGGGAAGGGGCTCCGGAAACGGGGCCTCTTTTTTGGTACTCTAGCGGATAGGAGCCCGCGCCATGGACATTACTTCCCCTTTCTTCGTCGTTTCCGTCATTATCGTCGTCTTTGTGGCGGCGCTTCTGTTTGCCACCAGCACCAAGGAAGACGGACCCTCGACGCACTGATCCGGGCTTCATTCCGGAGGTTCAAATCCGGCCTGGGGCCCATTTGCCTCAAGGGTGCGGGCCTTGGTTCTCGCTTGCAATGGAACTTCCCCTTCGCTCTCAGCCGTTTCCGGATCCGTTCGAAACAATTGCGTCCAGACGATCACTGCTCTCGCAGGCGCACCAGCACGACGGCCTGGCGCGGGAGGGTCAGATCGAGGCCGGCCTTGCCCTCATCGAGAGCAATGGGGTGGTCCGGCACCGTCTGTTCCAGAGCGCCCGCTTTCTGGAGTTGTTGCGTTTGCTCCGCGGTGGGGTGCGCGGGGCTGCCCATCTGCCGCCAGACCCGGTAGGCGTTGCTGTGCATCGCGTCCACGCGGAACTCGGCGGCGACCGCCGTTCCGCGGTGCAGTCCATCGACGGAGAGATGGACCTGGGCTGCCGGGGCGGGGACGTCGGCATCATGGTAGTTCCACACGAGCACATCCACTTCACGGCCGTTGCGGGTAGCCACGGCATTTACGTCGGGAGCGGCGGCGGCGCTATGGTCCACAACCTCGGCCAACGGAAGAGCCCCAGTGCTCTGGGTGGCGACCCAGACCGGACCGGATCGGGCTTCGCGGGCTTGGACTTCATGGGGCAGCATTTCGCCAGGATGGGCCGCGGTTAACCGCCCGCCGCCCAACATGGCGAATAGGCGGAAGACATTCAGCACCGGCTTGTCGATGCCGTTGGTGGCCAGTTCGCGGAATCCGGCAAAGGCGGGCTGATCTTCAAACTCGAAGGCCCAGGTGACCGCGCCCTCGACGGTGACGCCGTACTGGCGGGCCAGCTCGTAGGTGCGCAGGGTGGCTTCGGCTACGCTTACGCCGTAGAGCGGGCCGTTGCGGTAGCCGTTCTGGCTGCCCTGGCAGGCGGCGCAGCCCTCGGGGTCGCTCTCGCCGAAGATGATGGGCGTGTGCTTCCACTCCGGGTAGCCGGCGACGACCTGCATTCCGTGCTCGACCGCCCGTAACTGGGTTCCGACGCTCATGACGACATGGCCTTCTATGAACTTCGGGTTGCCCTTGGGGTGGTAGCTGATGAAGTCGAGCGGCGCGCCTGTGCCGCCGGTTGTGGCATTCACGCCGTGGGCGCAGTGCTCCAGAAACTGGCGCAGGAACACTTCGGAGCGGTCGCTGACGCCGGTGACTTCGGGACCTCCGATGCGGGCCTGGGGCAGGACCTGGCGAATGGCGGCCGCGGTCAGGTCGTAGAGGCGATCATACTCGGCCGGGGTGCCGTGCCAGTAGCCGATATCGGGCTCGTTCCACACCTCCCACAGCCAGGTTGCGGTCTGGTTGCCGTAGCGGTCGCGCAGGTGGGTCGCGTAGGCCTCAACCAGCTTCGACCAACGGGCCTCGTCCTTGGGCGGATACGTCCAGCCCGTAAAGATGTCTCCTTTCGGAAAACTGTGGCGATACGGCTCCGGGTGGGTGGAGAGCGTCTGGGGCATGAAGCCGATCTCGACCAGAGGACGGACATGCGCCTCGATCAGCGCGTCGAATATGCGGTCGGTGAGGGTGAAGTCGTAGACCGGCGTTCCATCCGGCCGCTCGGTGTATACGTTGGTCGAGCCCCACTTCAGCGAGCCCTCGCCGTTGCCGGTGGTGAACAGGTTATGAGGACGAAAGTAGACCGGAACGGAGCTGAGCGCGGCCAGTTCGCCGAGCAGCTTTTTGCCGTTGGGGGCGTAAAGAAAGTTCGGCTCATCGGCGCCGAAGAAATTCCAGATGGGGGTGTAGGCGCCGGTAGGTTGGCCGGCATGAACCTGAATCGAGACCGGGCCTTCGAACTGCGGCTGGACGCGGGCGCTTGTTTGCGCGAAGAGCGTGGCCATGGCTGGAAGAAGCGCAGCCAAAAAAGATATGCACGCCCGAGTAAACGCCTTCTTCATGCGCTCCACGATACCATTTCCGGTTATTTACGCGCGGTGAGGCAAGGAACCTCCGCTCTAAAAAACTTGGAGGCGGTAAAGAGATGAGGCCAGGCGGGCAAGGCGATTCCCGGAACCTTTCGGCAATGGCGGGCGTATAACAGGGCAAGAGGGCGATTGCCATGGTGCTGAACAAGATGGGGAAAGCGGCAGGTTTGCTGACGGGCCTGGCGTTGGTGGCCGGGATGGCCGGATGCAGGGTGCACGTCGACAAGGGCGCCAACGGGGAAGACAAGAACGTCCAGGTGGATACTCCCTTTGGCGGCGTTCACGTGAATACCGACCAGACTTCGGCCGCGGACCTGGGATTGCCGGTCTATCCCGGCGCCCAGCAGGTGAAGGGCGACGACAAGCACAAGTCGGCGGACGTCCACCTTGGCTTTGGCGAATGGGAGTTGCGGGTGCGAGCGGTTTCCTATGAGACCCCGGACACCGAAGAGCAGGTGACCGCGTTTTACAAGAAGGCTCTGGGCCGCTATGGCGACGTGATTATCTGCCAGGGCACTACGCCGGTGGGAACCCCGACCGCGACCTCCGAGGGGCTGACCTGCGAGGATAACGAGAAGAACGCCAATGTGAAGATCGACCGGGGAGATTACGGGACCGACAAGCATAGCCTAGAGTTGAAGGCCGGCTCCAAGCGCCACCAGCACGTTGTGGGCTTTGAGAATCCCAAGGACGGCAAGACCCGCTTTGTCCTGGTGGCGCTGGATTTGCCTGCCGGGGGGGATAAGGGCTCGGGAAAAAGCGACTGACGCGCTGGGGGGCGCGGTCGCGTTGGGGGCTGTTTTTGCGAGGGAAATTGTGCGATCGCCTGCATTTGCCGGACGGTCCGGTTGAGCGATGACCTACAATTCCAGCAAACGGAAAACACATCCCCTTCCGACCGGAGATTCTGATGCCAGTGAAAATGCTTCGCCTCTTCCCCGTGGTCTTTCTGGCCGCGGCGCTTCTTCTTCATGCCGCCGACAAGCCCAAGCCTCCCGCGCCAGCGCCCGCATCCGTTGACCCTTACGCCGAGGTGCAACCGGCCACCGAGTCGCTGGACCTGAACATGTACCAGCGGATTCGCGACGAGGGTCTGAACCACTCGCACGTGATGGAGTTTGCCACCGCGCTGATGGACGGCATTGGCCCGCGGCTGACCGGTTCGCCCAACCTGGCGAAGGCCAACGCGTGGACCCGCGACACGCTTACCAAGATCGGCCTGGAGAATGCGCACCTGGAAGACTGGGGCGAGTTCGGCCTGGGCTGGCAGCAACTGAACACCTGGGCGCGCATGGTTACGCCGGACACGGCTGTGCTGATTGTGCAGGCCACGCCGTGGTCGCCCTCGACGCCCGGCCCGGTCACCGGAGACGTGGTCTTTGTCAGCCTGCAGACGGAAAAGGACTTCGATCAATACAAGGGCAAGCTGGCCGGAAAGGTGGTTCTCTTCGGCGCCATGCGCGAGGTTCCGCCGGTGGACAAGGCGCTGTTCGAGCGCGACACCGACAAGGACCTCGAGGATATTGCCGCGTTCCCGGTGAACGCCGGCGCGGGCGGCATTCCCCCGGAGATGCAGGCGCGGATGCGGGAACGCATGGAGCGCTTGCGGCTGATCGACAAGATCGCCCAGTTCTTTGCCGACGAGAAGGTGGCCGCAGTCATCGAACCCAGCCGCGACGGCAAGAACGGCGGCGGCTCCGGCGGCACCATTTTTGACGACAACGGCGCCACCCTGGGCCGCACTCCTTACGTTGCCGAAAAGGTTGTCAAGGTTCCGGTGGTGGTGGCGGCCATCGAGAGTTACGGGCGCCTCTACAGGCTCACCCAGGCGCACGCGCCGGTCAGCGTGGAGATCGACGTAGACACCAAGGTCACCGGCGAGCACGAGCATGGATTCGATACGGTGGCCGAGATTCCCGGCACCGACCCGAAGCTGAAGGAGCAGGTGGTGATGGTGGGCGGCCATCTGGATAGCTGGATCGCCGGCACCGGCGCCACCGATAACGGGGCGGGAACCATCGTGGCCATGGAAGCCGTGCGCATCCTGAAGGCGCTGGACGTGAAGCCGCGCCGCACCATCCGCATTGCCCTGTGGACCGGCGAAGAGGAGGGAATCTTCGGCTCCAAGGGCTATTGCACCATCCACTTCGGCTCGGCCAAGCTCTCCACCGCGCCCGACCAGTTGCAACTGCCGGAGTTTATGCGCCGGGCAGCGGGACCACTGGAAGTAAAGCCGGAGCAGAAGCTCATCTCAGCCTACTTCAACGTGGATAACGGCACCGGCAAGATTCGCGGCGTCTACACGCAGGGCAACGCGGCCGTCGCGCCCATCTTTGCCCAGTGGATTGCCCCGCTGAAGGACCTGGGAGTTACCACCATCACCAACCGCAACACCGGTGGCACCGATCACCTAAGCTTCGACGCGGTGGGGATTCCGGGGTTCCAGTTCATCCAGGACATGCTGGACTACGAGGCCCGCACGCACCACTCCAACGAGGACGTGGTGGAGCGGCTGCAACCGGCGGATTTGAAGCAGATTGCCACGGTCGAGGCCATCTTCCTCTACAACGCCGCGCAGCGCGACCAGATGTTGCCGCGCAAGCCGCTGCCGCAGCCCGACCTGGAAGAGAAGAAGCGCGCCCCGCTTGAGGGCATCTTCCCCGGCGCGGTTCCGCCGGCGGAGACTGAGAAGAAGTAGGTCGCTTTTCGGGCGGTAACTCCAGAAGGAAGGGTCCGCTCCGCGCGAGTCTTGCTCCGGAGCGGACCTTTCTTTGTGCAGGAAACAATAGAGATTCATCAGACAGAGCGCGGCCTTGATTCCCGCCGCGAGCCGATGGACTTCGGCAAGCCGGGGCGATTTCACAGCAGCTCAGTGCCGGAGTCATGCCGGCCTGCATAAGTCAGCGCCAAGAAACTTCACTTTCTGGCATTTGCAAGCGCGTCGGAGATTGCCTTCTGCTTGGGAATGCTTGCAGTTCGGGCAAGCAGACCCTCAAGCGCTTGCACGTAGGCGGTTTGAAAGGCCTTATCCGGAGAGACGATCATGTCAGGCACCAAGCCTGTCCCTTCCCAGTTCTTTCCTGCCATCGAACTCTTGATCCGGCCGTTGGGAATTGTAACCGTCAAAGCCTGGTTGATGGGCCATGGCCCTGCTGGATTCGCGGCTCCCGCGGTCTTCTCGCCGATGATTTTTGCCCGGTGTCTTTCCTGCAGAATGAACGGTACGCCCTCTCCTGCGGACCAGGTCCGTGCCGACACAAGAACATAAACAGGCCGTGTTTCGTCTCTATATGCGACTCCCGTCTGCAAAGTGCGCTCGATCGTGGGTTCGCCGGAGCGCGGAACGATAGAAAAAAGAGGCAGATTCGGTTCAGAGAAGAAATAGCTCAAAAGCTGCAACGCCGTGTCTGGAGAGCCGCCGCCGTTCACACGAAAGTCGAGAATCATCGCATCTGTATGGGCAAGAAAGCGCATGGCGGCATCTACCGCTTCAGCTCCTTCATTTGCCCGGCAGAACCCGGTAACTTCGAGATAGCCGACGTTTCCATCCAGGACTTTTGCAGTCCTCATCCCGAAGTTAGATAAGCTCGCGCTTTCCGCTCGAGTCAGCTGAGCTCTATCTGAACCGGAGTCTGAAAGAGCGGACACGGTAACGAACAGGTGTTTGTCGTGGCTGGCTTGATCGAGAGTGGCCGTCAATTGCCTCGCAAAGTCACTCAGATTCTTCTCCCGCGAGAAATCTCCTTTTGCGAGAGCAGCTCCAAGCGTGGCGTTGATTTGCGGAATCGCAGCCTCGTCGAAGTATTTTTCTGTAATCAACGACTGGAGCGATGCCACCGTGGACGCAACAAAGTCGCTATCGACAATCGGAGCGCCTGGCGTCGCGGGAGCCGCCTGGGCGCAGCAATTTGAAGCACCGGCGGCCAACAGAAGCAAAGAACAGAGTCGTCTCATCATTGACCGTAAAGATACAAGATTGGCGGAAGAAGCCAACCAATCACATGCAGTATCTTAATCCTCGAGAACAAATGTGCGGTTCCGGCTTGCGCAAGTTGATGTATACGATTACATTGCTTGGGGGGTGATCTTCCATGCGCTGCTCGACTCTCCTTCGTTCTACCTCTCTCTCAAGTTCAGTTGCCACTGCCCTGATTGCCTTTGCCCTGGTTGCCTTCACCGGGCTTTCCGCGGCCCTGGCCGTCGAAGCTCCCCAAATCGTGCAAAAGGATGGCCGCTACGCTTTGCTGGTCGAGGGCCGTCCGTATCTGATTCTCGGCGGCCAGATTCACAACTCCAGCGCCTGGCCTAGCGAACTGCCGCAGGTGTGGGAGTCGATGGCCGCGCTGCACGCCAACACGGTGGAGGCGCCGGTCTACTGGGAGCAGTTTGAGCCCCAGGAGGGCCACTTCGACTACGCCAACGTGGACCAGATCGTGAAGGGCGCCCGGGCACACAACCTGCACGTAGTGCTGCTGTGGTTTGGCACCTGGAAGAACGGCAACATGCACTATGTGCCGGCGTGGGTGAAAGGCGATCCCAAGCGCTTTCCCCACACCATCCGGCCCGACGGCGAGCCGATCGACGTGCTCTCGCCCGACTCGCGCAACACGCTGGAGGCGGACAAGGCGGCGTTTACGGCCCTGATGCGCCATTTGAAGCAGATCGACAACGAGCAGCATACGGTCCTGCTGATTCAGGTGGAAAACGAGTCGGGCAACATCGGCAGCGTGCGGGATAACTCCGCGGAGGCGAATCGCGAGTTTGCCGGCCAGGTTCCAGCCGATCTGCTGGCCGCGACCCACAACAAGGCGGGGAACTGGAGCCAGGTATTCGGCGCCGAGGCCGACGAGATCTTCCAGGCCTACCACCAGGCGAAATACATCAACGAGATTGCCGCGGCGGGCAAGGCAGAGTTTGCGATTCCGCTCTATATCAACGTGTGGCTCGACTACCCGGCGGCGCAGCCCCCGCAGCGGCAGTTGGATGCGCCGGGCATCGGTTACCCCAGCGGCGGCGCGGTGCAGAAGTTTGTCGGTCTGTGGCGCGCGCTGGCGCCTTCGCTCGACATGATCGGACCGGACATCTACGCCGACGACTTTGCGTTCTACCGGGAGACGATGGGCGTCTACAATCGCCCGGACAATCCGTTGTGGATTCCGGAAACCGGTCGCGACGACAGCTTTGGGAAGTTCTTCTTCTATGCTCTGGGGGATGGGGCCATTGGCTTCTCGCCCTTTGGCGTGGACCAGTCGGGATGGAACATCCTGGGCGATCAGCCGTGGAAGGCGCACGCCAACAACTTTGCGCTGATTGGACCGATGGACCGCGAGGTTGCCCAACTGGAGTTTGACGGCAAGCTCAAGACCGCAGTGGAGGAGCCGGGGCAGACCGCGCAGGAACTGGACTTTGGCGGCTGGCAAGCCACGGTCGCGTTCGGATTCCCGCAACCCGATGGGCGCAGGGCTCCCGGAACCAAGGATGCGCACGGAGCGGCGCTGGTGGCGCAGTTGGGGCCGGATGAGTTCCTGGTGACGGGCGTGGACGCGAGCGTCAGCTTCCATCTTCCGGGAAAGCTGCCGTGGATGCACAGCCAGATCGTTTCCGCCCAGCAGGGCACGTATGAAAACGGCGTCTGGAAGCCGCTGCGGTTGTGGAATGGCGACGAAACCGACCGCGGCCTGTGCTTTTACCAGAAGCCGGAGGTAGTGCGGGTGCGCCTGGGGCGGTTCTAGGGCGCCGCGTGGTGGGGATGAGTGCGGCGGCCTGTCCTGCAAACCCCTGGATTCTGCTACACTGATCGAAGCGCACGCAAGGGGTTAAACGCGCCAGGCCGCGCCCCAACGATGCGCTCCTGCAACCCAAGTTCGGGGAGTGGCTCAGCCTGGTAGAGCACCTGGTTCGGGACCAGGGGGTCGGAGGTTCAAATCCTCTCTCCCCGACCATTCATTTCAATCACTTACATTGAAGTCTGGCCAGGCTAAACAGCCTGGGGTTCCCAAAAGGGTTCCCACTCTTTGCCAGCTCCGCGGTCAGGGAGGTCCTTCAGCGGAGTCACGCTTCCCTTGTTGTCTTCCTTGTCTGGTTCAGCAAAAACGGCCTCGACTACTCTGCTCACCGCCTCGACGCGTTCGCTCCACCAGGTCTTCGAATAGACATCGAGCGTGATGCTGCCCGAGCTTCCTGCGTGCCCCATGTTGTCACGGGCAACCTCGAGGCGCGCGCCGAAGCGTCGCATCAGGCTGGCGTGCATGGTGCGGAAGCTCCGGAAGTCAACGGTCTTCGGCAGTCCGAGCTTCTCGGCCACGGACTTCACGTGCCGGTTAAGCAGGTTATGCCGATCAAGCGCCTTGCCAGACCTATTGGCAAAGATGAGGTCATCTGGCTTGCGGAACTTCTTGTTGCTGGCCCACATTCGCTGCACCGCCGCCAGAATGACGCCATACTTGTCGAACGGCACCTCACGCTTGCCGGCATCTGTCTTCACATCGTCGAACTCACTGTCGTAAACACGTTCGTCTAAGACAATCCGATCGCGAAGGATGTCCTTCCAGCGAAGGGCAAGAACCTCGCCCGGGCGCATGGATGCGAAGACGATCAGAATGATCATCGACTTCGTCGGCTCCTTTGCTGCCTCGATCATCCGGCGGATGTCCGTCAGTGAAAGAAGCACCGTCGGCTTCACCGCCCGTTTTCTCGGCAGCTTCACCCCAACTGCGGGATTCCGGTCGAGCATACCCCATGCCTTGCCCTGGTTCAGAGCTGCGCGGAGTGTGCCGTGAATCAGCCGGATCGACTTCGGGGACAGATCGGGAGACAACGTGTTGAAGTATTCCTGGATATCCACCGTCGTCAGCTTGCGGACTTTACTGCTGCCGAATTCAGGCAGCAGATAGGTCTTGAAGTTCTCCTCGTACTGCCTGCGCGTGGAGTTCTTCAGGTGTGGCCACGTCAGTTCCTGGCACTTGTTGTGGACGGCTTGCACGGTTTCCTCGTCACTTGCGAAAAGGTGAGGTTGGTTGTTCCGCTCATTGACTCGCTCCATGAACTGGTCGCCGAGCCGCTGTGCCTCGCGTTGACCTGGCACTCGGCTCTTCGCCCAGGACTTCGTTCGTCTCTGACGCGGGGTTCGGGTGTAATCCCAGTAAAAAAGCTTCCACTTGGACCCAAGATCTTGCACCTGGGCCCGCTGATAACGTTCCTGCACCACGGTCCTCCTTCCGTGGTGCTTCAACCGCGGCCTATTTGTAGCATCAAATGTCGTCACAGGACAACCTCGGATGCTGTGAGGAACTGCTGAAAGACCGTTGGCTTGAATCGCAGGTACCGGCCAAGGCGGAGTACGCCGGGGATCTCATCGGCATTGGCATATACCCAGGATGGTGGGACTCTTAGGAGTTGGGAAACATCGTTTGCCTCAAACAGCCGGTCTAGGCCGCCGAGCCATTTCTCGACGGTCTGGCTGCAAAAGCGGAAGTAGGAACCGAGGCGTTTGAAACCGGGAATCTCGCGCGCGTGGGAGCGCACCCAGTCGGTTGTCACAACGAGGATGTTGGCGAGATCGTTGTCTGACAGGAGGGGTGATAGCGTCAGAGCTTGGGAGGGGGTGTTCATCAGGAAGGGACTCCGTTCTTGAGGGCTTCTTGCCCTTCCCGTCTGTCTAGTATAGGAATTTTTCTCAGATTCATCGCCTATTGTCCCGGGAAATGTCCAGGGCAACGGGAAGTCGCTGAGCTCCAACCTCCGTTGTCTGATAGCCTGGACGTCCGGAGGCGGCGTCATTTGAATGCCATGTATGTTGTTCTACGTTAATGGTTTATCTCCACAACGCCAAGAGATGTGGCGCGCCTATGTATGTTTGGGTGTCAAATAGGAGAGGAATCGTAACCCATTGATTCTAAAGCGCACTGATGGCTCAGAAAGCGCACAAAAGCATCCAAAAACACCCTTCAGCACCCTAATCGAACCCTAATTTTCTGCAGAAAGAAGAGGTCAGGTACGGCCTTGGGCATGGCAACTGCATTGCCACGGAATCCAGGCACTGGCCCGCTTTCAGGGTACTTTCCTCCATGCCGTCTTTATCATGACCGATCTGTTCACGGTGGCCTTGGCTCTGCCCTTCTGCCTGCCGGATGGGCTCCGGGGCAAAGCCTTGGCCATTGCGAGCGCCGCGGCGGATTCTCCCTTGATGAGGGCTTCTGCTGAAGCCGAACGCAGCC
>JBEKZJ010000148.1:0-12599 GCA_049509995.1 Occallatibacter sp. | reverse complement strand
TCCGCGCCCTTGTCCAGCCGGCCGATCAGCGCATCTCCCAGAAACGCATCGCCGTACAGGGTACTGTTGTGTTTGATTCCTACGTGAATCGCCAGCCCCTCCGGCAGCAGCACGTGTGTCGCCACGCTGTGCACGTCCCACGTATTCCACCCGCGCGCCAACCGCTCCTGCACCTGCCGGTAGCTTGCCGAGCGCGGCGCAGCTTCGGACTGATCGCCTGCGATGCGCGATGTGGCCTGAGCAACCGCCTCATGCGGACTCTGCGCATTTAGCGAGAATCCCACGCACACGAAACCCACTGTTGCAACGACACCCCACTCCCGTCGAATCTTTAGCATTTCTCCCCGCCAGAACGCCGTTCGCTGTTGCTCTCTAATCTCTGACAACTAATCCCTGTTCCCTGTTCCCGGATTTCTGATCTCTGACAACTGTCCTAAACCCACCCGCCGTCCACAATGTAGCTCTGATTGGTAATCGCGCTGGAGTCGTCGGCGGCCAGGAACAGCACCAGCCGCGCCACGTCCTCCGGAAGGATGTCGCGCTTGAGCGCCTGGCTGGCCATGATTTCCGCCTTGTACTCCGGCGTATACCAAAGCCGCTTCTGGCGTTCGGTGACGATGGCGCCGGGCAGCACTGCATTGACGCGGATGCCATCCGGAGCCAGCTCGTGCGCCAGCGTCCGTGTGAGCCCCACGATGGCCGCCTTGGCCGTGACGTAAAGCGCCGCGCCGGTGGAGGGAATCATCCACGAGATCGAGGACATGTTGATAATGGACCCGCGGCCGGCCCTGCGCATCGCCGGCAGCACGGCCTGAATCATGAAGAATTGCGGCCGCAGGTTCACGGCCATCGACTGGTCCCAGTACTCCGGCGTCACTTCCGAGAGGTTGTGCCGCTGGTCGTTGGCCGCGTTGTTCACCAGCACGTCGATGGTGCCCCATGCCGCCAAAACCTGCTCTACGCTGCGGGTGAGGGCCGCCAGATCGGTCAGGTCGCAATGCAGGTAATGCGGCGCGGGGCAGCCTTCCGCCGCGAGGCTCTCCACCAGGCGCAGCGCAGGCTCATCCTGAATGTCGAAGAAGGCCACGCGCGCACCTTGCCGGGCAAAATGAGTCACAATCGACTCGCCAATGCCGGTGGCCCCGCCGGTGACCAGCACCATCTGGCCTTGAAGGCTTGGATAGCTTGCAAAGTGAGAATTGTCGTCTTGCATCTCTTTGCTCCTCACCACTGCTGCGCCAATTCCGCTCAGTACATTTTCATGGAGAGTGTAAGGTCATGGGTGCCCCACCCTCGCCGCGTCTTTGTTTTTGCGGCTAGGGTGGGATACCACGATGCCCGCATTACAAATTCTCAATGCGACTCCCTCGGCACCGCATGTCCCCGGCAGCCGAGCAGGAAGTCGAAGTCCGCGCCCCGGTCCGCCTGCAGCACGTGCTTCACATAGAGCGCTTGGTAGCCGCTCTTGAAAGCCGGCTCGGGCGCCACCCACTCCGCGCGGCGGCGGCCCAACTCGGCCTCATCCACGTCCAGGTGCAGCCGCCGCGCCTCCACATCCAGCTCGATCCAGTCGCCTTCGCGCACCAGCGCCAGCGGACCGCCCAGCGCGGCCTCGGGGCACACGTGCAGCACCACTGTCCCATAGGCCGTGCCGCTCATGCGCGCGTCGCTGATGCGCACCATGTCTGTGATCCCACGCGCCAGCAATTTGGCCGGCAGCCCCATGTTGCCCACCTCGGCCATACCGGGGTATCCCCTTGGCCCGCAGTACTTAAGCACCATCATGCTCGTCTCGTCGATGGCCAGATCCGGCGAGTCGATGCGCTCCTTGTAGTGCTCGATGCTTTCAAACACCACCGCCTGCCCGCGATGCTTCATCAGGTGCGGCGAGGCGGCTGAGGGCTTCAGCACCGCGCCGTCGGGGCAAAGATTGCCGCGCAGCACGGCCACGCCACCGCTCTCCACCAATGGGTTTTCGTAGTCGCGGATCACCTCCGCATTCCAGATCGGCGCGTCCTTCACGTTCTCCCCGATCGTCCGCCCGTTCACAGTCAGCGCGTCGCCGTCCAGTTGCCCATGCTCGGCCAGCTTGCTCAGCACCGCCGGCAGCCCGCCCGCGTAGTAAAAATCCTCCATCAGGAAGCGCCCCGACGGCTGCAGGTCCAGAATGGTGCGCACTTCGCGGCCATACCTGTCCCAGTCGTCCAGGTTGAGCGGAACCCCCACCCGCCCGGCAAACGCGATCAGGTGAATCACGGCGTTGGTCGAGCCGCCGATGGCCGCATTGGTGCGAATGGCGTTCAAAAATGCCTCGCGCTTCAAAATCTTCGAAATCCGCAGGTCCTCGTGCGCCATGGCCACAATGCGCAGGCCCGTCTCGTGGGCCAGCACGCCCCGGCGCGAGTCCACGGCCGGAATGGCCGCATTCCCGGACAGCGAAAGCCCCAGCGACTCCACCATGCAGGCCATCGTCGAAGCCGTGCCCATGGTCATGCAGTGGCCGGCCGAGCGGCTCATGCAGCTCTCGGCGTCCAGGAACTCCTGCTCCGTCATCTTCCCGGCCTTTACCGCCTCGCTGAACCGCCAAATCACCGTACCGGAGCCGATGGCCTGGCCGCGATAGCGCCCAATCAGCATCGGCCCACCGGAAAGCACGATGGCCGGCACATCGCAACTGGCCGCGCCCATCACCAGCGAAGGCGTCGTCTTGTCGCAGCCGCACAGCAGCACCACCGCGTCAATCGGGTTGGCCCTGATCGACTCTTCCACGTCCATGCTCACCAGGTTGCGGAACATCATCGCCGTGGGACGCATGTTGGTCTCGCCCATCGACATTACGGGAAACTCCAGCGGAAACCCGCCCGCCTCCCACACGCCGTTCTTCACCTTCTGGGCCAGATCGCGAAAGTGCGCGTTGCAGGGGGTCAACTCCGACCAGGTGTTGCAGATGCCGATCACCGGCCGCCCGTCGAACACATCGCCGGGAAACCCTTGGTTGCGCATCCAGCTCCTGTGGATGAACCCATCCCTGTCCTTGCCCCCAAACCACGCCTGCGACCGCAATTTCCCCTTTTCCATCTTCTCCAAGCCCGCCCTCCGGCCGTTCGGCAGTCTTCTGCAGTGCAAACAAGGACACAACGGTCGCCCCCACTATACAACGAGCGCAGGAAATGCGGGGCGATCGGACCAGTTGGCCACCCTTTGCGCGGCGCCAGGAACCGCGAAATGGACCACGATCAGAGACGTCAAACCCCAATCCCACCCTGTGGGACCACGTCTCCATCCGACAGGCGCATACTGATGTATAGGCCGCTTGCTGAGGACCAACCCTCCCCTTGGGTTTCCTCATCTCCATCCCGGCCTTTAAACTTGCAAGAGCATGGAATCTGGGCCGCTCGACCACGCTGACTGATGCACCAACGTAACGCACTGCGGCGCGGTTTCGAAGGGAGGGCCTTCCCTCGAATCCGAGCGATCTCGCAGGTCGTAGACATCGACACAAGAACAAGGCTCACAGAGAGGGATTCATGACCGCTGCTGCGCGTTATCCAGGCATTCGCATTACTGCAAACGGAAACCAGCTCGTCTCCTACTACACGGAGACGCGGATCGCCGACGCCGGCGTGTTTTATCCCATCACGCCTTCCACCGAGGGCGGCGAGCTCTTCCAGCAGGCCTACGCCGAAGGAAACCTGAACGTCTTCGGCCACAACACCATCGCCATCGAGGCCGAAGGCGAGCACGCGGCCCAGGGCGGCGCCATCGCCCACTCGGTGTGCGGCAAGCGCGTGGTCAACTTTACCTCCGGGCAGGGCGTGGTCTACGGCGTCGAGCAGTATTACCACGCGCCGGGCAAGGGCTCCACCATGGTGCTGGAGGTGGCCGCGCGCGCGCTCACCAAGCACGCCCTCAATGTGCACTGCGGTCACGACGACATCTATGGCGCGCTTGACACCGGCTGGATCATGCTCTTCGGCAAGGACGCCCAGCAGGCCGCCGACCAGGCGCTGATTCTGCGCCGCGTGACCGAGCTCTCGCTCACCCCCGGCATGAACATCATGGACGGCTTCCTGACCTCGCACCTGGAGCGCACCTTCTACAAGCACGAGTCGGAGCTGATCCGCGAATACCTCGGTTCGCCGGAAGACATCATCGACTGCCCCACCGAAAGCCAGCGCGTCCTGTTCGGGCCCACCCGCCGCCGCGTCCCCAAGATGATGGACCTGGCCAACCCCATCCTGCTCGGCCCCGTGCAGAACCAGGAACACTACATGCAGGGTGTCGTGGCCCGGCGCAACAACTTCGCCGAGCCCATTCTGCAGTTCCTCGAAGACGCCTACAAGGATTTCGCCGAACTGACCGGCCGCAACTATGGCCTCATCTCCGAGTACAAGACCCACGACACCGACACCGTCTTCGTCTCCCTGGGCTCGGCCGCCGAAAACATCGAGGCCGCCGTCGACTACCTGCGCCAGACCCGCGGCATCACCGTCGGCTCCATCCACGTCAATGTGATTCGCCCCTTCCCCGAGGCCGCCATCGTGGCCGCGCTCAAGGGCAAAAAGAACGTCATCATCCTGGAGCGCACCGACGAGGCTCTCTCCGGCGACAACCCGCTCGGCCGCGACATCCGCACCGCGCTCTCCAAGGCCATTCAAACCGAAGGCCACGCCGCCGCCGAAGGCCTGCCCGCCCTGGCCATGGACGAAGTTCCGCATATCTACTCCGGCACATACGGCCTGGGCTCGCGCGACTTCCGTCCCGAGCACATCATCGGCGCCTACGAGTTCGCCACCGCCGGCCGCGCCCGCCAGGACGGCAAGCGCGCCTCTGACGGCGTCAGCTTCTTCGTCCTCGGCATCGACCACCCCTACTCGGTCGTCGGTGACGAAACTCCGTCGCTGCTCCCCGCCGGCGCGGTTGCCGTGCGCTTCCACTCCATCGGCGGCTGGGGCGCCATCACCACCGGCAAAAACCTCGGCGCCATCCTGGGCGACCTCAACGATCTGATCTTTGAGCGTGACGGGGAGCGCGACAACCTGGGCAATCCCAAGGAAGTCATCCACGTCAGCGCCAATCCCAAGTACGGTTCCGAGAAAAAGGGCGCGCCCACCAGCTATTTCATGGTCGCCGCCAAAGACCGCATTCGCGTCAACTGCGACCTGCGCCACGTCACCGTCGTTCTCTGTTGCGACCCCAAGGCCTTCACCCACTGCAACCCGCTCGACGGCATGGCCGAGGGCGGCTCTCTGGTATGGGAGTCCGACGAAGAGGGCGAACAGGCCTGGGAGCGGCTGCCCCAGTGGGCGCGCAAGCAGATCATCGATAAGAACATTCGCGTCTTCACCCTGCCCGGCTTTGAGATCGCCAAGAAAGCCACCGACCGCGCCGATCTGCAACTGCGCATGCAGGGCAACGCCTTCCTCGGCGCCTTCTTCGCCGTCAGCAGCCTCCTGAACGAATTCGGCATCACCCAGGAGCAGTACCGCGACGTCGTCCACAAGCAATACGTCAAGAAGTTCGGCAAACTCGGCGATGCCGTCGTCCAGTCCAACATGGAAGTCATGATGCAGGGCTACAACCAGGTGAAGGAGATCAAGATCGGCGCGCTCGCCGCGGCCGACCGCTCCAGCCTGCGCGGCCAGGCGCTGTTGCCCATCCTCGAATTGGCCACGGTGGGCGGCTCCTGCGGCATCGGCTGCCGTTCCACGCCGCTGCCGGCCGGCCAGGCCAAGCGCACCCCGATTGCCAGCGTCGCCAACTTCGACGCCCAGTTCCGCTCCCACTACGGCTATAACCAGCCTTCCACGCCACTGTCGGCCATGGGCATGATCGCCGCGGCCACCGGGGACACTGCCTCCAAATACGTGGCACGCCGCGAGACCCCGCTCTACATCCCCGAGAACTGCACCCAGTGCATGGACTGCATCTCCGTCTGCCCTGACACCGCGCTGCCCAACACCTCGCAGGACCTGAGTACGCTGCTCACCACCGCCGTCTCTTACTACATCGCCGACCCCGCCGATCGCACCAATCTGCTGCACGCGTTGCCGCAGATCGAAAAGCTCGCCCGCCAGCGCATGTTGGCCGAGATGAAGACCGGCACGCCGCTACCCACCATCCTCCGCGAAGTCACCGACACCATCGACGGTTTCTCCGCGCAGTCCAAGCAGCAGTTCTTTGACATCATTGCCAAGGTCCCCATGGCCTACCAGAAGGTGAACGCCATCTTCTCCTCGCCGGAGCGCAAGTCGCCCGGCTCAGGCGGCATCTTCTCCATCTTTGTCAGCGATCTGTGCAAGGGCTGCGCCGCCTGCGTCACCGCCTGCGGCGATCACAACGCGCTCCGCATGGTCGCGGAAACCGAAGAAGTCAACGCCGAGCACGAGACCGGCACCGGCTTCCTTGATCTGCTCCCCGACACCTCGCAGAAGTATCTCGGCCTGTTCAACGCCGCCAACCCGGCCGACTCCAAAACCGCCACCCTGCGCAACATGCTCATGGTGCGCACCAACTACGACGCCCTCGTAGCCGGCGACGGCGCCTGCGCCGGCTGCGGTGAAAAGTCCGTCCTGCGCTCCATCGCCGCCGTCACTGAGGCTTACATGCGCCCCGTGTTCCACGCCAAGAGCGACCGTTTCGTGGTCAAAGCCGGCGCGCTCGAAAAAACCGGCGTCGCCCGCCTTGCCAAGCTCCAGGCCACCAGTCCCGCTGAATACGCCCTGCTGCGTAAGGCAATCGCACATCTCGTCCTCGGCCTCGGCGGCGAGGACATCAAAGACACCAAAGCCCGCATCGCCGTTCACGAGGCCGAGCACGGCCCCATCACCGACGCCCAACTGGTCGAGGCTATCGCCGCCGTCCTGCTCACTGAGGCCTTCAACCACAAGAACCTGCAACCGGTCGATGGCCGCCTGGCCAACGGCATGAGCGTCATGGCCATGGCCGCCCACACCGGCTGCAACACCGTCTACGGTTCCACCGCGCCCAACAACCCCCACCCCTACCCGTGGATGAACTCGCTCTTCCAGGACGGCGTCACCGTGGGCTGGCTCATGGGCGAAAGCTTCATCGTCGATCACGCCCGCCGCTCCGTCATTCCCGAGCGCCTGGCCGACATCCTCCTCACCCGTGAAACCAACGTCCTCAGCGACGAAGAGTACTACCACCTGAGCCACTTCACTGACGCGCTGATGACCGACCAGGAGATCGTCGAGCTGCCCAAGGTCTGGGTCGTCGGCGGCGACGGCGGCATCGGCGACATCGGCTACCAGAACACCTCCAAGGTCATGCTGCAAAACCGCCCCAACGTCAAGGTCCTCATGCTCGACACCCAGGTCTACTCGAACACCGGCGGCCAGAACAGCGACTCCACGCCCATGCTCGGCGGCGGCGACATGAACACTTTCGGCTCCGCCACCCAGGGCAAGAACACTGAGAAGAAGACCGTAGCCGAAACCTTCCTCGCCGGCCACGGTTCGCCCTTCGTCGCCCAGGTCTCCATGGCCAACGCCCCCAAGCTCTACCGCGCCATCCTCGACGGCCTCGAGTACCGCGGCACCATGTTCCTCCAGGCCTTCACCACCTGCCAGCCCGAGCACGGCGTGGCCGACGACATGGCCCTCCACCAGGCCCAGCGCGTCCGCGACTCTCGCGGCGCGCCCGAGTTTGTCTTCAACCCCCGCCTCGGCGAAACCTATCAGGAGGCCCTCGACCTCAAGGGCAATCCCTCCATTGACATGGATTGGTACGAGACCAAGTCCAAGACCACCGGCGAAACCACGCGCTACACCGTAGCCCACTGGTGTACCACTGAAGCCCGCTTCCGCAACCACCTCAAGAAGCTCAAGCCCGAAGCCGCGGCCAAACTCATTCACCTCGACAACATGCTGGTTCGCATCACCCAGCAGGACGTCGTCTACCGCCGCTACCTGACCCCCGGCCACCGCGCCTACATTCCCGACTTCGGCGTCTACATCACCTGGGAAGAAAACGGCAAAGTCGAGTACCGCGCCCTCAGCCGCCAATTAGTCATGTTCTGCGTAGAACGCCGCAAAGCCTGGCGCATGTTGCAATCGAAGGCCGGCATCGTCAACAAGGAATACGCCGCCCAGCGCGCCATCCTCGCGGACGTAGACGCCGGCAAGATTCCGCTGGACGAGTTTCTAACCCACGGGCACGAAATCCTGAGAGAGCGGCTCACGGGCGGCGTCCTCGCCAAGGCGTGACTGTTTCTAAGGGCGTTTGCGTCCAATTACCTGGGGTTTTGGTAATCTTTAATTGAAATTGGCCGTAGCTGGCCGTAATATTGCCTACACTGAAGGAACTCGCATATAATGCCGATTCCTTCAGTGAAGGCCCAACGGAGGTAGTGAAATGGGCGAACCGATGATGGAGCTCAACGGATTATCGCTGGAATACCAGGGAAACTACGGAACTGCCCGCAGGGATCTGGACGTCACGAACCTCATCAACAATCCCGCAGCTAGCGGCAAATGCCGCGTCTTTGGTTTGGGCCTCGAGGAAGAGCTTGGCGATGTCGTCCTTTCCAAGGGAGGTACGGTCCTCGATGACAGATCCAATGCGTTTCTGGTCGCTGGTAATTCCGTCTAGCCGTTCCCGCAGAAACTTCTCCTCAATACGCATCTGCTGCGGAACATCGAATCCAACTCCGTGGAACATGAACGTGGAATGCGGGCAGGCGTATCGTTTTCCCCCGGCCAGAAACACGGCATTTCCAATCGAGTCCACATTTCCAACGTTGTGAGTGATCAGCTCCACGGGCAATGCCCGCAGGACGTTGTAGATGTTCATGCCGTGCATCACAGAACCACCAGGAGTGGACAGCATCAAGTAGATTTGCTTCACGCCTTGGTTGGTCAGGTTTGTCACCGTCGCAATCAGGCTCTCGGTTGTGTGCGGAACAATCTCCGCCGAGAATGAAACGTAGACGATGTTCGGTGGCGCTTGCAGCGTCGGATTTGGCCTGAAAAGAACCTGGGGACTGCCCATTGGATTTACCCTCCATATGCATTTTTCTGCATGTAGGCTTTTTGTGCGCTAAACTATAGAGGGGAGGCAGGGGATCGAACCCCCGGGCGCTGACACACCGTTACCGGTTCTTAGGGCCGTTAGCCCGCAACGGCGACACCTCTCCACAATCGCCCCCGTCGCAAGCCGGGGGCGGGCAGCAGAAAGCACCTCACCACAGCCTGAACCGCCTCTCCTCCCAAAGGCCAGCGGTTCAGGCTTTGCTGTTTTGGCCTGCTGTCACGGCGAGCGTAATGCCAGCAGGCTATGACTCTTCTCATCTTCACGGCTCCCCATACCCCAAATTCGAAGAAGGTTGTTGGTAACCCTGTCACCGCGTCAGCCAGTAAACGATCTCGTCAGGCTGCGGGTTTCTCCTCCACCCGATCCTCGTAGGTTGCCTCACCCGAGGCCCTCTTATTTTCGATGTAGGCCCTCCACCAAGCCTCTGAAATCCTGTTTTGTTCGCGAAGACCTTGCACTGCGGTCGTCGGATGAACAATGGCGGCATACTTATACCGTTGATTTCCGATTTTCACCGTTCGGATGAAGCCGATTTCCTCAAGAATCATCATCCTCTCTAGCCAGGTTCTGACGGCGCGCTTGCCCTCGTAGCCCGCCGCAAATGCGTGCTCCGCCTCGTGCGCCATCTCTACCACGCCCTCACCCCTCTGTCGGCTGAGCAACTCAAGGTAAACGGCTGAGGGATCCTTACCGCCGCTGATCTCTTTCGAGGAAAGCAGCGCCAGGATGAGTGGAAGCGATCTGGGGGCAGGGAACCACCCGGTCTCTCTTTCGCCGGTCCAGAGGTCCTCGGTCGGCCAGTAATCCTCCCGAATCGCTTCTCGCCTCTTCGCAACACCAGATTTGGCTGGCATTCTTGCCCCTCCCTCTTCTCGTCGAAACATGCGGAAAAGTGCAATTTCATGAACCTAAATCCAGGAGAGAGTACCCGTGTAAACGGCCCGCTCTTCTCTACCGCCTCAGATGATAGCGCCACAAGCCCATCCATGTCAATTACTTAAAATTGCGGTAAGGCGAAGCTGCCGCGCGTGCATGCAAGCAAACGTCGCCAATAATATGCAGGAAATCAAATATAAGTTTTGTCTACACGCCAGAAGAACGCATATTAGAGAGTTGAACAGAAGTATATCTCATTTATTTTCAACAAATCTGCCTCTATTCAGTCAAGGTTTCGTTTCCAAGTATCCATGATTCCAGAGTGTGTCCAGGTGTAGGATACGAAGTACGATTCAGCGAATGCGGCGAGTGGCCCAGGTCTGACAAGTAGAAAATGCGGGTGCGGGTGCCTGGGAAACCACGATCCCCAATAATCTGGAGATCGGGCAGCCGAGCGCCCCACCCATATGCTCCCACCAATGTGGGTGCCGCATTTTTCGCTTTTTTCCAGCGAAGGGTGGGAGACCACGGCACCCAACCCCTGGGGCATCCCCATCAACTTGCCGCCCGCATCTCTTCCCGAAGAACCCGCCGCAATGTCTCTTCGAGCTTCGGCGCTTTGCCTTCCACGTGCTGGCGCAAGGCCTGGTTGATCAGCGTCTGATAGCCAGTGGCCCCGCCCGACGCCTCGGCTTCTTTCAGAAAGTGATCCACCAAATCCCCATCCAGGCGAATCGTGATCCGCGTCTTGCCGCGCGGCTCCGGCTCCGCGGCGGCAATCCTGCCTCGCGTACCACGGCTGAAATCGTATCTCTGCTTCATCGGTACTCCTCGTATTGGCTGCGTTCCTGCGCCTCCGCCAGCCGCGCGGAGATGATGCGGATGTTCTCGCCCCGATAGCAGTAAACCACCACCAGAACCCGCCCCTTCACGCCCGTTCCCATCGACACAAACCGCTGCTCATCCGGGTCGGACTCATCGTCCGCGATCGTAATCGCGTAATCGTCCTCGAAAACCGGCTCCGCCTCGGAAAAACGCACTCCATACTTCTTGAAACTGGCCTCCGCCTTCTGGAGATCCCATTCGAAGCCCATGGCCTCCTGATTATATGTACAAATTGTACACTTGCAAACGTGCCCTGCTCAAGTGAAAGGAAAGATATCGCCGGGTGCCCCACCCTTACTGACGATGATAATAAAGGACGTAACTGCTTCCACCCCGCTTTCCATGGCAAAACATGCGATAGTCGCTGGTGGACTTTATCCCAGGCTCCGCATACACCTCGGCCCGCTTTCAATTCGCGGGGGCTCTCTCGGCTCCTCCAAACTCCCAACCGTGAGCAGCCCGTATCCGAACCTGTGGATGGTGCCGCAATCGCGTACCGAGGCATTCCTCCGCGAGCGTCTTGACGCTTTGGGTGGCCGGGTAGAGTTCAATACTGCGATCGTCAATTTCCGGCAGGATCAAAATGGTGTGGACGCTACGCTTTCGACTGGGGAAACCGTAAGAGTCGACTTCCTAATCGGGTGCGACGGCGGCCACAGCAAGGTGCGAAAAGCCCTAGGCTTGAAGTTGGAAGGCGAAACGATCGACGAGAAGCCGATGCGCGTGGCTGACGTCGAAGTTGATGGGCTCAATCGGCAAGACTGGCATATTTGGCCCTTCGTCAAGGGCGGCGTAATAGGGCTTTGTCCCTTACCGAACACTCCGTTGTTTCAACTTACAGCGAAGGCGGAGACGATCGGAACCGACGTTGAAGGCGTGGTGCATCGAGCGACTGGGCATCGCATCGGGCGCGTTGCTTGGCAGTCGATCTATCAACCCGCAGTCCGCATGGTGAATCGCTACCGCGTCGGACGCGTGTTTCTGGCAGGGGACGCGGCCCACGTGCATCCGCCGGCAGGGGGACAGGGCCTGAACACGGGTGTGCAGGATGCCTGCAACCTGGGTTGGAAGCTCGCACACGTCCTGCGCGGAGGTCCAGACTCGTTGCTTGACAGCTACGAATTCGAGCGCCTGCCTACTGCAGCCGCTGCTCTCGGCTTGAGCAAGCACCTTCATCAGAAGCGAACGATCAAGCGCGGCATTTTGACCGACCAGCTTGGCTTGCATTATCGGGGTAGCTCCCTATCCTCGGGCTATGCTCTCGGGAATTTGCACCCCTGAGATCGCATGCCGGGCGTCCCGCTTGCTGATGGCAGCAGGCTTTTCGAGCACATGCGCGGGTCCCACGCAACTGAGTTTGCCACGGTTGAAGGACCGCGGATTCTAATCCGTCCAGACGGCTACATTGCGCACATTGGCGAGGAACAGGTCAGAGAGTACGCTGGCGAGCCTACAGAAACGGTAACGGGCTCGGTTTATGGGTCAAACCATCGATAGCCTTTCCTCAAAAATAGGTCTATGAAGACCCGTCTTAAGGAATGTGGTAGTGGGCAACTGTGTACAGATCTTCTTGGGCAACAACTTCAATTGGCGGTAACAGTAAGATACACGGCCAATACTTCTGAGACGCGAAATTGCGAAATCGCTCGAAGTGGCGCAGGTGAGAGAGACGATGTATTATCTTTCAGCCGGGTTTCTTATCTTCAGGCGGAGCGATTCCAATCTCGACTTGCGTGCAGATTGGCAATTGCTGAGACCCTGAGGCCATGTGGCTGACCAGATCA
>JBEKZJ010000147.1:0-12831 GCA_049509995.1 Occallatibacter sp. | reverse complement strand
TTCGGCTCCCTGCCCTCCAGCTCGAACACCGCCGAACGGTTCACCCCCATCTTCTGCGCGATCTCCGCCACCGGAACCCGCAGCACCTGCCGCACCGCCCGCAACAGTTCGTTGGTCGGATTCTTCGCCATTCCCGCGCGCCGATAGGACCGCATCTCCACATCCAGCCTTCTCCGCGCCAGCCTTCGTTCTTTCTCCCGCATCGCCCATTCCCTCCTGATCTCTGTTCCCTGCCCCCGGGCAAAGCCACCGCTGTTTGCCCGTGGATTAGCCGGCAGCCGGAAGCTGGCAGCTAGTTTCAAAGGTAGACACAAGGGCCCTAATTTTACGCAAAAAACGGCCAAAAACGCCTCCCAATCGATCGTTTTCGAGCCGTTTTCAAACGTTTTGGTCCGGCCCGGTCCGGACACTTCGCAAAGATATCTAAGCTCACACACCCACTTTTTTTAACAACAGACCTTCCTCCTCTAATCCGTCGCCCTATAACCCGCCAGAATTCCCTTTTTTGTCGGTCTATACACGTAGCTGAAAATGCCGATCTCTGTTCTCCAGTCCCTGTTCCCTGTTCCCTGTTCCCTGTTCCCTATTCCCTATTCCCTGCCCCTTCGCCGGCCGCCCCACCCTTGCCCCAGCCAAAAAAGTGGGTGCCCCATCCTTCGCCTTTTTTCTGGCGAAGGGTGGGAAACCAGGAACCTCGACCTGCCTGCCCCATTCCTCTACACTCGACGGGAAGGCTAGATTTCATCCCGAGGTCCGATTCCCGTGCCAAGTTCGCGTCTCCCCGTCCTGGCTGTTTCCGCACTCCTGCCTTTGGCCTGCGTCCCTGCATCGCGCCCGCAAGCCCCATCCGCCCCTCCCGTTCCCGCGGCTGCCGTCGAGGCCAACCGCAAGGCCCTCAACGCCCTCTTCCAGGACTACTGGGAGGACGGGCTCAAGCATGATCCTGAATTTGCCTCCACTCTGGGCGACAAGCGCTACAACGACCAGATCTCCGACTACTCCGTAAAGGCCGTCAACGAGCGCCTGGCCCGCGAGCAGGCCTTTCTGCTGCGCCTGGGGGCCATCGACCCCAACGGATTGAGCGCCCAGGAGAAGATCAGCCAGGACCTGCTGCTGCGCAGGTTCGCCCTGGACGAGGAGGCCGCGGAGTTCAAAGAGTGGGAGATGCCCGTGAACCAGATGGGCGGCATCCACATCACCTACCCGCAACTGGTAGCCCAGCTCAGCTTCACCACCGTCAAGGACTACGACGACTGGATCGCCCGGCTGCACGCCATCCCCAAGGCCTTTGACCAGGTGACCACCAACATGTCCATCGGCGTGGAAGACCATCGCGTGCCGCCGAAATACCTGCTCCAAAAGGTGCTCGATCAGGTAAAGGGTCTGGCCAATCAGAAGCCCGAGGACTCGCCCTTTGCGCTGCCCCTCAAGAGCTTCCCCGCCGCCATCAAGCCCGCCGAGCAGGAGCGCATCAAGGCCGACACGCTGGACGCCATCGCCAGGGAGGTGCTGCCGGCCTACCTGCGCTTTGCGCGCTTTCTTGAGGTCAGCTACATTCCCGCCGGACGCGAGCAGCCCGGCATCTCTTCACTCGCCGATGGGGCAAAGTATTACGCCTTCCTCATCCGCCGCACCACCACCACCGACCTCACCGCTGAGCAGATTCACCAGATCGGCCTCGACGAAGTGAAGCGCGACGAGGCCGGGATGCTGGTCATCGCGCAAAAACTCGGGTTTGCCGATCTCGCCACCTTCCGCGCCAGCCTCAAGTCCAATCCCAAATTGCACCCCGCCTCGGGCGAGGCGCTGCTCGACGCCTACCGCGGCTACCTGACCCCCATTGAGGCCCGCCTGCCGCAACTCTTCGGCCGTCTGCCCAAGGCGAAGTTCGAAGTCGTTGCGGTCCCGGATTACCTTGAGAAGACCTCCGCGCCCGCCTATTACGAGCGCGGCGCACCTGACGGCAGCCGCCCCGGCCGTCTGTTCATCGACACTTACAACGCCACCGGCCGCAATCTCTACTCGGTCGAGGACATCGCCTACCACGAAGGCCTTCCCGGCCACCATCTGCAGATCTCCATTGCCCAGGAACTGGACGACATTCCAACGTTCCGCAAGTACGGCGGCTACACGGCCTACGTCGAGGGCTGGGGGCTGTATTCCGAGCGGCTGGGCAAGGACGTGGGCCTCTATCAGGACCCCTACTCCGACTACGGCCGCCTCGAGGGCGACATGGAGCGCGCCATCCGTCTCGTGGTCGACACGGGTGTCCACTCCCAGCACTACACCCGCGAGCAAATGGTCCAGTACTTCCACGACCATTCGGCCATCGCCGAAACCGAGGTCCAGTCCGAAGTCGACCGCTACATCGCCTGGCCCAGCCAGGCCCTGGCCTACAAGATCGGCCAGCTCAAAATCCTGGAGTTGCGCGACCGCGCGAAAAAGGCCCTCGGCGACAAGTTCGACCTGCGCGCCTTCCACGATCAGGTGCTCGACTCCGGCGCCCTGCCGCTCGACGTGCTGAGCGACCGCATCGACGCGTGGATCGCGGCGCGGAAGCCCGCCGGACAGAAATAGGCCGCAACCCGCGATTTCGCTAGGCGTGATAACCTTTCCAGTTGTCTTTGAACCTGCGGCGGCATCTCGGTCGAAAACGTTTGCCGGCCCGGGTCATTCCATCGACGAGAGAGAAAGAGATGAAACGCCTGCTTGCAATCGCTCTTATGAGCGCATTTTCCTGCTGCCTGCACGCGCAGGTGGTCGATGCAACCGTCTGCGAAATTCTCAAGAGCCCTGAAGCGTTTAATGGGAAGATCGTTCGCGTGAAAGGCACGGTTGCGGCCAGTCTGGATCGATTCGCGATCGAGGGCATTGACTGCGGCCAGCACGTGAACGATATCTGGCTTTCCTATCCGGAAGGCACAAAGGGCAAGGCCGGTCCGATTGCCGTCGTGGAACTCCAACCGGCGCGGAACTTTGCCGGCTCCATCGACACTGCCGAGAGGACGCCCGTGCAACTGGACAGGAACAAGGACTTCAAGCAGTTCGATTCGCTGCTTGCGACGCAATTCAAAGAGAATGCGATGTGCCTGGCGTGCAGCCGCAACAAGGTCAACGCAACCCTTGTGGGCCGCCTGGATGGCTTGGCAAAGGCCGGCGTGAGCCGCGACAGCGCAGGCAAGATCGTGGGCTGGAGCGGCTTTGGAAATCTGAACGCATACAGCGCGCGCCTGGTGCTGCAGTCGGTCTCCGACGTCACGTCCCAGGAGATCGACTACGCGAAGGCCGCCGCGGCAACCAGGAGCGACTTTACGGACACCACGGTAAGCGGAGACGCAGTTGCCGCAGCGCACATGGGGGCCAAGGTCTTCGGCCCCGGCAACCCGGCCGGGGAGCAGATCGAAAGGGCCGCCGCGGCATTCGGCAAGCAGGGCGATAAGAATGGCGTGATCGTCGCATTCGGGATGGCCAACGAGGTGCCGAAGAAGGAAGGCTCCAAGGGCGACCAGGACTCCCCGGACGGCGTGCTGTTCAATTGCACCTTCTTTGGGGATCGATTGCCGGGGGATGCAATGACCAGGGCCATTGTTCATAGCGGGACGCTGGTCGCCCAACTTCGCAGCCCGTTGCCGGGCACCGAAGGCGAAGGGCTTTATGAAATGGAGTACCGCGCCTGGGCCACTACATCTTTCAGCGCCGTGGCCGCAAGTCAAAAGACCCTGACGGTCTACGGCGGCTATCTGCTGTGGAACTCGGCATGGCCGCCCGCCGATCGCACCAGGCTCTTGGACGAATCGCTCAAGAATCTGCTTGCGGGCGAGGGTCTTGTCATGCAGTAATCAGCCGCCTGGCTGAAGGCCCTGCCGGGCCGGCAGCGCCGCTGCCGAGCGCACCGAATCGCCGGCCGCGCGGACGCGGTAGGCAGATCGCCGCATACGTGCGCCGATGCGAGTATTCTTGAGAGTTGCACCACAACTCTCATCCAAGACAAGGAAACACATGGCGGAAATAGCCGTTGAGGCCACCGAAGTACCCGCGCAGTTGCCCCACATTCACGTAGCCGTTCTGGGCGCCGGCAAGATGGGCGGCATCCTGCTGCAGGCCTTCCTGAAGCAGAACCTGTTTGCTCCCGATCAGATCCACGCCACCGTGGCCCACGCCGAGCGGGCCATCGCGCTCAGCACACAGTGGGGCGTGGACGTGAGCACCGACAACCTGGAAGCGGCCCGGCAGTCCGACCTGATCCTGCTGGGCGTCAAGCCCTTCCAGGTCCCTGACCTGATCGCCGAGATTCGTCCCGCGCTCACGCCGGCCAAGACGCTGGTCTCCTTCGCGGCCTCGGTCAAGACCCGCGCCATTGAGGATGCGGCGGGCATGGAGATCGCCGTCATTCGCGCCATGCCCAACACTCCCTCTGCTCTGGGAGCGGGCGCGGCCGCCCTCTGTCGCGGGCGCTTCGTCTCCGCCGCGCAAATGGAACTGGCGCAGCGCATCTTTGAGACCGTGGGCCGCACCGTGGTGGTGGACGAGAAGCACATGGACGCCGTCACCGGCCTTTCGGCCTCCGGACCGGCCTACATCTACATCATCATCGAGGCCCTGGCCGAGGCGGGCGTCAAGGTGGGCCTGTCCCGCGAAATCGCAACCCAACTGGCCGCGCAAACCACCTTCGGCGCCGCCAAGATGGTCCTCGAAACCGGCTATCATCCGGCCTTGCTGAAGGATGCCGTGACCACCCCCGCCGGCTGCACCATCGACGGCATCCTCGAACTCGAAGAAGGCGGCCTGCGCGTCACCCTCATCAAGGCCGTCATGCGCGCCACCGAGCGGGCCAAGCAACTGGCCGCCGGCTAGCGCGGACCGCGCTGACCCGCTAACAGAACAGGTCCCCCGGGGGACCTGTTCGCTAACCCGCTAACCTGCTGACCCGCTACCTTGCCCATCCAACGCCCAACCTGGCTGCCCACTTACCTGCCGGAACTCGACGGCCTGCGCGGCCTGGCCATTTTGTGGGTGGTGCTCTATCACTGCCATCAGCGGCTCGAGGGCACATGGATCTATTACGCCTCGCTGTGGGGATGGGCGGGGGTGATTCTGTTCTTTGTCCTCAGCGGATTTCTGATCACGTCCATCCTGCTGGTGACGCGGGACAAGCCGCATTACTTCCATAACTTCCATGCGCGCCGGGCGCTGCGCATCTGGCCGGTCTACATCCTGCTGCTGGTGGTGGTTTACCTTAACGCGCCCTGGTTCATCGGCCCCAGCGTGATCGACGCCATAAAAACCGCACCCTGGCTGGCGTACATCTTCCTGGTGCAGAATCTTTTCCACCTCACGCTGCCCCCGGCCATCGGTCCAACCTGGGCGCTGGCCATCGAGGAGCAGTATTACTTTCTATGGGCGCCGCTGGTGCGTTTTCTGCGCAAGCCCTGGATGCTCTTGGCCGTCCTGCTTTTTGCGCTTGCGGCTTCGCCGCTGTTACGCCTCAGCCAGTACACCTGGCTCACGCCAACGCACACGCTCATTCACCTCGACGGAATTGCCTTGGGGAGCCTCATGGCATTGGGGTTGCATACGCTCCCGCTCAGCCGCCGCGTATGGCTCTGGATGGGCCTGGGCGCATTCGTTCTGGGCATTGCGGCCGCTGCCACTGTGGCCGGCGGAACAGCGTTCCTGGATTCCGCGCTGGCGACGGGCTTTGCCGGCGCGGTGCTGGCCCTGATCGCCTCCACCGGCGCCCGCAATCCCCTCAACGCCGCCCTGCGCAGCGGTCCGCTGGCCTTCTACGGCCGCATCAGCTACGGCCTCTACATGATTCACATTTCGGTTTTTATCTATTTCGGCTGGTTCGATCTGCGCATGGACCGTTACGGCATGGCCGGCAACCTCGCCGTCGTCGCCTTCCGCCTGGCCGCCTCCACCGCCGCCGCCACCGCCCTGTGGTACGGCTTCGAGTCGCAGATTCTCAAGCTAAAGCGCTATTTTTGACGCCGTATTCGCCCGCCCTGGTGTCGGCTTTCGCCATAAGTACTACGCGGACCCTACGGATACCCCTCGCCCCACAACCCCGGCCAGACCAGCCTGATTGTGGCTGCAACCCTGCACGGCGCGCCGCCATCGACGCAAATCCTGTTCCAGGCGCGCGTGCTGGCCGCCTCTGATCCGCTGCGCTAGGCGCAAAGCTGCCCACCCTTTCAGCCGCGGAAATGACGCCAGCCCTGAAACTACCCCTGCATCGCCTCATTTTGGACCTGAATGTCGGCCCACACGGCCTCATTTACGACACAACTCCCGATGGCACGCAACATTCCCAGATCGAATTCCTGCTGCTAGCCTACGATCCCGAGGGCCATCGAGTGAATTATCTGGACAGCGGCTTCCAGATGAACATCAAGGCCGGACAATACGCGCGGACCATGGCCTCGGGCATTCCCATCCGCCTTCCGCTCGATCTTCCCGCGGGTCAGTTTTCTCTGCGCATTGCGGTTCACGATCTCACCGCCGGCCGCGCCGGCTCGCTCGAAGTCCCCGTAACGGTTGCGCCAAACTAGTCCGGCCGTACCGGCGTTGGCGCTACCGCGAGCGTCCGATAATCACGAACAGCGCCAGCAGAAACAGCGTCACGCTGGGCGCGGCCGTCTCCTGGCGGCGAATGTGATAGATGCCGGCAACCACCATCAGCAGCGCCAGGCCCGCCGCCGCCAGCCGCAGAAGAATGTATGGAGGCCAAGGGTCGACCGGCAACACCACGCCCACCGCTCCGGCGAGCTCCAGCAGACCGACAATGGAGGCCAGCCCTGGCGACATGCCCACCCCCTTGGCCTTGCCTCGCATCTCCGGCGCTTTCACCAGTTCTTCATAGGCCAGCAGCTTGCTGACTCCCCTGAACAGAAACACGCCCGCCAATAAAATCTGCGCAATCCAAAGCAGAGTGTTCATCCCCCCCTGAGCGTTCATCCCTCCGCCTTTCTTCCCTGCCCGTCCCCTGGACGTTTCGCTGCAAACACCCAGGAGTTCAACAGCAGCTAACGATTGAACCCCGGAATGGAGGTGAAAGTCAAGATCGATGCGGCACATCACCGCGCGCCGATTTCCGCATCGAATATCAAGAGAGCTAGAATGTTCCACAAAATGGGCCGTCGGCCCACCCGCTTGTGACATCAATCACCCACGGCTGTAACCATCGACTGTTAGGCTTTGAACGTCAAAAAAACTCTCCATGCGAGGTGCAATGTGAGCGAAGAAACAGCGAGCAAAGGACCCCTGAGCCCCGAAATGCTGGACAAAATGAACGCCTACTGGCGTGCCGCCAATTATCTCTCCGTCGGCCAGATCTACCTGAAGGACAACCCCCTGCTGGAGCGCCCGCTTACCCTCGACGACGTGAAGCCGCGTCTGCTGGGCCACTGGGGCACGACGCCGGGCCTCAACTTTCTTTATGTGCACTGGAACCGCCTGATCCGCGAGCGCGGCCTGAACATGCTTTACATCATCGGCCCCGGGCACGGCGGACCGGGCCTGGTGGCCAACACCTATCTTGAAGGCTCCTACTCCGAGATCTACCCCCACATCGAGCAGAACAAGGACGGCCTCAAGCGGCTCTTCCGCCAGTTCAGTTGGCCCTACGGCATTCCCAGCCACGTAGCCCCTGAGACACCGGGCTCGATTCACGAGGGCGGTGAACTGGGCTACTCCCTGGTACACGCCTACGGCGCGGCCTTCGATAATCCCGATTTGATCGTGGCCTGCGTGGTGGGCGATGGCGAGGCCGAAACCGGCCCTCTGGCTACAAGCTGGCACTCCAACAAGTTCCTCAATCCCTTGACCGACGGCGCGGTTCTTCCCATCCTCCACCTGAACGGCTACAAGATCGCCAACCCCACGATTCTTGCCCGCATTCCCCACGCCGAGTTGGAGAGCCTGATGCGCGGATACGGCTATGAGCCCTTCACTCTCGAAGGCGAGGACCCGGCCGTGATGCATCAGCAGGCCGCGGCGGTCTTTGACGCCATGCTGGACCGCATCGCCCAAATCCAGAAGGCGGCCCGTGAAGACGGCTCGACGGCCCGCCCGGCCTGGCCCATGTTGATTATGCGCACGCCTAAAGGCTGGACCGGACCCAAATTCGTGGATGGCAAGCCGGTGGAGGGCACCTGGCGCGCCCACCAGGTTCCGCTTTCCGAGATTTTCGAGAAGCCGGAGCATCTGCGCATGCTCGAAGAGTGGATGCGCAGCTACAAGCCCGAGGAACTCTTCGACGCCAGGGGCCGCTTCCGCGTGGATCTTGCGGACATCGCGCCCAAGGGCCGGCTGCGCATGGGCATGAACGCCCACTCCAACGGCGGCCTGTTGCTCCAGCCGCTCAAGATGCCCAACTTCCGCGACTTCGACGTCAAAATCGAAGGCCGCGGCCAGCATGACTTCGAATCCACGCGCATCCTCGGCCATTTGCTCCACGCGGTCATGCAAGCCAACCAGGACCAGAAGAACTTCCGCGTCTTCGGCCCCGATGAGACGGCCTCCAACCGTCTCGGCGACGTGATCACTGGAACCGGCAAGGCCTGGATGGCCGAAACGCTGCCGGTGGACGAGGACCTGTCGGAAACCGGCCGCGTGATGGAAGTGCTGAGCGAGCACATGTGCCAGGGCTGGCTGGAGGGCTACCTGCTCACCGGCCGCCACGGCTTTTTCAACTGCTATGAGGCCTTCATCCACATCATCGACTCGATGGCGAACCAGCATGCCAAGTGGTTGAAGGTCACGCGCGAGATTCCCTGGCGCAAACCCATCGCCTCGCTCAATTACCTGCTCAGTTCGCTGGTGTGGCGGCAGGACCACAACGGCTTCAGCCACCAGGACCCGGGCTTCATCGATCACCTGATGAACAAGAAGGCCGGCGTGGTGCGCGTCTATTTGCCGCCGGACGCCAATACCCTGCTCTCGGTGGCCGACCACTGCCTGCGCAGC
Source organism: Occallatibacter sp. (assembly GCA_049509995.1). Classification (GTDB taxonomy): domain Bacteria; phylum Acidobacteriota; class Terriglobia; order Terriglobales; family Acidobacteriaceae; genus Telmatobacter. Next base: position 3,864 of record JBEKZJ010000147.1, on the reverse strand, counting down.
CGGAACTATATCAACCTGATCGTCGCCGGCAAGCAGCCGGCCCCTCAGTGGCTCACCATTGACGAGGCCATCGCGCACTGCACCAAAGGCCTGGGCGTGTGGCAGTGGGCCTCCAACGACGAGGGCGGCCCCGACGCGGTGATGGCCTGCTGCGGCGACGTACCCACGCTCGAAACCCTCGCCGCCGTTTGCCTGCTGCGCGAAAGATTGCCCGATCTGCGCATCCGCGTGGTCAATGTGGTGGACCTGATGGCGTTGCAGCCCACATCCGAGCATCCGCACGGGCTGCCGGACGAGGACTTCGATCGGCTCTTCCCCGTCGGCACGCCAGTCGTCTTCGCCTTCCACGGCTATCCATGGCTCATTCACCGCCTCACCTACCGGCGGCACAACCACGACAACATCCACGTGCGCGGCTACAAGGAAGAGGGCACCACCACCACCCCCTTCGATATGTGCGTGCTCAATAACATCGACCGCTTCCAACTCGCGCTCGACGTCATCCGGCGCGTGCCGAGGCTCAAGCCGCTTGCCGGCGCGGCCGAGCAGTGGTACTCCGAGGCCATCCAGCGTCATCGTTTGTATGTAGCCGAAAACGGCGACGACCTGCCCGAGATAAAGAATTGGCGCTGGCCGCAAAACTGACTTGCTAACTCGCTAATTCCGCTAACTCCGCCAACCCGCTGACTCGTTCAGCCCCAACCTCAGAGGTTTTCACTCATGGCATCCTTGCCCGTATTGGTTTTGAACAGCGGTTCTTCCTCCATCAAGTTTTCCGTCTATGAGGCCGGCGACGGCCAGCGGGCCAAGCTCTTCGAGGGCGCGGTCGACGGCATCGGCACCGACCAGGGCGCGTTCTGGATCAAGGACGCCGCCGGCAAGAAACTGGTCGATCAAACTCGATCTCTGCCCACGCGCGCGGTTGCCTTTGCACTGGTTTCCAAAGCGCTGCACTCGGGCGACTTCCCTGCCCCGGCGGCCATCGGCCATCGCGTGGTGTGCGGCGGGCCCACGGTCAGGGAAAACCAGCTCATCACGCCCCAACTGATCGGCGAGATTGACAGCTACGCCGCCCTGGCGCCGCTGCACACGCCCATTGCCGTCTACATCATGCGCGAGTCCCTGATCCAGTTCCCCGGCATTCCCAACTTTGCCGTCCTGGACACCCATTTCCATCGCACCATGCCTGAAGTGGTCACCCACATGCCCATCCCCGAGGAATATTCCGCAATGGGCATCCGCCGCTACGGTTATCACGGCATCTCGTATGAGTCGATCGTCTACCAGTTGGAACCCGACGTGCCGGAGAGGCTCATCGTCGCCCATCTCGGCAACGGCGCCTCCATCTCCGCCATCCGACGCGGCCAGTGCCTCGACACGTCAATGGGTTTGACGCCAACCGGCGGCATCATCAGCGGCACGCGCACCGGCGACATCGATCCCGGCGTCCTGCTCTTCATCCTGCACAAGATTGCCGAGACGGCCTCGAGCGCCACCGAGGCCGCCGATCGGCTGGAAACGGTAGTCAGCAAGAAGTCCGGCCTGCTGGGCGTGAGCGAGTTATCCAACGACATGCGCGACTTGCGCGACGCCATCAAGGACGGCAACGCCAAGGCGCGGCTGGCCGTGGACAAGTTCACCTGGACCATCGCCCGCTGGATCGGCAGTTATGTGGCTGAGCTGAACGGGCTGGACATGCTGGTCTTCACCGGCGGCATCGGCGAAAACGATATCGCCGGCCGCGCCGAGATTTGCGCCGGCCTGGGCGCGCTGGGCATCGTGCTCGACCCGGTCCGCAACAACGTCCGCGGCGAAGCCGTCATCTCCGCCGAGAATTCGCCCGTCACCGTGCGCGTCATTCCCCCCGCCGAAGACCTGATGATCGTCAACCACGTCGTCCGGCTGCTCGGCAAGTAAGTCGGGCATCAGGTATCCATTCCCAACTGCGGGAAGTGCGCCTGGGCCGCACACTCCTTCAGATCGCGACAGAGAGCATCGACACGCGCCGGATCGGTATTCCAGGAAAACATGAAGCGTGCCGCGCCGCCGATGAAGGTATAGAATCTCCAGCCGCGCTCTCGAACCGGATTGAGAATCTCCTCCGGCGCCAAAAGGAATGCCGCATTGGCTTCCACGGGCACTGCCAGCCGAAGACCCGGAATGGAAGAGACCTGCGCCGCGAAATGTCTTGCGCAATGGTTTGCGTGTGCGGCGTTGCGCAGCCACGCCCCGCTCTCCAGCATTCCCACCCACGGCGCTGCAAGGAAGCGCATCTTCGATGCCAGTTGGCCGGCTTGCTTGCACCGGTAATCGAAATCCGCGGCCAGCCTGCGATCGCGAAGAATGCTCTCGAATTGCGCCCCTCGTTCGGGTTGTTCTGTCTTCCGATCACTCCACACATTCCAGCGAGAGTCAAATCCTTGCCTTCCCGAAGTAAGCGGCCCTCCCCGGAAGAATCTTCTCAACCATCATCGAATGAATAAGTTACGGAATTTCTCCGGCGCCGGCCATGACGGCGGAAGAACGGCGCTTCCTGACCATCCTTCGGCTTTGACGCCCCCGCCGCGAAGTTCGCCGCCGGCTCCCACGCATCCGTCAAAGCAGCCAATTCTCTTCCCCGGCCCAAAACCCTGAAACCCTCGCCAAGCCGGCGCCTTGTCAGCTCCCAGCACCGGGCTCGTTGCGTATCGCCTAGTCAAAGGCATCAAGCGCAGGTCGCCAAGATGCCGGCGAACGCGTTGCGGCCCGCCGGTTTGCTTCCGCCCGCCTGGGTGAAGCCGATCACATCAGCGCATGTTTTGGAGGGATACAATAAAATATCGGAGCCGAGAGCTCCGCGAGCAGCGAGCGGTGGACATGAACTGAGCGCAAAGGTGAATTATGTTATTGCCCTGAGCGGCAAGGAGCGCCGGGTAGCCGTGGCTCCGGAACCATTGAAGCAGGTTCATATTCATACCCACTGATCCAGGAGCAGGGATGGCCAAGCAACCGGAAAGTTCGAAGAACAAGACGATTGCCGACGAGGTTTCCGACCTTCGCGCCAAGCGTGCCGAGCTCGAATTCGGTGGCGGCAAGGAGCGCATCGATAAGCAGCACGCCGGCGGCAAGCTGACGGCGCGGGAACGAATCGCAAGGCTGGTGGACCGAGGCAGCTTCCAGGAGATCGGACTTTTTGCCCTTCATCGCGCCACCTATTTTGGGATGGCCGAAAAGAAGCTGCCCGCGGATGGCGTCGTCACCGGTTGTGCAACCATCGATGGGCGCCTGGTGCATCTTGCCAGCCAGGATTTTACCGTGCTGGGCGGAGCTGCCGGCGAGACGCACAGCAAAAAGGTTGCCGACATGTTGAGCCTGTCTCTCAAAACCGGCAGCCCTTTCATCTTCATCAACGACTCCGGCGGCGCTCGCGTTCAGGAGGGTATTGACAGTCTGGCCGGGTATGCCCGCGTCTTCTACAACAATGTCATGCTCTCGGGAACTGTGCCGCAGATCTCCCTCATTTGCGGACCCTGTGCGGGGGGCGCCTCCTACAGCCCGGCGCTCACCGACTTCGTGATCCAAACCCGCCAGGCGCAGATGTTCATTACCGGGCCGCAGGTCATCAAACAAGTTACCGGCGAGGTTGTCTCCGCGGAGGAACTGGGTGGCGCTCAGTCGCAGATGAACAACGCGGGAGTGGTTCACCTCATCGCCCAGAATGACGACGAAGCGCTTCAGCTTTGCCGGCGGTTGCTCAGTTTCATGCCGGCAAACAACCTTGAAGATCCGCCCCGCATGGCATTCAATGCGCGTATGAAATCCGATCCGGATATGAACGGAATTGTTCCCGTCGACCCCAAGGTTGCCTATGACGTCCGCAACGTC
>JBEKZJ010000146.1:0-12892 GCA_049509995.1 Occallatibacter sp. | reverse complement strand
CTCCAACAAAAAATCTGCCATAACTTTGCGTTTCTTTCCGCTAACTTGCTAACTTGCCGATGCCGCGCAAGCGGCGCTGACTTGCTGAGTAGCTGATCCGCTGCCTCGCTAACTCCCCTGCTGCATCGCATACGCCTTGGCCACGCCCACCGCCAGCGCGCGAATGCGCCCGATCACGCCCACCCTTTCGGTCACGCTGATGGCCCCGCGCGCATCCAGCAGATTGAACAGGTGCGAGCACTTGAGCGCCAATTCATAGGTGGCCAGCAGCGGAAACCGCCTCTTCTCCGCCCGATCGGTGTCGTCGGCGTCTTTCCGGGCAAACAGCGCATTGGCCTGGTCGAGCAGCGCCCTGGCCTCGGCCTCGTAAAGGTTGAAGTGCTCCCATAGCTTGCTCACATCGGCAAGCTCGAAGTTATACACACTGAACTGCAACTCCTCGGCCAGCCTAACATCGCCATAAGTCACCACCGCGGCCGTCTCCGGGTCGCGCGCCCAAACAATGTCGTAGATCGAATCCACATCCTGGAGGAAAGCCGCAATGCGCTCCAGTCCATAAGTCAACTCGGCGCAGATGGGGTCCAGATCCAGGCCCCCGCACTGCTGGAAGTACGTGAACTGCGTAATCTCCAGCCCATCCAGCATCACCTGCCAGCCCACGCCCCAAGCGCCGCCCGCGGGCCACTCCCAGTTGTCCTCTTCGAACTTCAGGTCATGCTGGGCGAGGTCGATGCCGAGGGCCTCCAACGACTCAAGGTAAAGCTCCTGCACATTCACCGGCGGCGGCTTCAGAATGAGTTGGAACTGGGTGTGCTTGAACAGCCGGTTGGGATTCTCGCCGTAGCGCCCGTCGGCCGGCCGCCGCGAAGGCTGCGCATAGCCAACGCGATACGGCTTTGGCCCCAACACACGCAGAAACGTCTCCGGCGCCATGGTACCCGCGCCCACTTCAACGTCGTAGGGCTGTTGCAGCACGCAGCCGCGCGCCGCCCAAAACCCCTGCAAGCGAAACAACAGCTCCTGAAAAGTCAGTGCGGCCGGTTTGGCGGGAGACACAACCGCTGAGGATTCAATAGTGGATAAAGGCACGGGAAACTCTCTCTCGACGGGACTGAGCCAATTTTACCAGCCTCCAGCCTCGATCAACCTCCAACCCCGATCGGCCTTCAGCCCTGATCAGGCCCCCAGCCGTCCCAGCGCCTCTGCCGAGCGCAGCCTGCGCTCCAAATGCCGCTCCAGCGCCTGCAAGGTAAAGCGCCGCAGGTCCTGCCCGCGCCGCCGCGGCCACGGTTCAGCGGCAAAAGTCGACGCCGGCGCCCGCAGCATCCTTTGCGCCAGTTGCCAGGAATCCGCCGAAAGCCCGCTCGCATTGCCGTTCCGGTGCAGGGCGCAGAACAGCCCGTCGCCCAGTGTGTTGAAGCTGGTCTCGCCGGCCGTGAGCACTTCGCCGCAGGCCGTGCAATGGCCAATGTCGGGCAAAAGTCCCATCAGCCGCGTCATCCACAGCGAAAAATAGGTCAGAGGCATCCACGGCCGTTCCACCGTGGTCTGCTCCAGCACCGCCAGCAGCAGCCGGAAGACCGTCTCCTGCGGATCGTGCTCGGGCAGCGCCTCGTCCAGCACCTCGGCAAAAAAGCTCAGCACCGCCATCCGTGCGTGGTCAACCGGGGCCGAGAGCGGGGAGCGGACAATTTCCAGTTGATCCAGCCGCACCAGCTCCTGCCGGGGCCGCTCGGCAAACCAGGCCCGCGCCACCGTCATCGGCTCCAGCGCCCCGCCAAACCGTTTGCGGCTCCTCAGCGCCGACTTGGCCACGCCCTTCATTCGCCCATAGTCGCGCGTGAAGAAGCTCACAATCAGGTCGGCCTCGTTCACCGGCCAGGTGCGCAAAACCACCGCTTCTGAAGTGAGCACGCTCATGCGTCTACTATCTTCGCACTGCCGGATGGCCGTTGGAGACCAGACAGGACGAATCGCTTGCCGTGAGTAAGGAACCGCTTAAGATATAAGGCGTTTCTTGCCTTGTAACGAATTACTGAGAAAAGTAAGGTATTCTCGAAAAGAAGGGGATTTCAATGCCGACTGCAACCATAACCTCCAAAGGCCAGATCACGATTCCTGTCAAGGTTCGGAAGGCTCTTGGCCTGAAGCCAGGGGTCCGGATCGACTTCTATGAGATCGAGGACGGCGAGTATGCGTTCCGGCCAAGGACCGGTTCGATCATGGACCTGGAAGGCTGCATATCGAAGCTGGATTACGTGCCCACGATCGGACAGATGGATCAGGCCGTCCTCGATTATGCCGCGGAGCTCGATGCGGCCACACGCAGTGACGCGAACAAGAATACCCGGGATGGGGAGGCCGCGTGATCGGGTTGGATACGAACATTCTGGTCCGATTCTTTGCTCAGGACGACCCCTTGCAGAGCCCCATAGCCAAAGCGATAATGAGTTCGCTCACAATCGGAGAGCCAGGCTGGATTGGAGTAGCCTCCATTCTAGAACTTGTTTGGGTGATGACCAGCCAGAAACGCCTTGATCGTAGAGGAATCACGGCGGTCCTGAGTCAGTTGATCACACGGAAGGAGATCGTGATTGAGCAAGTGAGCATGGTGCAGAATGCCTTGCAGCTTTATCGCAAAGGCAACGCGGATTTTGCCGATTGCCTGATCGCCAGTTCCGCGAAGGCGGGCGGGTGCAGCCGGACCGTCACCTTCGACCGCCGGGCCGCGCGCGATGCCGGCATGCAACTGCTCGCCTGAGCCCACGCGTAAGCTAAACCCCCGTAGCCTATCGGAATTTTCCCTGACAATGCCGCCCGGTCAAAGGTTAGAATAGACTCAGAGGTTCTAAATGCCCTCCGCAATGGTCACCTTCAACGGCCGCATCACCCTTCCCTCCCACGTCCGTAGACAGCTTGGGCTCAAGACCGGCGACAGCGTCGATTTTGTTGAAATCGGGGAGGGGCGGTTTGCCATCACTCCCGGCGCCGGAGCCATTCCGGACCCCAAGGGTTGGATTCCTCAACTGGATTTCTCCCCCGCCGTCGATGAGCCCAGATTCACTGAGGCGGATGAGCCCCTCCAATAGGCTGCCGCAAGAAGACCCAACGGCCAAAAGCACCCGCTTCCTTCAGCGCCCCTGCCCTGCTTGTGCGTTTCCGCGGCGCACAGACACAAACGCGCATCCCGCCGGGGCGGAACGCGCGCTTGGAGAAGCTCAAACGGATGAAGAAGCGAAAAGCCGACTAGCGGCCGAAGTGTGCCGCGTTCTTCTCGGTAAAGTGGGCCCACTTCTCCGGCAGGTCGTCCTGCGCGAAGATCGCCGAAACCGGGCAGGCCGGAACGCAGGCGCCGCAGTCGATGCACTCGACCGGGTCGATGAACAACTGGTCGATCTCGGCGAAGCCGTCTTCGTCCTTCTTGGGGTGGATGCAATCGACCGGACAGGCGTCTACACAGGCGGTGTCCTTGGTGCCGATACAGGGTTCTGCAATGACGTATGCCATCTTTGAATTCTCCGGAGAGTGAAATCCTCGACGCTGATAGTAGCACAGGACCCCAAAGGCTGACTCGCCCTCCGGCAACCGCATTTTACGATGCGGGAATCAGAACAATCATTCCCCGCTATCTTTCCCGTTTTCGCTCCCGGCAGCCAGCCATCCCGCGCACCCGCGCCGGCAAGGCGCCTATCCCGCTGCCGCCGCTCGCGCCGCCCGCTTCTGGGCAAACTCATGCGGCGTGGGGATGGGCGCCAGGTCGCGCCCGGCAAACATATCGCTGAAAAGCCCCACCAACTCCGCGTGGATCAGCCCGTTCGAGGCCAGAATCTCCCGGCTGTCCAGCCGGAAAGCTCCGCCGGAAAAATCCGTAACCCGCCCCCCAGCCTCTTCCACCAGCAGAACCCCCGCCGCCGTGTCCCAGGGGTTCAGCTTGAACTCCCAGAAAGCTTCCAGGCGGCCACAGGCAACGTAGGCCAGGTCCAGCGCCGCCGAGCCGGCCCGCCGCACCCCGTGCGAGCGCAGCGTGAACTCCTGGTAAAAGTGAACATTGGGGTTCTCGTGGCGCTTGTGGCTGGGAAAGCCCGTGGCCACCAGCGCCTCGGCCAGCACCGCCGTGCGCGAAACCCGCATCGGCCTTCCGTTCAGCCGGGCGCCCTGTCCCCGCTCGGCCGCGTACATTTCGTCCCGCATGGGATCGTAGATCACCGCCGCCACCAGCGTTCCATCCTGGTCCGGCTTGAGGCCCGCAGGGCGCTGCTCCAGCCCCAGCGAGACGCAAAACTGCGGCAACCCGTGGGCAAAGTTGGTGGTCCCGTCCAGCGGGTCCACATACCAGCGAAACTCGCCCTCCATCCGCTCCCGCGTTCCCTCTTCGCCGTAGACGCCGTGCTCCGGAAACGCCTCGCCCAGCCGGCCGCGGATCAGCTTCTCCACCGTCCGGTCGGCCACCGTCACCAGGTCCACATCGCCCTTGTACTCGGTTTCCACGCCCTGGGCAAAGAATTCGCGCAGCCGCGCGCCCGCCTCCCGCGCAATGGCCGAGGCCCTGGGAACCCATACCAGCTCCGTTGCCGCCGCGCCGCTCAAGAGGCATCCCCGTTCGAAACAGTCCCATTCGAAGCCGGCCTGGTGGGGCTCTCGGCGCGCGCATCGCGCCGCCGCCCGGCCTCAGAGATGCTGCGGATCTGGTGCTTGTAGATGAACAGGTTGGGCCGCCCCTCGCGCGTCAGCCGCAGCATTGCGTCGTCGAAGTACTCGATCCAGCCGCGCACCGTCTCTCCGTCGCGCAGCTTGATTTGGACAACGACCTGGCGATCGCTGAGAGAGCGCAGGTAGAGCGCCTCCTGCCCGGTTTCGCCCGGCGGAGGCGCCTTGGAACGGCGGCGCGAGGACAATGGTGAAGTCATGATCCCATTTTAGATGCAGGAGGGGACGGCAACGCAGGCAACTTGGCAACTTGGCAACTGATCTGTCGCCATCGAGCGGCTTCCTTGGGCGCTCGGGAGAGGAAGGCGCGATTGGGCCCAAAAACGCCGCATTGCGCCGCGGAGGCTTTGCGGATTGTTGAACGAATAAGTGGTTATTTTTCTTGGATTTATGCGGAGCAAGGGGGCGTTTTTACAGGCATACAGCGGTGGAAAGCGCGATTTGCGGAATGGCTCGTAAGCCCTTTGAAATGATGGCTTTCAGGGTAGGGATGCTGAAATACTTATCCTGTACGGGGGCCGATTCCTGTCCCGCAAGTTGCTGGAGAGAAACGGGTTGAGTGGCATTACAGGCGTACAGGGCGGAATTTCGTTTTTTTTGCCCAGCGCGGCAGAGCTCGGGCTCGACAGCTACGGCGATGTTTCTGACGGTTCGCATGGTCCGGCTTTCGAGAGGCATCAAGGTTTCGCTCTATTGGTAGTGTGCGCCAAATGGGGATAATTATCTGCAAAGCAGCCTTTAGAGCGGAGCCAGAGCAAACCTGATGGAGACCGGCGCTCCTGCGCTCGCCCCCCCAAAGAAGCGCAGACCCCGGAGTGGAAAAAAAGTCACCTGGCTGTACAGGTTCCGGGGTCCATCTACTCCGGCTCCGCTGCAGCCAATTTCCTGATAGCGAACCACGCACCCAGGGGCCGAAAAGAATGGCGGAGATGCTCGTTGAGTGCGTTGGGCTGTTGGCGTCAGCTGACGATCTTGCCCAGACAGATCGGCGGACGCAATCCGACTTTTCGATACGAATGAGATTCAACTTCATCGCTCTGCTTCGATAAGCGGAATTCTGCGCGTCAGCCTCATCGAGGTCCACCGCAAAGCCGGTTCAACGGATCCTATTGGGATTGTACAGCGGGGTGGATTGTGGAAGAGATGTCGAACGGAGGCTTCCTATAATTGTTCCATTTGCTCCCCAGAGGCCGTCCCCAACACGCTGACTGAATCCCTGGAATTTCCGCTTTTCTTTTTCTATCTCCGTGTTTATCATGTCCCCAATTCCAAACCGCATATCCTCGCGTTTTCAAGGACGAATCTCGGCGGCGACTTTCCTGACGCCAACGGGGCGAGGAAGCATTGTTCCCACATACCAGAAAGGACCAAAATGAGCACTAGTAGACCAAAGAATTCTACTCCCCTTGACCGCAAGGGGAAGAGCATCCAAAAAGCTGCACCCGTGGCGCCGAAGCCGCCGGTGATGCCGCCGACTCAAAACGCAGCGCCCGCAGCGCCAAAGCCTGCCATGCCAAATACAATTCAAAAGACATTACCCGCGGCTTCAAAGCCACCCGGAAGAGGGCCAATTCCGACGGTGCCGCCTATGGCGCGCAGGCCGGTCGCGGTGCGGCCGATCTCCCGCCCATACGTCTCGCGGACTGCCGCTTCTGTCGCTCCCGCGCCTCCCGCGCCTCCCGCACCGATTGGCGTGCACGACGTTATCGCATCGCTGGGAACACTTCTGCAACAGATTGCGGCCGTCACGAGGCCAGTGGCGGCCGTCTCGCAGCCAGCAAAGAGCACAGGTACCTATCAAAAGCAGCTGCTCGACAGCTTGCGGCAACATGCAGTCACCACCGCGCATCCCATCCCCACTCCGGCCGGCACCAGTGTAAGCACTGCTACTAACACCTCCGCAACCCCGGCACCAAACCCGCAGACGCCGACTGACTGGTGGGCTCCGGGCTACACCAACATTGCTCCAGACGGAACCCCGTTTGCCGTCTATTACAACCGGATACTGGCGGGCGGATCCCTCAACTGGAGATATCACAACCCCGGCAACCTCCAGGGCGGCGCGTTTGCGACAAGCATGGGGGCCATCGGGACCGACAGCAGCGGATTTGCGGTTTTTCCGGATTTCAGTTCCGGATTTTCTGCTCTCTATTGCGCGGTGAAATTGCCGTTTTACGACAGCATGAACCTGGGCCAGGTTTTGAGCATCTTCGGGGTTCCCTGGGATCCGGCGAGCAGCGCGACCAAGTTCCTTATAACGAACGGATTTACCGCCTCCACTCCGATGAACCAGATACCCTCTGTCAACCAGAGCCAGGTCGGCTTTGGGGATTCGATCGCCGTTGCCCACGCGATCAGGATCGGGCTTTCGAGTCAGGGGTTGGGACAGACTTATACCATCAGCACGCCTAACATCCCAGACTGGGCCAAGCGCACGCTTCAGATGCAGTTCCTTTCGATGATCTTTTACACCCATCAGGATCGCATCAAAAATGCATTCTCGTCGATGCAAGCTTCGATCCTTCAGACGGCCCAAAGCGGCGGAACACTGGTTCCATCGCTCACGCAGCTGTTGAGCCAGGCGGAGAGCGATCTGGATACGGCCATTCTGGCGGCCGACCAGCAATTGCGAGCCGCCATAGCCAATCTGCAACCCGGCACGGGAACGACCACGAGCACCGCCACAGTTGCCGGGACCAATACAGCGACGGGTACGCAAACTGCAGCTGTCAAGGCTGCAGCCCTGAAGGGTGCTGCCAGTGGCGGTGGGGGAGGAGGATCCGACGAGGAAGGTTGGATCAGTGACGCCAACCAGGCATGCCAGGATGCCTATGCTCGACTGAAAGAAGATATCGCCCAGATTCAATCGAACTTGCAAAACTGGATCGATCTTAACCCCAACGCAACCACAGATGAGATCCAGGCGCAGGTTTCGGCCGCATTCGACGCGATACAACAGGCTACGGCAGATGCGGCGAAGGATTGTGCCGCCGCGGCCGATGCGGCGCAAAGCGGGTCGGATACTTCGCAAGATAACCCGGGAGCGCCTTTAGATACTGACGCTCCTTCTGCGCCAACAGTTCCGGTTGCTTCCGGCGATCCGGGCGTAGGCGGCTTCCCTGGCGATCCGGGCGCTCCGGACGACATCGGAACCGATGACGATCCGGAGGATGACGATGATGATGATGACGATGATGATGAAGATGGTGTGTGAGACGGGGGGGACCGGCATGACAGCGCAGGTACCTCACGGCTGGCTGAAAGGATAGCTAAGCTTGCCCGGTACTCGTGAAAACCTATTTCATTCGCGGATCGAGAACGCTCTGCCAACCGCCCGATTGGCAGAGCGTTTTGAAGATCAGCATCGCGTTGTGGACGCCGCGCTGGTGACGCCTGCGCGGTGGCGAGGCCGCATGCGGCGGGATGGAATCCACGCCCAGCCTGGGGATGGGGCGCGGTATGCCAAGGCCTACGAGGTATTGGTGCAGCGCGCCGCTTCGCCGGATTGGCAGCTCGGGTCGGACGACGTCCTGACCGCACACGACCTGGTGGCTGGCGGACGGGAGTTTCGCTCGGTGGGGGTGAATGTCGGCCCCCACCGCAACTTCCTCCATTCCCAGCATGTACCGCCGGCAATCGACCGCGTCATCCAGGAGCATGCGCGGAGCGTCGAACCAGCGTGCATCGCGGCGATACGCCTGCATCTCAAGGTTCTGACCGTTCATCCGTTCACCGATGGCAACGGCCGGACCGCGAGGCTGCTCGCTTCCATGTGCCTGGCCCACGCCGGATACAAATCAACTCTCCTGGTGGCCCTGGAAGAAGTCGCGAGCCTGGAGTGTCGCGCCTACATCGCCAGCTTAGATGATTATTGGATCGGAACTATCTCCGAAGACTGCTGCGTGGAGCGCATAACGGCTATGCTCGTCCGGCGCTCCGCCGGAGTGGCGGCCGTGAGAATGCGCGAGCGCTTCCTGCGGGCACTTTGCCGGGACCTCGGCATTCCGCGGAAAGCAGAGGACGAAGCGCTATGGGCCGTTGAGTCGCTGAATATCGGCAGCCCTCGGGAATGGGCTCTTTTGCGCGCTCTCCGCGACGCGGGTGAGGCGCCTTGGGCCGAGATACAAGACACAATGCCGGCACTCGAGCGTGAGTGTCTGGCAGCGCAACTTGAACGTTTGATGCAAGAGGAGGCCTCGCAGGAGGGCCTCAAGGCAGGAGCCTGAAGTTGGAACGGATGTGGTTCGCCAGAATTCTACCCATGCAATGCTAGTGGTCGGATCTGTCAGCACCGGGTGGAAGTCTTGTTTGGAAGTCTAGGAGTGGGTTTCGGCGGCGAGGGACTCACATCTCATTGCAAATAACTCATTTGCAATGAGATCTATCTGCAACCAAGGAAAATACCCCCAAGCGTTCCCCGCGCAGAGCGGGGCTTGGCATTTGGGAGGCATGATAGGCGCTCTCCTCCGCTTGGGAGCCAAAGCGCTCACCGGGAATGACTTACCTTCTGAAAGGCTGATTAGTAATGGAAGACGCCGATATCGCCCGGAATGTCGCTGCATTCACGCTTAATCGCCGCTGCGCTCAGCGAAATACCGGGGACGGCGTGACGATTGAGTTTCTGAGTTCCGGGTGAGTGACGGGCGAACGGAAAACTGGTCCGCCGCCGGCGTTTCCTGGAGATCGGACCGGGACCCCGCAATCACTTGCCCTTGACGGGCGCGTCCATGTAGTAGCCCGTCTTGTGGCGGATATTGAAATCCTGCGCCGCGGCTCTGGGGACGGTCACCTGCACCCGGTGGAAGTTCCGTCCCGCCTCCTGGTGCTGCGGATAGTAGCCCAGCAGATACTGCGTGCGCAGGTCGTCGCTCACCCGCGCAAAGGCCTTGTCGAGGCCGCCGTCGCTCACGTAAAAGCTTTTGCCGCCGGTCTGCTCGGCCAGCGTGATCAGCGCGTGTTCGCCGCCCAGGTCGCGACCGGCGCTGGCCTCGATGGGCACGTCGATGATCGAGTAGATCATCACCTCGTTGCGCAGAGCCTGCTCCAGAGCCTGCGCATAGGTGCTGCTCTTGGCGGTATCGTCGCCGTCGGAGACCACGATCAGCACCTTGCGCCCGTCTTTCGGGCCCAGCCGGTCGGAACCGAGGACGATGGCGTCGTAGAGCGCCGTGGCCCAGTCGCCGCGCAACTGGCCGAGCCCGCGATCGATCAGGGCCACCTTGTTGGTGAAGGGCGTCAGTTCGCGCACGTCGGTGGCAAACTGCAGCAGGCTCATCTGGTCCTGCGGGCGCAGAATGGCATGGGCAAACCGCCGTGCCGCATCCGCCTCCTCGGCCATGTCCTTGCGCACGCTGCCGCTGGTGTCGATGGCCAGCGTCAGATTCAGGGGCAGCTCCGACTGGCGCTCGAAGACCGCAATCTGCTGCGGACGCCCGTCTTCGGCCACGGCAAAGTCCTCGCGCGCAAGCCCGCCCACAATGGCCCCGTCGCGGTCCGTCACGTTTACAAAAACGTTGACCAGCTTCACGTCCACATGCAGGGTGAGCTCCTGCGCCGCCAGCGCAGGCACGAAAAACGCCGCTACCAGGAATAAAAGCCGGGCGCCCCAGGTCCCGGCCCGCCGCGGCGGGAGACCTGGGAGTCCGCATCCTGCAACGCCGCCGGAATTACCCTTCATGCGAAGCCTCCGGCGGCTCGACGGCCAGCCCGGGCGGAAACGGTTCGCCTGGCGCCCACACCGCCCCATCGACAAACGTCTCTTTCTTCCAGATGGGCACGGTCTTCTTGAGCGTGTCGATCAGCCAGCGGCAGGCCTCGAAGGCTTCCGCCCGGTGCGCCGAAGCCACGATGATCAGCACGCTGGTTTCGCCAACATTGAGCCGGCCCAGACGATGGATGATCCAGGCGTCGCGGATGCCGAAGCGCTTGATTGCCTCCTCGGCCAACTCTTTCATCTGCCTGGCGGCCAGTTCGTTGTGCGCCTCGTAGTCGAGGTAAAGGGTCTGACGGCCGCGGGAGTTGTTACGCACGATGCCGTCAAAAACCACTACAGCACCGTCCTCGCCCCGCTTGGCCTCCGTAACAAGCCGTTCCGCATCGATCGGCTCACGGGTCAGTGCAATCACCGCAGTTCGGTGCCCACTGTTGCCTCCGGAAACGTCCGCCGAACGCGGAGCACCGCCCGAGACCGGCGGCAGCAAACCCACCTCATCGCCCTCGTGCAGCACCTGGGAACCTGTGGCGTACTCGGCGTTCACGCTCACCGCAATGCCCAGCAGCTGCGGCGCCGGCTGTCCGCTGCTCAGCCGCTCCAGCAGCACCGCAACGGTGGCGCCTTCCGGCAGCTCGACCGTGGCCGCCGCCGAACCCAGCCGGTCTTTCAGAACCCCGAAGGAGAGAACTCGCACCTGCATCACGCTTAAAAGAATACCGCCTGCCCGTTAGACGCGGCAGGCGGCAATCAGTCGGCGGAACATCCGTGGAGCCCGCGAGAAGCGGCCGCGGTTCACACCATCTTGTACAGGAAGCCGGTGGGCGTGCCCCACAGATTCCGGGCCCGGTCTTCATAGAAGATGCTGAACTCGAGGCCGGTGATGTCGTAGTCGAGCAGGGGAACGCGGTCGAAGGTATAGTCGCCGCGCACCGAGTACTCGTCGCCGCCGCAGTCGATCATCAGCGTATCGCCGGAGGAAAGGCGCTCGGGATGCGTCAGCAGCATGCAGCCAAAGGCAAACACGCCCAGGCCAAACTCGTTGCCGGCCATGGCCGCGCGGGTGCGCCGCGCCGAGGAGCCGCGATGGAGCATGCCGGCCTGCGCGCCGACCACCAGAATGTCGTTCCCTTCCTGCTGCTCACTCAGAATCTTCTCCGCCAGCTTCGAGCGTTCGCTCTGGCGCAGATATGTCGGACCCATGCGGCCGATGATCCGGTTGGAGAATTTGCGCTTGGCGGCCAGAATTCCCACCAGCATCTCCACGGCTTCGTTGTAGGTGGGCGCCAGCGCCTGCCAGCGTGGAATCGCGAACCAGGCTTCGGCTCCTTCCGGCAGCGGCCGCCGGCCCAGCTTCTCACGGCAACTGCCGAGGCTGGGGAACAGGGTCTTCAACTCCGTTACCTGCGCCTCCACCGGCCGCACCCGGTAGGTGGGTGGATAGCTTCGGTTCGAACCCACCTCCTCATCCTTGTACTTGTCGCTCACCGTGTGACGCGCGATGGTCTCGACAACCAGCTCGGCGACCTCGGACTTGAGTTTCCTGGCCATGTCCAGCACCGCCTGCGCGCTTTGCTGGTCCAGTTGCTCGATCGCCGTCCGGTAGGCCTCCTGGACTGCTTGGCCGAGAAACTCCTGCAGCATCCTGTTCTGTTGCTCTGTCGTGTTTCCCGAGAGGTGCAACGGAACCATCTGATGTGGGGTGGCCTGCGTGGTCGCCATGTTCACCGCTTCTCGCGCATCCGCGCACTGGATTCTTCGCTTTTCATCGGCAGAAATACAAATTACTCCAGCGCTGCTGTCGCATTCGGTCTTCTTCTACGCCGCCGTCGAACCATCCACAGGCCGTTGAGGGAGTCGAATCGCATTGAAGCCCGATATGCGCGCCAGAGATTGCGCCAGGCCCCGATCCCCATGCAGACGAAAAGGGCCGGCAGGTTCGCCGGCCCCTCGTTCGATCGATCGCAGTCACGCTTACGCCGCCGCGCTCACCGGCATCTCGGTAACGCTCGGCAGCAAATCCGGCCGCGCCTTCAATAACGGCAGCGCCACGGCCAGCACGTCTTCGATGCGGCTGGCGTAGTACACCTGCACGCCCTGCATCAGCTCCGGCGTCAGGTCCTCTTCCACGTCCTGGCGGTTCTCGGCGGGCAGGATGATGGTTTGCACACCCGCCCGGCGCGCGGCCAGGAACTTCTCCTTGATGCCGCCCACCGGCAGCACGTTGCCGCTGAGCGTGATCTCGCCGGTCATGGCCGTCAGCGGGCGCACCGGCGTATCGGTCAACAGCGAGGCCAGCACCGTGGCCATGGTCACGCCGGCCGAGGGACCGTCCTTCGGTATCGCTCCCGCGGGCACGTGAATGTGCAGATCCATCTCCTTGGTGAAGTCCTCGGCCAGCCCCAGCGAAGCGGCGTTCGACCGCACCCAGGTCAGCGCCGCCTGCATCGACTCCTGCATCACCTCGCCGATCTG
>JBEKZJ010000145.1:0-12922 GCA_049509995.1 Occallatibacter sp. | reverse complement strand
CATAAAACTTCATGGCTCGCTCCCCCCTGCCCAGCTTGCACTCCGCGATGATGGCCCAGGGATTGGGATGGCTGAAGATAGCCCCGTTTTCCTTTACGCCTTTGTAGACCCGGCCCACGAAACCGATATCGTCATTGGGCCTGGAGAACGCCGGCCACAGCAGATGGATGCCATACTCGGAGAATAGGTACTTATCCACGGCATCCATTGAAGACTTCCCGCGTTCGGCAGAAGCGGCGTCGGAAACCACTGCCCAGGTATTGCTCTCCAGGAAGACCTTGCCCTCCTCGCTTTCATGCGAGCCGACCTTCAAGCCCTTGGCCGTCAGGCCGCGCAGATACCACTCGCCGTCCCATAACTCTCTTTCACACGCGGCGCGGACCTTCTCCGCCACAGCGCCATACTTCCTGGCGTCATCCTGGCGGCCAAGGTAGCCGGCGGCTTCGACAAAGGCGCGCAATGCCCAGTGGTGCATGAACGATACCATTGCGCTTTCTCCGCCGCCAAGATTCAGGCAGTCGTTCCAGTCAGCTCTCAGGCCCTTGCAAATTCCGGTCGGGCCCACCTGTTCGGAGGAAAAATCCAGCGAACGCTTAAGATGCTCGTAGACTGTAGCCTCGCCCTCGTCGGCGAAGGGCAACACCTGGTCGAAAAGCGCAACGTCGCCTGTCTCTTTGACGTATTCGCACGTGGTGACGACGATCCACAGCGCATCGTCGGAACAAACGTGCTCAATGCCGTGAATCATGCTCTTGACGTCGGGCGCATGTGCAATGGTGGGCGATTTGAAGGTCGGCGCCTTCTGCTTTTCCCTGTCGAACCAATCGGGATCGAACAGGTGCAAACCGTAACCCTGGCTGACTTGCGCTTTCAGCAATTCGACGATGCGCTGCCGGCATTTTTCAGGATTGGTGTGGATCACGCTCATCACATCCTGCGAAGTGTCGCGGAAGCCCAACCCGGTGCGTCCTCCCACTTCGATGAACGATGCAAAGCGAGACCAGACAACGCAGGTCTCCGCCTGGTAGAGCGTCCAGGTGTTGACCATGGTGTCCAGCCCCTGGTGCGGAGTCTTGCACTGCAAAACGGAAAGCTTCTTCCGCCAGTAACTCTTCAACGCGGCAAATTCCTTGTCCACATTGGCCAGGATGGAATACTTGTTCCTGATCTCTTTTCCTTTTGCGCGCGGCCCCACGCCCAGCATAAAGACGAGACGGGATTCTTCACCGGGAGCGACTGTCAGCTTTTTCTGCAAAGCGCCACAGTGGTTGCCGCCCAGTTCGGCGCTGCCGTTGCACTTTCCCTGCTCCACAGCGAGCGGGTTCGTTTCCGTCCGGTAGTTGCCGAGGAAACTGTCGCGCATGGTGTCGTAACTCTCTGGATCGAAGTTGCCGGCAAAGTAGTGAAATGTCCAGGGCTCGTAGAAGAAGTCGTATTCGATCACGCCATCCTGGTAGTTCGAGCCGCTGGCGTACAAGCTCATCTGCAGGTTCTGGTTGTCGATCTCGATGTGGTGGAAGGAGAATTCCACATAAGCAAAGACACTCAGCCGGCGCGGCGCCGCGCCCGTATTCCTGATCTTCACGTCCCATAGCTCAACGTCATCGTCGATGGGGATGAACAGGGTCTGTTCCGCATGCAAATCCTGGTAGTCGCAGGAGAACTTCGAGTAAGATAGCCCGTGCCGGCATTCATAACTGGCCTTTTCCAGGCTCTTGCCCACGGGCTGCCATGACACCGACCAATATTCGCTACTATCGTCGTCGCGCAGGTAGACGTAGTGTCCGGGGCGGTCGAGCGGAACGCCGTTGGCGCGGAAGCGCGTGATGCGGTGGTGCTCGGCGTTTTTGTAAAATGAATAGCCGCCCGCATTGTGCGAGACGACGGTGCACAGATCTTCTACGCCGAGATAGTTGGTCCAGGAGACCGGCACATCGACACGGTCGATCACATACTCGCGGTTCTGGTTATCAAAATAGCCGTAGCGCAAGAAGTACCTCCAATGAAGAATGCAACTGATAAAGAATTAGAGATCTCATCCTGAGCGAAACGAGGAACCCGCCAGGCTCGGGACGAAAGTCTCAAATGATCTCGCGAATCTGCGGAACATCGCGCCAGGTTCCTACTTTTCCGCCGTCACAAACTGCCGCAGCCACTGCATCAGCTCCCCGGCCTTTTCCTCCGTATCGGCCTGGACGGAGAGCCTCAGCACAGGCTCGGTCCCGGAGAAGCGCAGCAGCGCCCAATTGTCGTTCTCCAGAAACAGCTTGGTGCCATCGGCGTGCGAAATGCTTGTAACCGGATAGCGGCCAATGTGGCTGCTGGGCGCTTCTTTCAGGCGGCGCGGAACGGCAATGCGCATCTCGGGCGTGGCTGGTATGGCTTCTTCCAGGTCATACAGCGGCCCCGTGATAGCATACACGCGATCGCGCAACTCTGAAATCTTCTGACCAGTGCGCGCCAGCATCTCGACCACCAAGGCCGATGCGAAGATGCCGTCCTTGCCCAAAATATGCCCGCGAATCGTCAGCCCGCCCGACGATTCGCCGCCCAGCAGCGCGTTGTGCTGCCGCATGACGTTGACAATATGTTTGAAACCGACCGGGACTTCATAACATTCCTCGCCCATGTGGCGAGCGAGACGGTCGAGCAGGTGAGTGGTCGCGAGGTTGCGCACCACGCCGCCTCGCTCGCCGCGCACTTCATGCAGATACCAATAAAGCAGCAGAAGAAGATCGTTGACCGAAATATAGCGGCCCTGCTCATCGAGAATCGCGATGCGGTCGGCGTCGCCGTCCATCGCCAGGCCCACGTCATAGCCGTCCTCCGCGATCTGCGAACTCAGCATGCGCAACCCCTCGAGGCTGGGAGCCGGCGAGCGTCCGCCAAACAGGGGATTGTGCCGCTCGTGAATGAAGGTCACTCGGCATCGGGCCTCGGTCAAAACCGTGCCCAGGGTAAGTTGTCCCACGCCATACATGGGATCGACTATGACTTTGAGGCCGGCTTTGCGAATCGCATCCAGATCGATCAGCGCCTCGACGGCATCGACGTACTCGTTGGTAAAATCCCTGCGCTTCACAATGCCGGCAGCGAGCGCGATATCGAGTTCCAGCTTGATCACGTCATTGGGAGTCAGGGCGTTCGTTTCGGCCTCGATGCGGCGAGTGTCATCGTCCAGCAGCAGCGACCCGTCGCTGTGAAAGACCTTCAGGCCATTCCATTCCGGCGGGTTATGGCTCGCGGTGAAGACCAGGCCATAGGCCGAGCGTTCCAGAGCGGTAGCATAAGTAACCAGCGGCGTGGGCGCATCTTCGCTTAACAGGATGGTTGGGATGTTATTACCTGCAAAAACTTCAGAGGATGCTTCGGCAGCCTGTTTCGACAGAAAGCGGCGGTCGTAGCCGATGATAACTCCGTGCTTTTCGTCATTGCGCCGGGTTATCTCGTTCGACAGGGCCTGGCTCAGGCGCCGGACGTTGTGCATGGTGAACCCCTCGCCGATGATGGCGCGCCAACCGCCGGTTCCGAAGGCCACCATGTTCTGCTCTTCCTGCCGGCGGGGGCGGAAGAGGCGCTTCTGCAATATGAACTCGGCCTGCTCTAGGTCCTCGGCCGTGTTGATGCCCTGCACTTCGTCCTGATCGTAGAGTTGATAATTCGCAATCCGGAGACCGGAGCGGATGAGCTGATGCACGCAGTCGGTCAGACGATATTCGCCATCGCACGGCGAAGGGGATAGCCTCTCGAGCGCGGCCGAGATAACTCCTGCATCGACCACGTAAGCACCGACGTTCAACTCGCGAATCTCGCGAACCGCGGGCGAGGCTTCGATGTCTTCAATGATATCGATGATCTGGCCCGCGGCATCGCGAATGATGCGCCCGTAGGGTAGCGGACGGTCCACGACCGCGGTGAGCAGCGTCAGATGCGCCTTCCGCAACTGGTGCCGGTTGAGCAGTCCGCGAATCGTGTCCGGCCGGAACAGGGGAGTGTCGCCATAGAGGATCAGCAAATTGCCGTGAAAATCCTTCAGCAATTTTGTCACCTGCAACACCGCATGTCCGGTGCCCAGCGCCTCCTCCTGAACGGCATAATGAAATTTCGGGCCCAGGTGAGAACGCACATCCTCCTGCCGGTATCCGACCACCACGTAGATGTCCTCGGCCCGGACAACCTGCAGGGCATTCTGCACCACGCACTGCAAAATGCTGCGCTCGCCCAAGGTCTGCAGCACCAGGGGACGGCCGTCGGCCGTGATTGCCTCTCTGCCTGCCGCCAGGATAACTGCCTTCAATCCCGCATGGGCCTCCGGAGCTGCGGAGTCCACGGTTTCCGCTCGTGCCACTTCTACCATTGCGATACCTCTCTATGAGCTGTGCTATGAACTATCCTTGCGCCTTGGCAATCCGCGGCGGGATCGCCTGGACCCCTCCGCGCATGGGAATGAAGCGCGAGAGAACAAGTGCCGGCAACGCCGCGATAATCACCCAGATGAAAAAATGCGTGTAGCCGAGCCTGGTCTGGATCCATCCACTCACGGCTCCCGGCAGGATCACGCCGATATTCATCAACGCGTTGGCAAAGGCGTAGTGCGCCGTCTGGTATTTTCCCGGCGCAATCTCCTGCATCATGAGCAGAATCACTCCAACAAATCCGAACCCGTATCCGAACATCTCGGCGCTCATGGCGGTGGTAACCAGGATGGGATTGGTGGGAAGCGCGACGCTCAGATACCAGTAGGCGATCATGGGCAAATTCAATATCAGCACCAGCCAGGGCAATGCGCGCTTCAATCCCAGGTGGGCGATGAAATACCCGCCCAGGATGCTGCCCAGTATGAAAGCTCCGCTGCCGAAAACCCCGTAGATAGCTCCCACTTCCTTGGAACTCAGCCCCAGCCCGCCGCTGGTGCGCAGGGCGCGGAGAAAGAGCGGGCCGACCTTGATAACCTGCCCTTCGCCCGCGCGATAAAGAAAGATGAAAATCAGCAGCAGGAAGATATGCGGCTTCTTGAAGAAGCTTACAACGACATCCGCAAACGTCGCAGCCATCTGCCGCACACTTTCCGATTTTCTTTCTTCTCCGCCGGTGGGCAACATGCGCACGTGATAGAGGCTCAGCGCCACCAGCATCAGCCCCAACGCGCCGAAGACAACCATCCACGCGTGAACCACCGGGGCCGAGGCGTGCGCCCGGGCAAATGTTTCACCGAGAACCCCGACCAGCCACAGCAGGCCGCCCACGGAGAAGATGCGCGCCAGATTGTAGAATCCGCCTTGCCAGCCCACATAGGCGGCCTGTTCCTTTGAAGAGAGGGCGGCGATGTAGATGCCGTCCGCCGCTATATCGTGGGTCGCGGAACAAAACCCCAGCACCGCGAAGATCGCAACCGAGTAGCGGAAATATCCAGGCATGTTCAGCGACAGGGCAATCAGCACCAGGCTCAACCCACCCACCAGTTCCATGAGCACCACAAAGAACTTCTTGGTCTTGTACATCTCCAGCATCGGACTCCAGATCGGCTTCAGTGTCCAGGGCCACGCCAGCAAACTGATGACCAGCGTAGTCACGGCGTTTTTCAGGCCCATGTCCTGATAAAAGAACAGCGCCATGTAGTTGACGGCGTAGAACGGAAGGCCTTCGGCGAAGTAAAGAGTCGGCACCCAGGCGGCTGGATACCTGCGCATAGTCTGCTCCTTGCGGGTGATGCTACTGCCGGTCATGGATATCCTTTTCTCTCCAGCGGCGCGAAATTGGGCTGGAGCGAAGGTGGGGCCAAACCGGCATTCTGCGGGGTCGAGTTGGAAAGGCGGGGCGTATCAAAACATTGAACATTTCAAGCCGTCGCTGCACGTTGCGCCGCTCGCTTGCTCCGAACAGGATGTTCTCGGCCAATCGCGGCTTTTTTCGATCCGCTGCGCACCGTGCACAGCCCGGCGATACGAACATTAGAACCAATGCTCACAGATTGCAAGAGGAAAACTGATAAAAATTAACCAAACCGATCATCCCCATGATTCCATCTGGCACATAATGCGCATATATATAGCCCGAATGCCAAGCCTTGTTTCGTTTCAGACTCGACTTCCGGTTAGCCGGCCACTTACTCCCATTCGAAAGCGGATATCAGCGCATCCTGCAACTTCCCGGAAGCGGACCCCGTGGAGCACTCAATTCGTTCGAAGGCGATTTGCACAACCAGCCGAGCCTGTGGGGCTAGCTTTGCGCCGGGGCCGTCGCAGTCTTGACGACGGAGCGCCACATGGTATATTCAAGTTAGTTGTGGTGACGGAGTTCACCCTTAACCGCTGTCCATCCAAATAGGCCGGACAGATGATGACTCCTGGCGGGAATCCTGTCGCGGAGTCGTGTCCCGGCCGGGTCCCAGATCAAAAACTTAGGAGTTCGCTTTGATGACGAACACTTGGGCTCTGTCTGCACTCTGGGTGGGTCTGGCGCTGGCCGCGACGCTGCTGGCAATCTGGTTCAAGATCTCGACGGCGCTTTCTGAAATCGTAGTGGGCACGGTGGCCCAACTGGTCATCGGCCTGTTTCTCGCGCAGGGTGGGCTGCTTGGGAACACGCAGTGGATCTCGTTTCTGGCTGGGACCGGCGCCATTGTTCTCACCTTTCTGGCCGGCGCGGAACTCGATCCCGCGATCTTCAGAACCAAGTGGCGCGAGGCGCTGGTGATCGGACTGGCTGGGTTTTTCGGCCCCTTTCTCGGTTGCACGGCGATCGCGCATTACCTGCTGCACTGGTCCATCATGTCCAGTTGGCTCTGCGGCGTTGCCCTGTCCACGACTTCGGTGGCCGTCGTGTATGCGGTCATGCTAGAGCTGGGATTCAATGTTACGGAGTACGGCAAGTCGATCCTTGCCGCGTGCTTCATCAACGACCTCGGAACTGTGATTGCGTTGGGGCTTATCTTCTCCCCGTTCACCATCAAGACGCTGATCTTTGTCGTCGTTTCTGTAGTTGTATTCGCGGTGCTGCCCTTTATTACCCCGTGGTTCTTCCGCAAATACGGCGGGCGGGTCTCCGAAATCGAAGCCAAGTACATTCTCTTTCTTCTCTTTGCCATGGGTGGACTGGCGGTCTGGGCGGGAAGTGAAGCCGTGCTTCCGGCATACCTGATCGGCATGGTTTTAGCCGGAACGGTGGGTAAAGACCACACGCTCATCCGCCGCCTGCGAACCCTCACCTTCGGGCTGCTTACGCCCTTCTACTTCATCCGCGCCGGATCCTTTGTCTCTGTGCCGGCCCTGATCGCCGCTCCCGCCACCATGCTCATTCTGTTCCTGGCCAAGTCGCTCACCAAGGCAATTGCCGTGTATCCAGCGGTCCGGGTGCACCGCTACGAAGGCGACTCCGGGACCTACTACACGCTGATGATGTCGACTGGTCTCACCTTTGGCACCATCTCCGCGCTCTTCGGCCTGAATCATCAGATCATCACCCAGGCCCAGTATTCCTACCTGGTGGGCACGGTCATCGCCAGCGCCGTGATTCCGACCGTGATTGCAAACTCGTTCTTCCTGCCCCGCCATCTCCTTCCCCAGGCGCTGGCAAGCAGGAAACCGGAACCAGCAGTGCAGCGGCCAATGGCCGCGGAAGAGGTATAAGTCAAGCCCATGGGAAGCTCGGTTTTTGTTGGAATTCAAAGGATACTGGTTGCATTCGACGCGTCTCCGCATGCCGAGCACGCTGTGGATGTTGCCCTGTCGATGGCAGCGGACATGAAGGCCAAGCTGTTCATCGTCTCAGTCATCCGGCCGCCGGAACCCGCCGAGAGCGCGGAGTTCAACGCTGTCCTCGAAGACGGGCGCGAGCGCTATGAGCGCTGCTTCGCGCCCATCCGCGAGCGCGCCAGGCAAAAGGAGATTGAGCTCGAAACGGATATTGTCCTGGGCCATCCGGCGGAACAGATCATCCACAAGGCGGAAACCATCCAGGCAAGTATCATTGTCATGGGCAAGCGCAGCCACACCCTCCTTCATCGCTGGATGCTGGGTTCAAACACGGAACGCGTTCTAAAGTACGCCCATTGCCCGGTGATGATCGTCCATTGATCGGGAGATTGAACGCAAACTCCGGCAAAGGCCCGTTTCGCAGGCGCCGGCATATACGACCGCTGGCAGAAGCCGGCAAAGGCATAGCTAGCCAAACGTGGGTGTTGGAGTCCACCTGAAACCGCTCAACTGGGCAGATGACTCCTCGAAGCTGAAACTTACTTGGAGGAGTCATGCCCGAATCCGAACCGGCAATTGAAAGGACGCGATACCCTGGACAGTTGAACGAGCCCCAGCGGCGGCGCCTTAGTGTTACTTGCCAATACATCGACAGTCTCCTCTGTGACATGGAGCATGCTCTTCATTCCGCAACATCGGAATCTCCGTTTCCCCGTTATGTTGTGGACGTTACTCCCGCGCAGGCGCGGGAGATAGAAAGCCATATCCGCCGGCTCCGGTCCCAACTTCTGCGGGTTCTGGCCTGGCAGCGCATGAAACCCGAACCGCCGGAGATTCCCGTCACACGATCCATCACCACGGACCTTGCTTTTGTCGATATTGCGATCGAAGAGCTGCGACCCAGCTATATGCGCGGATGCGGGGCCGTGCCCGAGGATGCGGTCGATGCGCTCAACGGAGAAATCCATGAGCTTCGCTCCCTGGTCCAGGGCATGGAGAGTTATCTCCGCCATGAAATGGGCGAAAATCCCGGATCGAAGGCCACGCTATGACGGACTCTGCGCGCCGCGAATGCGCCGCCCCTGTGATGGATCGCAAAGCTCTCTTGCGCTCTATTGATGCGCCTTCCGCCCCATGAAAGAGAATGGAGCCCGATGCCTTTACCTTCTGCCCAACGCGAACCGACGTCTGAATATCTGAGCTGCGTCGAGCGCGAAGAAGAATTAGGCAGGCTTCGGAACCGGGCCAGGATACGCAAGTCTTTGCTCGTCTTCGGGCCGGAAGGAGTGGGCAAATCGCGTTTGTTGCACACCTTCGTCGAGGACCAGCCGCTTGCGCTCTACGTCGCGCAGATGCGCTCGCCGCGCGAATTCTTGCTCGCTTTGCTACACGGATTGCACGTCGCCGACGAGGCAATAACGCCTCCCGGAAACCTCACGGATCTTTCCACATCCTCATTGAAGGGCATCGTGCACCGGGCGCTCGATGCGCGGCCCTTTCTGATGGTTCTCGACCAGCTCGATGCCCCTTCCCGTGTTCTAACTCGCATGATCAAGGATCTGACCTATTACGGCCGGACTCCTGTGATCTTTGCATCCCGGTCACCGCACATGAAGATATCGGCGCGCTGCGGCCACTTTGTGCCAACAAGTCGGAACGCCTGGAGCTGAAGAACTGGCCGCTGCAAATTGCATTGGAGTTTGCGCAGCGCGAGGTAGAGAGAAGTCGACTCTGGGCTTCCAACTTGGAAGCGGTCTTGCCGTCACTTGTCGAGTGGAGCGACGGAAACCCCGGCGCCATCCTCCGCATGTTGAAAATGGCGCAACTCCCGCAGTACCGGGCGGACGACCAGATCAAGGCTCACATCCTCTACGTGGACTATCGCATGGGCCGAAGATAGGGAGCCAAACTCGATTCGTCTCAGATAAACTCTTGCGCCGGCGAGGAATTCGCTGCCAGTTCCTGCTTTGTCAATGCCAGGTGTTCCAGGAGATCCCGGAAGCAAGCCACTCGTGCGCCTTGATCGCCTTCAAAGAGAAACATCCATTCGCGGCCGTTCTTAAGCTTCAGAGAGAACTGGAATCCATTGGCCAAGCTACGGATTGCGACTGCGTTCAGATTGCAGGTTGCCGCGGAACGAATTGTAATCCCATAGAGATCCTCGGTCTCTCCGGTGCCCGTGGAGATGGCGATCAATCGATGATCCGTCATCGCCAGCAGCACCGCCGGCAGCGCTGGGGATGCTTTGTGAAACCATCCCTTCTTCTCAGTCAGTATGGGCGGCCGGCAGCAGACTCCGAGGAGTGTTTCGTCGGGATCGATCTCCGCCCGCAAGGCGTACCAGCATCGGAAGGTCATGCCCTGAGTTGTTCGCGAAAGAGCAACTGCAGGCAGCGGCATTCGATGCCGGGGCAGCCACACTGACCGCAGCGCGCGAAGGAACGCATTCAGGTGTTTCTGGTGCAACGTATTGTAGCGAAAGCGTTCAGAAGAACTACAGGCATGAAACTCGATGACTCCATACAAGAGCGCCTTCTCTGTGTCGATCTCGACTAACTCCTGCAGCGGAACCACATAGGGCGCACTGTTGGCCGTGGGGTGCGAGTAGGCCATCAACGTCTCGCGCGTGAGGATATAGACTCGCGGTGGATACTCCGGCGGCTTCCAGAGCGCTTCGGTGTCTCCGGGAATGAAGATCGCCGCAAGCCATTCGTCTGCAACAGGCGGGAGTGAAAAATCTCCCGGAATATCGGACGCAGCCCGCAACCGGTACGCGAAACGGTATTGTCGTGAGTCGCAGGTCACGTGTTCCTTCATGTCCTTGCGCCCTCAGAGAATGAACTCGGCTGCCCTTCGATGCGCATCTGATCCGGAGCGTTACGTCTCGCCATGATGGCCGGCTTCCAGGGATCTACCCAGCACGTGATTCAGGATTCGCCAGGATGGCGACAACCAATTCGGCTTTTCCCCCGAGTCTTTTCTATTTTTCGCGATCTGCAGCGCAATCTCGCGCGCAATGCCGGGATGCGCGTCCAGCAGTTGGTCAACGTCTTCCTCCTGGACGAAATCGGGGTTTCTGGCAATCTCGAACAAGGCAGTTATGATTTCCGGCAGCTCCGTCTCCGGTGCGATGCTGAAGCCCATCCGGGCAGCGGCAAGCACGGTTCCCGGGTCGCTCTCCCAAAGGAATCGGCAAAGATCCGGCCAGTCGCTTCGGGCAACGCCAAGTTCGCTCAGAAGCTGAATAGTCGCGCGCCGGCGGCATCGGGCGGATGGCCCATCGAGCGTCACGCGGGTCAATCCGCGAATCGCAAGAATGCCGAATCCGCGGGCAGCGCCGGGAATCTCCCTCAGGCTGTTCATGGCATCATCTCGGCACAGATCGTCTTCGAGAACCTCGAACAACAATGGAACGCTCTCGGGCCGATGGAATTCACCCAAGGCCAGAACCAGCCCCCCGGTGACGCGCTGCGCGGCCGCCTCCAGCAAGGCCTGGAAAACTTCGTCGGATTTCCAGCGCGCAAGCTCGCGAGCTACCGCGCTTCGCACCGCGTCCTCGGCGAACAGCACCGCGCCATCCTGAGGGCGCTCGTATTCCCTGAAATACGAAATGAGCGTGGAGATGGCGCCCAATTCTCCCAGCGCTCGCGCGGCGCGACAGCGGGGCAGCGAAATGGTTCCCGGGGAACCGTTCAGAAGGAAGTCCGCAAGATACGGAATAGCACATGGTCCGCACGCAATGAGCATGTCAACCGCGAGATCGCCGTCCATTAGCGAATCAAGCGCGGCGATCAGCCGGCCGATCTGCTCTCCAGACATCTTTGCCAGCGGATTCGTCATATTTCCACCTCACGGTTACCATTCGCTTCCGCCTTCGTCGCACGGCCGTCCGGCAGCGCTCCGGACTCAAGTACGGTAATCAATGCGTCCTGATCGCCGGCGGAGATCGGCATCATGCGAATCTGCTGAACGGTGTCGCTGAGTGGATAGGGATACTCCTTGAGAGAAATCCTGCCGTCTTCCCAAAGCGCATAACACGCGAGAGGGCGCCCAGTCTTAGGTTGACCAAGGCTGCCCGGATTTACGATGGTCGTCTTACCAACAGTCCGGACGAATGGCGTGTGCGTATGGCCGACGATGAGCACGTCGGCGTTGACCCGCGCAACCTCATCGAGCCAACGCTCCGACTGCTCAGGGCAATATCCGAACAAGGGATCAGTGGGTGTGGAGTGAACCAGATAGAACCTAGTCAAGTTCACCGCAATCTCGCGGTGAACAGGAAGATCTCTCAGGAACCTCAAGTCTTCTTTCGTCGAAACCTCCTGGGTGTAACGGAGCGTCTCGGCTGCGAGTCTCTTGAAGGGCAACGAGCACTGCGGGTCCACGGAGAACCCGGCCGCATGGTCATGATTGCCGCGAACTGCAATGGCAGCGTTGCGCTTGACCCACTCCACGGCTTCATGAGGTCTTGGCCCATAGTCCACCAGATCGCCTATGCACCAGAGCTGGTCGAAATCCCGCTCAGGGAACGCTTCCAGCGCGGCCAAATTGGCATGAATATCGGAGACGATGGCAATTTTCACAGAGCCCCCAGCTTGAGAGCGCAAAAGAGCCGTCACGTCCTGCACAAGTGAGCCTGGCTTTGACCGAGTCTTCGTGGAGGCAGGAAACTCCCCAACGAAATCTCGTCAGGGGTCATCATCCGCCCATCCATTTCGATCGGGGATGGAGCAGCGGTTCAGGCGAACCCCTTCGCCCTGCGCACCTGGCTTGGCAGTTGCACAGCTTGAGTGTACCAGCTTAAGACGCTCTGTTTGCGTTGGCGGGCAGCGGTGCTCCTGCAACCGTCCCAGAGCCAGCGCGAAGCCGAGAGCCAGGGCAAGCACCGTCAGGACAACGATCGCAGGCGCCGCCCGCAAGCCGAACAGCACCAACCCTCCGGCGCCAACCTCGGCCTCGAGTGCGCCATTTTCGAGGCCGTGCACGGATCGGCCCCCGACATTGCCGGCAAGTATGTGGCCAACCCCACCGCCCTCTTGCAGTCCGCCGTCCTCATGCTCCGCCACCTGGACGAGGAGGAGGCGACAGACCAGGTCCAGAAGGCCCTGGAAGCGGTCTATGCCGAGCGCAAGACCCTCACCCGCGATGTAGGCGGCACGGCCGGAACCACCCAATTCGCCGACGCCGTGCTGGCAGCCATGACGTAGATTCAACCCCCGTCCAACACC
>JBEKZJ010000144.1:0-13563 GCA_049509995.1 Occallatibacter sp. | reverse complement strand
GTTGGTCGGCCGGGAGCGGCAGGCCGGGGTTTCAACCCCTGCAATACGACGCCATTCCGAGAGCGGGGTTTTAACCCCTGAGGGTTGCTTTTCCTTCGCCAAGGTTAGCCCCACCGCAGGCGGCTGGCAGACCACCAACCCCGTCCCGTCAACCCGGTATGAATCCAATGCAAGCGACAAGCGAGCGTCTGGCCGCACCGCAGGTGCTTGCAGATTATTTCCCCCCTTCGTCGCACAATGATCTTCAGAAGCTTTCCCTCAAACTGTCCTGGCACGACCTCTTCGCGCCGCCTTCCAGCCGGAAGCGGCCAACAGAGGCCGAAACGTCCCGTAACTCCTTTGCCAGGAATATTTTGTAGGGAACTTCATTGTTTTCAAGATTTTACAGCGCAACCCTGCCTGTAAACTCAAGAAAACAAGGAATTTGTTTACAAAATATGGGTGGGGGTACCCGATGTTCCAGCTTTGCCGTCATATCAAGACCAACGGTCAGCGATGCCAATCTCCGGCTCTCAGCGGGTCGGCTTATTGTTATTTCCACGCCCGTGTGCATACCATGGCCAAAGCGAAAAGCTCCGTCTGGGATGACATCAAGCTCCCCCTGCTGGAGGATACCGCCTCCATCCAGGTAGCCATCTCCCAGATCACAGCCGCCTTCCTCAGTTCCCGCATCGACGCGCGCCGCACCGGCCTGCTCCTTTACGCCCTCCAGATCGCCTCGCAGAATATCGATCGCGCTTCCTCCCGTGAGGATTCCGAAACTGTGCACTCCATGAGCGTCACCGGCGAAGGCGATGAGCTGGCCCCGGAAAAGGAAATCTGCGAACCCGGCGATTGCGTAAGCTGCAATCGTCGTGATACATGCGACGAATACGATCCCGAAGAAGAGGGCGAGGAGCTGACTAAAGAAGAAGTGGCCAAAATGTAGGCGGGTGGCCCAGGTCTGGATTTTCAGACCTGGGATCGACGCAGTTTCACCGCGGCAAGGGGGGAATACCACGCAATCTCACCCCACCCGCCATTGCAGCGGGCAGAATTCGGCGAGCCGCGCGAAGTCCCGCGCGTTCCCCGTGATGACTTCAATGCCACATCGCGCCGCGCTCGTCGCGATCAGCGCATCGTTGGTCAGCCGCCCCTGCCCGATCCGCTCAACCCCATACTTTGCGCCAACCTTTGCCAGAATCCGCCCGGTCTGCGTCCAGTCGCTCAAATTCGGAACCAGGACTCGCCGAGCCCTCTCAAAATCCCTCTCCAGTTTCTCGATGAGTCTCATGCCCGCCGCATCCGCCCCTGCATAGAGCTCCTCCAGCACCACCGAGCTCACCCAGATGGGCGACTTCCGGCGCCAGCGCTCGAAGATCAGCCCGGCGTCCCGGTTCCCCCGAAACGCGCCGATGTACACCGAAGAGTCGAACAGAACTTGCATTCGCCCTACTCAAGCACGCCGTACACATCGCGCACGGTCGCCTTGGAGCGGACAAAGCGGTCATGCGCCTGATTCGCAATGCGGTTCCGCTCATGTTCCAAAATGGCCATGTCGATGGCGCGCTCCACTGTCTCGGTCTCCGTCGGTGCACCTAGCAATTTCTGCGCGCGCTTCAGCTTGGCGGCGTCAAGCCGGAAATGCTTGTGAACCACCGTGGCCCGTGCCGTTCCCATATCACCCTCCATTCACTCATCCTACCACGGATGTGTACAAACACTGGAATCATGTACACACGAACGCGTGGCCCACCCTTGAACCAGTCACAAACGAATGGGTGCCCCTCTTTGAAGCGCCATTCGAGGAGAACATCGCGGCAAAGGCAGGAGTTCGCGCGCGGCAGACCCCCTCACAGCCCCGTCATTCCGGCTTCCGGGCCCGGAACCGGTGGGGCTTGGAGGCCCAGGCACATTTCAGCAGAGGCGGCTTCGATTTCACTGTTGATCTCAGCGCCCAGAAGAAGCATCAGACCGGTGATATAGAACCAGGTCAGCAGAATAATCACTGCGCCGAGAGACCCGTACGTAACAGAATAGTTATTGAAGTAATGAAGATAGACACGGAGGCTGAGAGAGGCCAGGAGCCATCCGAGCAGGCCCAGGGCGCCGCCGGGCGTGAGCCAGTGCCAGCGGCGTTTCTTCGAATCCGGAGCCCAATAGTAGATGACGGCGAAGGAGAAGTCGAGAAGAACGGCTGCCATCATCCAGCCCATAACTCTCGCCGCGACAGCGACGGCCATGGCCAGAAGACGATCATGGAGGCCGAGCCGGGCCAGTGCGGCAACAAAGTCTCCCCCCAAAAGACAGGCAAGGTCTAAGCTGATGATGATCGTCAGAACGACAGTCAAGCCAATGGCGTGAAGTCGTGCTATGAAATAAGAGCGCGAGTCCTCGATCTTGTAAACGATATTGAGAGTGTCCTGAAGAGCCGAAATGCCGACGGATGCAGACCAGATGGCGGCAACGAGTCCAAGAGTCGCCTTGCCCGAGGAGGCGGCAGCCGTCGTCTCGTTAAAGGTATTGAGAACGGTGCCGAGGGCTGAAGTGGGAATGACGAGCGCGAGATAATCCAGCAGCCTGTCGTAAACCTGGTGCGCCGATCGAGCGGCCAGGCCGAGAATCGAACTGGCGCAAAACAGAGTGGGAAACAGAGCAAACAGGAAGTAAAAGCCCAGTTCTGCGGCATGCCCGAAGAGACGATCGGCGTTCACAGCTTTCCAGGTGCGCGTGGCCACCACGCGAACGGAAACACCTTGCAGGTTCCAAAGCGACTCCAGAGGAGAGTGGGACACAATCTCCCAGATACGCCGCTGACGGCGATCCAATCGCTGGTCCACGTTGGAACTCGCGCCCGTCATGAGGGCTCCTTGGCTCCTGCAGCCGCCCGCGACCCGATTGTAGACGGGTTGCCCACCCAAAACCAGCCAAAAACCTGCGGGCGCCCCATCCTGGACGCAGTTTTGTCGCGGCAAGGGTGGGAAACCACGGACCCACTGCCGTTCGGTGCCTCGCCGGGCACCGTGCGCGCCGGCTCCGCCCTGCCTGCTACGGCGCCGACGTGAACGGCGAAGCCGGCAGTCCCTCGCCGTTGAACAGGTTGCACTGCGGACTGTTGGCCCAGCCGTAACGCACCCACACCGGCTCCGCCACATCCGCGCTCGTCGCAACCACGGTAGCGCCCTCAATCCTGGCCGTGGCGGCGACGAACTTGCCGTCCGCCCCTGCAACCTCGAAGCCGGTTACCGCGCCGCCCTTCGCCGTCAGCCCCTTGGCATGGTCGAACCACGCGCG
Source organism: Occallatibacter sp. (assembly GCA_049509995.1). Taxonomy (GTDB): domain Bacteria; phylum Acidobacteriota; class Terriglobia; order Terriglobales; family Acidobacteriaceae; genus Telmatobacter. The sequence goes on along the minus strand of JBEKZJ010000144.1, from coordinate 10,290 downwards.
AATTGCACTCCCTTCCGGCGTCGTTTGGCGGAAGATCGGCCCCGCGTACTCGATGGCCTCGCCATAGCTGAGGGCGCGCGCCGCCCGGGCCAGCCGCAAACCCACATCCACCTTGTCGGTAGGGTGCACATTGTCCGGGTTGCCGATATCGATCGTCACCGCCATCGCCGTATTGCGCAGTTCCAGGGTCTTCAACTGCTGCTCGCGCAGTGTCGCCCAATCCTCGGCCGGGGTGGACGTGAAGTTCGAAATCTGCACAAAAAGAAATGGAAAATCGCCCACGCCCCACTGCCTGCGCCAATCCTCAATCAGTGTGCTGAACACGCGTTTGTAAAGCGGCGCCCTCGCCAGCGCGCTGTTGCTCTCGCCCTGGTACCAGATCACCCCGCGGATGGGAAACGGCGTCAGCGGCGCGATCATCCCGTTGTACAGCATCCCCGGACCCCAGCTCAACAACTGCGGATGCCACGGAAACTGCGGCTCCGGCTGGCCCTGCGCCTTGGCCTCCTCGCGCTGCCGTTGTTCGTCTTTGCCTGCCAGCACCGCGTCCGGTTCGTGCTCCGTCATCTCGCCCCACGAGGCGAACACCGGCGCCAGCGCCGCGTCCTCGCCCAGCGCGGCCAGCCGCGTCCACGCCTCCGCAACCGTGCCGCCCCAGGTCGCGTCGATGACGCCCACAGGCACCTTCTCGCGCTGTTCGATCTCGCGGGCAAAGTACCACGCCACGGCAGAAAACTCGCGCGCGGTTTCGGGAGTTGAAGCTGCCCAACCCTCCGTATCGGCGTCGTCCTGCGGATACTCGGCGGCCCGCTGATTGACGGTCAGCAGCCGGATGCGCGGATTGGCCGCGTGGGGCAAGTCCTCGTCCGCCGTGGCCGCCTCGCGCATCTCGAATGCCATGTTCGACTGCCCGGAAGCCACCCACACATCGCCCACCAGAACATCGTCCAGCGTGATGGTCCGCGCCGCGGCCGCATCGGCGCCGTCGGCCGCCGGCCTGCCTTGCACCGTCATTTGAAACGGCCCGCCCGCCGCCCCCGGCGAGAGATAAACGCTCCACCTGCCCAGTTGTCCGGCTTTCGTCGAGCGCGTCTCCCCGCGAAAGCTTACGCTCACCTCTTCTCCCGCTGCCGCCATTCCCCACACGTGTACCGGCAGGCCCCGCTGCACCACCATGTGGCTGGCCAGGATCCTGGGCAAAGTCACCTCCGCGGATGCGGTCGCGCCCGGAAGCAGGGCAAGCAAAAGCAGAAATCGCAGGTTCATGAGCAGCCTCGCTGAAAACAGGATGCCGGCAGACAGTCCGCTCTCCATGGTCGTGGAAGTCCCCCGGAAAGAGAACGTTAGCACAACGAGCCGCTACGCGTCAGTCCTTCAATGTCGCCGCATCACTCGCGCATTCTCGTGCATCGCGGCGCAACATTTCCCGGAAATCCGTGTCCAGGCAGGAAGAAGGGAGGCATCCCCGGGGACATTTTTGAGGTCGAGAGCCTTCGGCCACGAAAGCCGGCCTCTCCTCGCTTGCATCTACGCAAAGATGCTTCACTTTCACAGGATTTCCGCCTTACTGAAAGCAACAAAATAGACCTGACCAGGAGTGACCGAAGCTTTCCATGCGCAACGGACGCACAATTGTTCTTGCTTTCGTAGCCTTGGCGGTTTTGGCCCTTTATTCCCCGCGCAGCCACGCGCAGGCAGCCTTGCTGATGGAGGAGCCCTACGGCTTCTTCGGCGCCCTGAATCCGACCGGGCACAATGCCCTCTACTTTGAACGTATTTGCGCCGAGACCCCCGTACGGCTGCGCCGCTGCGAACCCGGCGAACTGGGCATCGTCATCGCCCGCTACCAGGGCATCTCCGGATACGATTGGGTGGCGATCCCGCTGCTTCCCTACCTCCATTCGGTCGAGAGCGCTGCACAAGTCCCGGCCCGCGTGAACCGCGAGACCGTCACCCAGATGCGAAACCGGTATTACGAAGCCCACATGCTCTCTCTGGGAGAAAACCTCCTTGCGGGCAGTCTGTTCCGGGGCGGCTGGAACCAACTGCTGGGTGTGGCGTATGAGCGCCGCATCTACGTCCTCCGCTTCGCGGCCGCCGAGGAGCAGGACGATGCCTTGATTGCGCGCTTGAACTCCAGCGAAAATCGCTCCCACTTCGAACTGCTCTACAGCAATTGCGCCGATTTTGCGCGTATCGTCCTCAACTCCTACTTCCCCCGCACCTTCCGCCGCAGCGTCTTTCCCGACGCCGGCATGACCACCCCCAAACAGCTCGCCTGGAAGCTCGATCGCTACGCCCGCAAACACCCTGAGATGCAACTGACCGTCTTTGAGATTCTCCAGGTGCCCGGTTATCGCCACCTGAGCCACTCCAACAAGAGCGTTGCCGAGTCGCTCTCCACCACCCTCTATGCCGTCCCCATCGCGCTGGTCAACCCGTACATCGCCGGGGGGCTGTTTGTGGACTACCTGGCGCGCGGCCGTTTTCATCTCATCCCCAGGCATCCTCAGGTCCTGGCGCCCGGCGATCTCTCCGCATTGACAGCTTCAGCCCGCCCCGCGCAAAATCCGGATAGCGCGGGCATTCAGGCGCCCGCCGCCGCCCACGACCTTGGGGAAACGCAGGTCGATGAGACAGCCAACAGCGGCCTGAAAGAAATGAAGGCTACGCATGAGTGATTCCGCCCCGCAGAGTCTCAAGAACCATGGACGCTACGACCCGCCGTACCACTTCGTTTTCCTCACCGTCCTGATCGTCAACCTGGCCATCGCTATCGTCCACCTGATCCATCATTTTGGCTACTTTTCCGAATGGCTGGTGGTGCTTTCGATAGCCGTGTTCATCCCTTTCGCCAAGCTGCGCTCGTATCCCCTCAAAGTGCAGGACCGCATCATCCGTCTCGAAGAACGCCTTCGCCTGCAGGCGCTGGCTCCAGCCGAGTGGCACACGCAGATCTATCGCCTCACTGAGGACCAGTTGATCGGCCTGCGCTTTGCCGCGGATGACGAGGTTGTCGAGCTGGCCAAGCAGGCGCTTGAGCAAAATCTGAACCGTAAGCAGATCAAGGAGCGCATCAAGAACTGGCGTCCTGATGACTGGCGGGTCTGAGCGGTTCCTTCACTGCGGCGGCCCCGCCCATCGGAGCCGCCGCGGACCGTTCTCTCGCGACCCTCACTCCCGCGGCGGCTCCGCGGCCGGTTTGGCCCCATGCTCTTCAGCCGAACCTTTCCGCTCCAGGGCTTCAGCCTCCGCCAAGGCCTCCGTGTCCAGTTCGTGTTCATGGCGGTAATGCTCCACCGGCATCTTTCCGTCCCACCACGCCCAGTTCATCGGATACACATCGGGATCAAAAAATACCTGGTAGAAGTGCCACACCAGGATAGCCAGCGTGGCCAGTATCGCCTCGTAAAAGTGGATCGCGGTCGCCACGTCGATCCACCAGCGTGCGATCAGGTCGCCAACCCAGACCTTGGCCCATAACATGATTCCGGTAACGCCCATCAGGGCCGTGCCCCACACCAGCGCCCAGTACTCCGCCTTTTCCCCGTAACTGAAGCGGCCGAACTTAGGCCTTTCTTTCCTCAGACCCAGGTAATAGCGCATCGTTCCCCACGCATCGAAGGCGTCCCTCGGCACGGGTGCGAAATCCCGGATCAACCGCCGCCCATCCTTTGTAACTGCCAGGTACAGGACGTGATAGATTCCGGCGCCGATCAGGATAACTCCTGCAACCCGATGAACAATGCTGCGCAGCCTCTCGCCCATGCCCAGCACGTCGGCAATCCAGGAGTTCGGGAATTTGAGTGCAAATCCGGTGACCACCAGCACGATGAAGCTGGCCAGCAGCACCACGTGCTGCCAGCGCTGGTTGTCGGTCATCCGAACCATGAACGGATTCAGCATCCTCCGTCGCGCCACGGCCTTGCTCCGCCAGATGATGGCGTTATGCAGGAACATCGCGCTGATCACCACCACGATCAACACCAGATAGAACCATCTCACCCAGCGAACCGCAATCGTACCGATATCCTTTGACTGGCCCCGATCCATATGCACTTTGTTGAGAGTAAACTTCTGGGTAACTCCCCGATGGCACTTGCCGCAGGTTGCGTCGAGATTGGCGCGATTGATGGTAGACCGTGGATCGCTCGATGGCAGAATGTCATGCACGCCGTGGCAACTGGCGCAGTTGGCCACCACCACCGAGCCGCCTTCCGAGGCCAGTCCGTGATAACTGTCCAGGTAAGTCGAGACCCTGCCGCCGGCCACTCCAAACTCCTGAGAAAGCCGCACTCCCTCGTGGCACCGCGCGCAGGTGGTCCGCGCCAGGTTCTGTTCCGACACTGAAGAATTCGGGTCGATATGCGCCTTGATCGAGTGGATCCCGTGGCAGTCCGTGCATACCGGAGCCAGTTGGTTGCCCCGCGCAATTGCCTGCCCGTGAATGCTCTGCATGAACGTGTTTGCGATTTCCGTGTGGCACTTGCCGCAAGTCGCCGGAACATTGGCCTTGTATATCGGGGACTTGGCATCGTTGGCGGGAAGAATCTCGTGCACGCCGTGGCAATCCGTGCATACCGCGGCCTTCTGCGAACCCTTCTCGATGGCGCGTCCATGCACGCTTTCCTGGTAGGAGATGAAAGCCTGTGCGCTTTCGCCGTTCGACTCCATCAGAAACTTCTGCCCATGGCACTTGCCGCAGGTGGCGGGAATGTTGCCGTGATTTACCGGAGACTTGGCGTCGTCGGCAGCCAGAATCTCGTGCGCGCCTCCGTGGCAGTCCTGGCAATTGGCCGCTGCTGCTCCACCGGCCTTGGTCGCCTTGGCGTGCAGGCTGTGCTCGTACGCCACCTGCTCGTCGGCATGGCAATCGGCGCAGGCCGCATTCCGCCGGGCGTTTTTGTTGGCCGGATTCTTTCCCGCCTTGTGACAATCCACGCAGGTGAACAGGGAGCCGTGGATCGAATGCTTCAGCTTGTCTTCATCCACGTACAGGCTGATTTGCTTGCCGTTCACCTGTTTAGACAAGGCGGGATTGGAGTGGCAGGCAAAACAGTCTTTGTCAGTCGCCTTATGCTCGGCATTAGCCGCACAGGCCCAGACAAGCAGGGATAGAGCGAGCGCTGGCGTGAGGATTCTTCTGGCAGAGGTCACTCCATTGAGGAGATGCTTTGGCTAAAAAAACCGCAGTGACTGGAGTCACAACCCCAAATCCAACCCACAGGGGCTTCCCTTTTCAGCGCATCGGCCTGAGCCCGATTCATCCCGGCGCCTTCCTTGAGGACGGAATGTCACTCATCACCCGCTGACGATGCGCTCGAATTCATCTCCGTCGAAACCACCCTCCGACGCCTCGTGTGTTTAGGGAATCTCTGCACAAGTCCAGATCTGTTTCCGCTGTGAAAGGGCGCGGCCTTAAATCCGCATCCTTCCAAAACATCAACTCATTCGGAGATTTCTCAGGAAATGCGCAAGGGAAGACTGCGGCGGCGATTTTGAAGTCATTTTCCTGAACTTTCTGGCGGGTTTGCGCGTAGAGTTTAGGGTGGAGCCCACCATGATCCAGCGAATGCTTGCCGTTAGCCTGCTCGGCGCCGCTTTTGTGGCTGCCGCTACTCCTGCGCGTGCCGACAACGACGCGGTCCATTTCTTCTCCAACATCCACGTGTCCCCGAACGCCACCGTGCACGACGCTGTCTGCTTTTTTTGCAACGTGAACGCGGAGGGCGAGGTAAGAGGCGACGTCGTCGTCTTCTTCGGGGACATCCACATCGCCAGCAAGGCCAACCACGACGTGGTGAACTTCTTCGGCTCGGTTTCGGCGGACGACAACGCCCAGATCGGCGGCGACCTGGTGAGCTTTTTTGGCATGATCCGGCTGGGAGAAAACGTCTCGGTGGGCAAGGATATGGTGGCGATGTTTGGAGTCGTGCGCGCGCCCGAATCGGTCACCGTGGGCCACGACCGCGTCGGCATGCCGGCCTGGGTCGTTTTCGGTCCGCTGATCTTTTTGGCACTGGTGGTGATCCTGATCGTGCACGAATTCCGCGCCTATCGCCGGCGGCAGTATCTGCGGGGCTATCCCTTTCCGCCCCGGCCGTAGCGAGCGGGCACGAGCCGCGGCAGACGCTGTAGGCTGAATTCATGAGCAACCTGGGCGCGGGACCGGTCGGCGTGGGTGTGCGGCCGCTGCGCATTGTGCTGCCCGGCGGTAGTGGACAGGTGGGCCATGCGCTGGCGCGGCACTTTCAGGAGCGGGGCCATCATGTCACCGTGCTTACGCGCGGGCCGTATACCGCGCCCTGGCTCACGGTTCACTGGGACGGCGAGCACGAGGGCGACTGGACCGAAACGCTGGAAGGCGCCGACGTCTGCATCAACCTGGCCGGGCGCAGCGTGAACTGCCGCTTCACCCCGGATAACTGCGCCGCCATCTACAACTCGCGCATCGGAACAACCAGGTTGCTCAACCGCGTGATTGCCGGGCTAGCCCGTCCGCCGTGGGTGTGGCTGAATGCGTCGACGGCGACAATCTATCGCCACGCGCTCTTGAGGCCGATGGATGAAGCAACCGGCGAACTGGGCGGTAACGAGCTTGTCTCAAAAAGGCGGCGCGCGCCGGATACGTGGAACTTCTCCGTCCGCGTGGCGAAAGACTGGGAGGCCGCGTTTTTTGACACGGAGACGCCGCGCACGCGCAAGGTGGCCCTGCGCAGCGCCATCACCTTCAGCCCCACGCCGGGCAATGCCTTTCAAGTGTTTCTCAATCTGGTGCGGCTGGGGCTGGGCGGCAAGCAGGGCAACGGACGGCAGTTTGTCTCGTGGATTCACGAGGACGACTTTGCCCGCGCTGTCGAGTTTTTGATCGGCCATGAAGAGCTGGACGGGCCAGTCAACATCGCCGCGCCCAATCCCCTTCCCAATCGGGAGTTCATGGAGGCGCTGAGAGATGCGTGGGGCGTCCCGAACGGTTTTCCCGCGCCGGCGCCGCTCATCGAGATCGCCGCGTTCTTTCTGCGCACCGAGTCGGAGCTGGCGCTCAAAAGCCGCCGCGTCGTTCCCGGCCGCCTGCTGGACGCCGGGTTCGAGTTCGAGTTCCCTGAGTGGCCCGAAGCCGCCGAAGACCTGGTGCTGCAATGGCGGCACCGGCACGATTGACGGCAGATGACAGATGACAGATGACAGCTTTGTTTCACTTGTTCGGCGGCGTAATATCCGTCACCGGCAGATCGATGTGCCCCAGCAAAATCTCAAATCTCCGCTGCTCTTCCTTCTGATAGGTCGCCTGGTCCGGCCATAACTCCTTGATGAACGCTTCTTCGTCCGGGTTCGCCGTCGTAGCCACCGTCGAGTTCTTATACCGGATAGTCACGCGATAATCCCAGCGCAGTTCTTCCGACGTGTGATATGCAGGCGTCTCGATCTTCACGGAAAGAATCCGCCCCGTCGACTGAATCTTCTTGAGCAGCGGGTAGTGGTTCTTGAGGAACAACTGCAGGAACTCCTGCTGATGGCCCCACTGCAGCTTGTAGTAGTACTCGACGGTATAGGGCTGGTCGGCCCCTCCCTGCGGCGGCGCGCCCTGGGCCAGGAGCGGGGCGGCAAGCGAAGCGGCAAAGACGAGAGCAAGAGCGGCGAGAAGGGTTTTGCGCATGGAACCTCCAAGGAGCGAATGGGGCCATTGTAGCGCGTGGACCCCCGCCGCACGACTCGCGCCAATTCCCTGCACCCTGGCGGCCTCCCTGTGAATCCAAGGCTTTACAGGAGAAACTTCCCCCATGTCTCAGAAAATCGCATTCATTACCGGCGGAAACCGCGGCCTCGGCTTCCAGACCGCACTGGAGCTGAAGGATGCCGGCGTAAAAGTCGTCATCGGTTCCCGCGACCTGGCGCAGGGAGAATTGGCCGTCGCCAAGCTCCGCGCCGCCGGCGCCGACGCCGATGTGCTCCAGTTCGACATCACCAGGGCAGCCGATGCGCAGGCCGCCTATGACTACTTCGAGTCGCGCTACGGACGGCTCGACATCCTGGTGAACAACGCGGGCATCGCCGGCGGCAGCTTCCCCGGCGCCGGTCCGGAACACTCGGCCGGCGAGGTTCCACCCGAGCTGCTGCACAAGGTCTTTGAAACCAACTTCTTTGCGCAGGTGGCGCTGACCGGCGCGCTGTTGCCGCTGCTCAAAAAGAGCCCCGCCGGACGCATCGTGAACCTGTCCAGCATCCTCGCCTCGCTCACGCTGCACGCCGACCCCAACTCGCCCATCTATAACTCGAAGTCGTTTGCCTACGACGCATCGAAGACAGCGCTCAACGCGTTCACTGTGCATCTGGCGTGGGAGTTGCGCGACACTAACATCAAGGTCAACTCCGCGCATCCCGGCTGGGTGAAGACCGCCATGGGCGGCGAGCAAGCGCCCATGGAACTCAGTGAGGGAGCCAGGACCAGTGTGGCGCTTGCCACGCTGCCTGATGACGGGCCAACGGGCGGGTTCTTCCACGTGGGAGAGCCACTGCCGTGGTGAGCTGGAGGGCCAGGTCTGACGATCCACCCGCATTTGTGGTGAATCTTCAGGTCTGAACCGACCGCCCGAAATTCCGTCCTATTCCGTGGTCGTGGAACCGTAGTTAGTGGGTTCCGGGGCCGTGCCGCGAATCCGCTGGATGAAAAGAGGCACCTCTTTCTTGATCAGATCCGCGCGGTCCAGCTGAACGTAATGCGTGCTATCTTTGGCGACGATTCTCCGGCTGTGCGTGGAAAGCTTTTTCAGATCTTCCTGCATCTGGTTCCAATCGCTCGCCATAAGCGCCGTCATTCCAACTTGGGTTTTGGCCGGGTCCTGCGAGAGGATCAGAATCGGAAGCGCGCCATACGGACCAATATGAATGGTCTCCTGGCCGGAGCGGTCGAAGCTGTCCATTTCGGCGGACCAGGCACTGACCTGGAAATGACAAATATCCTCCGCCTGCAACCTGGCAGCGTGAGCATCGAACCCCGGAAAAGGCTGCGAACACTGCCCCGTAAGACGCGGAATGCCCAAGATCAACGTGGACTTCATGAGCAGGTTGCCAAGCCATTGATGCTTTCTGTTAAAAAGGGCGTTGAATGCGGGGTTCCGGTTCTGCAAAGGCGTGGAGCCGTCCGCAAACACGATCCCGGCCAGACTCGCCGGATAGCGCGTGGCGTAATCGCGCATATAGATTCCGGCAATGGAATGGCCCATCAGGACGATAGGGCCGGTGACTTTGGCCTGGAGGAGAAGCTCATGCAGTTCGGCGGCAATGTGGTCGGCGTCGCGCGGGGCGGGCCGCGCGTCGCTCCAGCCGAATCCGGCGCGGTCGTAGGCGCAAACGCGGGTGGTCTTGGATAGTTCGGGCTGGACCCCTCCCCAGATGAGCGCGTCGTTGCCCAGTCCCGCATCAAGAACGATCGTCGGCGATCCGCTCCCCGTGCAGTAGATGTGCATCTTGCGGCCATCGACGGTGTAGATGTCTCCGGGAGGCGGATTGTGCGCCCGGAACCAGAGAAGAGCAATGGCGTTATAACTCGCGCTTCCCGCCACTGCAACCGCCACAACAACCACGCCCGACAGCACCATGCGCTCTGCAAACCGCAGCCAATTGCCGAAGACTTTCGTAGAAAGTGAAAGAACGCGGCGGACCGACAGCCAGATGACCAGAATCCCAATCATCAGAATGAGCGCCGGAACGACGACATAGTCGAAATCCATGAAACCTCTCAGCCTTCCAATTCGGTGAATCACAATCCAACGGATGATTCTATTCCCTCGAATGGGGCGTCAAGCTGAGTCCCTCGTGCCGGCGCCGACGGTTCGCTTGCTCAGATTGCTATCTTGGTTTCAATAGCGTCGTTGTTGGCGTACTCTCCGCTGGGTGTGGCGCTCACTGAAAAAAGCCTGTCTTGCGTCAGGGCAGTGAAAAGCCTGTCTTGTGTTCGCTCACTTAAAGAAGCCCATCTTGTATCAGTCGTCCACCGGCGTCGCCGACCCGCGGAGGGATGAAAATTGCGTCGGCGAAAGCCACCGCTAACTTGCTAACTCGCTCGCCGCCGCGAAGCGCCGGCTAACTCGCTGCATTTGTTCCAAAACTCTCCTCGGCCATCCCACTTGTATTGTTCAACTTGCCGACCGAACGAAATCTCGTTTCCCTTTAGGGAACCTCTGCGCAGGTTCCTGGTTTCACAGCGGCGAAGCCGTTACGGCTGATTTCTTCCGTTTTAAACCAAATGTTGTCGAAAAGTGCGGGTTGCTGCTGGTCTTATTGGTCTCT
>JBEKZJ010000143.1:0-13597 GCA_049509995.1 Occallatibacter sp. | reverse complement strand
GCAACGAAGTTCGCGCTTGCGGCCTCCGGCTCAACCACGCCCGCACAACGATTGAATGGAACTTCACCCGCAAGCACGCTCGACGGAAGCTCCATTACTCATTCACGAAGACACGGTACTAGTCCCCTGTTCCCTGTTATCGCCGCGCGTGGCATTGATCTGGATTTCGCGGAAGAGAATGGTGTTGGGCCTGTGTATGACGAAGACGCGCGCCGCCAGGGGTAGACAAAGGGAGCGAGAGAGTCGACCCGCAGGCCAACGAAGAAGGCTGGATTGCAGAATGGGAAAAAGCAGGCCTGCGGGCCGGCGGAAAAAGCGGAAAGCCCGCCGAAGGAAAGCGGAATGTCCGGCTGGAACCGGACCAAAAACGAAACGAGTGTTCTTGGCACGTTTTTGGGGCGGTTTTGTACCCAATCAAGGTGCATAATGTCGAGGTTTAATGCGAGACCGTGTAGCGATCAGGGGTAGGGACGCGGGCCAGCCGGCGGGAAGCGCTTCGGTTGCCGGCATCCGGGATTTCAGAGGTCTTCCGCAACGGTCCACCACGGCGCAAGACCCTCTTCAACTTCCCACCCCAGCGACGGAGACCTGTCGCTGGGGACCCCGGATTCGCTCAGGGCAGGTTTTCGGCAGACTCGGGGCGGGCGCTCAGGCACGCAGCGGAGCGCTGTCGCTGTGACGCCGGAGATTTTCCGTCAATTGAGCGTCACCGCGTCCGGCCCAGCCGCCGGTTTGCCGTCTGGGAGCTTAATGACCGCAACGTTGTTTCAGGGAACTCATGCTGTCACGAGATTCAATCGCTTGGACGGAGAGCGGATCGAATGACGGTTCTCTTCAGGAGAGCGCGCGCAGGCTCCTGCGGAGTTCGCCGGGGTCTCGATCCGGAATCAATTGCTCGACCTCATAGTGAGTGCGCTGCCATGCTGGAACCGCACGAGCAAGCAGGTTGCGTCCCCTGGCTGTGAGTTTCAGGATACGGCTTCGCCGATCCGATGGGTCGGGAAATACCTTTGCCAACCCGCGACGTTCAAGAGGCTTCAAGGCGGCGGTCAACGTGGTTCGATCCATGGCGAGCAGAGACGCCACCGGCGCCATAGGCAGCGGCTCGGGACGATTCAGGGACATCAAGAGCGAAAACTGCCCATTGGTCAGCCCGAACGGACGCAATGCTTCGTCAAATCGCCTCGCCAAGGCGCGCGCGGCGCGCTGCACATGAAGACACAGGCATGTGTCCCGTACGAGGAGCGTGGTTTCGTACGGAAGCTTTTTTTGACTTGACACGACACCATATTAGTTGATATCAACATATTCGTCAAGTGACGTTGGTCCGCGAACCCTTCCCCGGTTTGCATGCGGATAGAGGAAACAGCCTGTTGAATGTGGATAGAAGAAACTGCCTGAACGGAGGTCCGGTATGTCATTCTTTCGCGATTTGAGAATTGCAGTTCGTTCCCTGGCGCGAGTGCGCGCGCTGTGGATTACAGTGGCCCTTACGTTGGCATTGGGTATCGGCGCCAACGCCGCAATCTTCAGCGTGGTTCGCGCCGTGCTTCTGCGTCCGCTGGCGAATCGTGACGAAGACCGGCTGCTTTACGTGCGCCAGAGCGCCCCCGGCATCGGCGAGGCCAATGCGACATTCTCCATCCCCGAAATTCAGGACATCGGCAGCGGACTCAAGTCGATCAAGGAGCTGGGCACGTTTTCAGAGATCGGTTTTACGATCGTGGGCCTGGGCACGCCGCGCGAGATTCCCGCGGGCGTGGTGGATGGGCATTACTTCGAGGTGATGGGACTGCGCCCGGTGCTTGGACGCCTGCTGGGTCCCGCCGACGACGGCGAGAATGCCCCCGGCGCCATCGTGCTGACCTGTCACTTCTGGAGAACGGCGCTCAATTCCGATCCCAGCGTGGTTGGAAAGACGGTGCGGCTGGAGAGCTTCAGCGGCGCGCGTTCCGCGACTGTGGTTGGCGTTCTGGAACCATCCGTGCCCTATCCGGTGGCGACGGAGATCATCGCCAACGTGGTGACCAGCCCGCATCATCTTTCCGCCACCATGGTGACGGGCCGCGAACATCGCATGACGGAAGTGTTCGCGCGGCTTGCTCCCGGCGCAACTGTCGACGATGCGCGGGCGGAGCTCCGCACTGTATACGGCGCCATGGTCGCGGCACACCCGGAGGTGTACAAGCCGGGGGACCATTTCAAAATCGATGTGACGCGCATGCACGAGCAGATCAATGCGCGCGCCAATACGATCCTGTGGGTGCTGTTCGCGGCTTCGGGCCTGCTGTTCGTGATTGCCAGCTCGAATGTCGCCAATTTGGTGCTGGCGCGAACGGTGCGCCGCGAGCCGGAGCTGGCGATACGCTCGGCGCTGGGAGCAAGCACCGCGGTGCTTCGCCGTTCCTTGCTGGCGGAGAACCTGGTGCTGTGCGGGAGCGGGGCGTTGGCGGCAGTGATCCTCGCCGTCCCGATGGCGGCCGTGCTAGGCCGGTATGCAGCGCGCTTCTCGGTGCGCGCCAACGACATGACGCTCGATTTCAGCCTGGTGTGGTTTGGCATTGCGCTGGCGCTGATGGCGGCGGTTTTCCTGGCGTTCATTCCGCGGCTGCCCTCTCCGGATTCGCCGCAAGGCGGGCTTACCGGACGGGGTACGCGCGTGGCCGGAGGGAGCAGCCGGCGGCTTCGCGTCTTCGCTGTAACGCAGATCGCGGCCTCGTTTCTGCTGCTCGCCGGGGCATGCGTGCTGATGAAAACCCTGTTTGTGCTGGAGCAGACCCGGCCGCCATTCGAATCCGCCAACGTCCTGGCTGTGAATTTGCCGGTAATGTCGTATGGGAAGACGCCCCAACAGGTGCTGGAGTTTTATCAGGATGTGCAGCGTCGCATGGCCGCGCTGCCGGGAGTGGAACACGTGGCTTCAGGTTTCAGCGCTCCCTGGCGCGACGACCAGGGGCTGAACATCAGCTTCACATTCGCCGCGCTAGGCGCGAGACGCGCGGACGGCCAGGATTTCCGCGCCAAGTTCCGCTCCGTATCGCCGGGGTTCTTCGACACTTTCGGCGTACCTATTCAGGCAGGCCGTGACTTCAATGACGGCGACAAGGACGGCTCCGAACGCGTGGTCATCATCAGTGAGAGCCTTGCGCAGTTGCTCTATCCCGGCCAGAACGCGCTGAACCGCAAACTGTGGTGGACAGACGGGGTGATGAAGTTTATCGGCATCAGCACCGAGCCAAGGCGGATTATTGCCGTGGTGCCCGATTTCGACGATGAAAACATCATCCCATCGCCGGCCATGACGATCTATCAGCCGATCAACCAGGAGGGATGGAATGGCCGCCTGTTCGTGCGCGCGCATCAGGATCCTTACGCGCTGGTTCCGGCCATCTCTCGAACCATTCACGAGCTGTCCGCAGACCAGCCCGTGGAAAAGGCCAGCACGCTGGGAGACGTTCGCGCCGAGGTCCTGACGCCCGACCGCCTGAACGCGGTTGTGTTTGGCGGATTCGCAGCCGTGGCGCTGTTGATCTCCGTGGTAGGGGTGGCGGGCGTTCTTGCGTTCTCAGTGAGCGGGCGCACGCGCGAGTTCGGAATCCGTATGGCCCTGGGCGCTCTGCCGCGCAACATTCTCACCATTGTCCTGGTAGAGGGTGTGTGGATGGCAGGCACCGGAGTGGGCGCGGGCCTGGTGGTGGGCTTTGTCCTGGCACGCGCAATCGGCAAATACGTAACGGAGATCCACCAGCCGGGGGCACTGGCTTTTATCGCGTCCGCCGCCGTCATTCTGGGTGCGGCCGTAATCGCCTCGGGTGTGCCTGCGGCGCGCGCCGCCAGAGTGAATGCGGTGGAAGCGCTGCGTTCGGAGTAATTCGATTGGTTCGATACTGGAGAGTGACAAGTTCTGTGGCCAGTTCAGGTTCGATTTTGCTTGATCCGGAAGTTGGATAGTTCGGTGGCCAGATCGATCCATTGATCTACCAGTATCTTCATGCGTTCGTAGTTCTTCAACTGCTTGCGGATTGGCGGTAGGTCTTGCTTGCCGCCCAGCTTGACGCGACATCTTCAGTTGCGGGCACGTTCACGTACTCACCCGCGAGTGGCGTGGTGTTGAATCCAGGAACGCAGGCGCTGAGTGTCATATTCACGCCGACAAACACAACCGATTACGCGTCCACAACGGCTTCTCTGGTTCTGACAGTAAACAAGGTTGTGCCGACGATCACCTGGGCAACACCTACGGCCATCACGTATGGCACAGCTCTGAGCGCCACGCAGCTGGACGCCAAATCGAGTGTGGCCGGTACGTTCGCCCATTCACCGGCAAGCGGCACAGTGCTCAACGCCGGATCGCAAGAGCTGGCTGCCACCTTTACGCCGACGAATACAACGGACTACCAGACGGTAACGACCACAGCGACATTAACGATGAACAAAGCGACTTCGACGATCAGTTGGGCAACTCCGGCTGCGATGACGCAAGGTACAGCACTGAGCTCGAGGCAATTGGATGCCACGGCGTCTGTGGCTGGTACTTTCGTCTACTCCCCAGCATCGGGCACGGTGCTGAGCGCTGGATCGCAAACGTTGTTGGTGACCTTCACGCCGACGAATACAACGGACTACACGACGGCAACAGATTCGGTAGTTTTCGCGGTAAACCCGGCACCGAGTTTCAGCCTTAGCGCGTCTCCGCTTCTCTCACTGTGGATCAGGGAGCCTCGGGGACATCGACAATCAAGGTGGATGGCAGCAACGGATTTTCGGGCAGCGTGACCCTTTCGGCCTCAGGATTACCGAGTGGCGTTACTGCAAAGTTCAGCACGAATCCCACTTTTTGGAACCAGCGTGTTGACCCTGACGGCCAGCAACGCAGCAACGGTTGGTGCGGCTACAGTGACCATTAGCGCACACACGCAAACAGCATTCGACCAAAGATGCGCCGATTCGGCGGAACAGCATCTTCGTCCCCTCCGAGACGCACGATTCGCCTGAACGTTGTGTTGGCTTCGAGCCAGTGGTGGATGTGGTCCGGATCCCAGCCGTCAAGTTTCTCTCCAGGGTATTCATGGCTCTGGCCCATATCGAAGAACATCACACGGCGGGTCGCCTCATCCACCAGTCCAAGCAACTCCTCGGCGCTAACGTTCAGGCGATTCAAGATGTAATGGTGTGCGAGGCTAAAGCAAGATGTTACGTCAAATCCATTTTGATGTTTCCGCAGAAAACTCACAACATCGGAGCGATGTACCTGGTCCGGCTTTAGACCGTACATCGTCTGGCCGACCGAGATTGCTGAAGGATCGCGCTCTACCCCCTCAGCCTGAAATCCTGCCTTTTGCATCTCGGAGACGAACCAGCCATAACTGCATGCCACATCCAGATAGCTGCTGGAGGCAGGCGGCATCAGGCCTTCGGCGCGTAGTAACTCCGTCATCTTCGCAAGCCTGTCGGCGCAGCGTCGCACCAAGACCCATCCCGCTACCTCCGGCGAATCGATGGGCTGATAGAGCTCTCGGCGCCCTTTGAGCCACAAGACATCGAGCAGAAGCTCCTGGACCGGGGTCGTGACGGGAGGCTGCAAGATGAGGCCTGGAACTTCTCGAACACCTTGCATGTACGCCAGCGCCAGCCGGTGGTGGCCTTCGGACACCTGGTAGCATGTTGAGTCCTTCACAGGATGGACGGCAATGTACTCGTACGGATCCCTTTCATAGTTCGGAACCACTTGCGAAGGAAGGCTTCCGTCCAGTCCGAGATAAGCATGGACGAAACGGCGGGCTCCCCACTGAACCTGGTCGGGAGCGACAGCGTCGAAGTACCTGCCAAACAGCTCGATATTCAGGACCGCGTTTCGATAGTAATCGGTTCGTTCGAAGACTCCTTGCTCCCAGAGCCGCTCACCGACGCTGTCATACTCGCGCAGCAGCTTCACCTGCGGCCACTCTGAAATGGGGCGTGAAGCACGACGAATATCGCCAATCATACGAGCGAAGGTTGCTGCAGAAACACCATTGTCGCCACCCTGAAGGCAAGCATCGACGCGGATGGGCACCAGCTTCCTCTTCAATGCAATTCCCTTGTAACTCCTCTGGAGGGACCATGCTCGCTCGCGGACTGACTTCGGAAGGTGCCTCCGGCAAGCATTCATGATCATCGACGAAATCCTGCCTTCCTCCGCAGGCAAGGGGTACCTGCTTGCCGTGACGACGCTGCCGGATTCCGGGCGGGTCAGCAGCGATAGGAACTTGCCCGCCGGTCTGACGATGGACTTTGGCAGCATCCCGGCCAGGATATTGAAGCGGTCGTGGTCTTCCGGCTCCAGCACGCGCATCAGGTAAATGAGCCCGAAGAGAACGATGAGGGAAGCGGTTCCACCGCACAGGATGCCCCACAGCGGCGCCAGTTGCGCAGCGATGTAATGCGCGGTGAGGGAAGCCAGGACGCTGATGAAGACGATCTTGGCGATCTGCAGCCAGGGAAGCTTCACCTTGTAGAGATGCATCCCTACGCCCCACATGAGTCCGACGGCCACCACCTGGGCCGCTCCGCTGCCGATGCAGGCGCCCACCGCGCCATGGGCAGGAATGAGGTACCAGGCTACGCTCATATCGACGATGCCTGCCAGTACTGTCGCCAGGATGACATAGCTCTGTTTCTCTGTGCTCTGCAAGAGGCTCTGCACGGGACCGATGAAGGCTTTGGGCATGCACAACAGCGGGGCCAGGGTGACAACCATGGCCGCACCCCTGTACTGGCTGCCGTAGAGAACAAGCAACGTCGGAAACGCCAGCGCGGAAGCGATGAAGTGCAGTGGAACCGACGTCAGCGCAAGATAGCGAACCGAGGAAGAGGTGAGTTCCGGAAGCCTGGATTTATCGCGCCCGAACTGGGCGAAGATCGTGGCTCCGGTTGCCGACCCGAAGATCAAGGAGCTAACCAGCAGCCGTTCGGCCATACTGAAGGCCACTGAATAGTACGACACTTGGCGGATGTCCGGACAAAGGTACTTCAGCAGAATGAATTCCGACCGGTCCCACACGACCAGCGCCACAATCATACTGGTGACGCTCTGCCAGGCGAAGGTCGTCATTCGCCGGTGCAATCCCAGAGGATGAACATGGGTTGTGTCCCAAGTGAGTATGCGCTTCATCGTCGGGAAGACGCGCACAAGAAAATCGACCAGGCGCATGGCGAGCATCGATGCGCCGAACCCGACCACGCCCCATTTCAGCACCACCGTTGCACCAACCGCGATGAAGAAGATGAAGGTCGAAATGACCGAGGCCGGCAGATTTGTGGACAACTCTTCCGTAGCGACGTTCGCCTGCGCCGAGATGAAGTTGACCATCGCAGGCCAGATGCTGAGCACTATAAGAGCCGATGCCAGTTTGTACTCTCCGGCCGCATCTCTGAGCACCCAGAACAGAAGGCCGGCAGTTGCCAATGTCGCCAGGGCGGCCTGGAGTTGCAAGGTGCGAAAATAAATAAACCTTGCTGTCCCGCGGTCGCCCTTGCCAAGGAACTCGGCCATGTATTTCCGCGTGGTTGCGGGGATGCCCATTCCGCCCAGGCTGCTGACGACCGCCGCGATCCAACTGACGTAGATGATGTAGCCCATCTTCGTCGGTCCCAGGGTGCGGGCGATTGCAATCGAAGTAAATAGAGTGACAACAAAGCCGATTGCGTTTTCGAGGCCGTACCAGCCGGCATTCCGGGCGATGGTCCTGGTGTTCGACGTGTTCATATAAACTCTGGCCCAAGTGGATGCGCACAGTTTGCCCGCGCCGGTCAGTTTATCCAAACGGTGAGCCTACGGCGGGGCGCGCAGGCTCACAGCAAGCCATGATTCCCGACTAGCCCAGACCTTGCAGCGCTGCCTGTGCGTCCTTTGCCGTGGGCGAATCGGGCGCAAGGGACTTGGCCTTGCGGAGATGAATCACCGCGTCGTTCTTGTCCCTCAGTTTGCTGTACACCATCCCGAGGTGGTATTGCATTGCCGCGCTGTTCGGATTGATCTTGATTGCGTCTTCCAGAAGATCGCGAGCGAAGCCGTAGGTTCCCTTGTAATAGTACGCCCACGCCAGCGTGTCCGCGGTGGTAGTGGAGTTGGGCATAGCCTGACGCGCCGTTTGCGCCAACGTCAGGGCTACATCGACATTCTCGCCATTCTGCAGCATGCGGTAGGCAAGATTGTTGGCCGCAACCGGCTCGCGCGGCTGAATCTGCAGAGCCTTTTTGTAGTAGGCCTCGGCCTTGCGCAGGTCGCCACGGGACTCCTCGAGGACACCGAGGATTGCGAAGGCATTGGCATTTTGGGGATGCGCTGTAGAGAACTGCTCCCATGCGGAAATAGCATTGGCCGTTTGACCGCGCTGCACCTGAAGCTGCGTGTAGAGCGCAACCGCATCACCATCATCCGGATTGATCTGCATGGACTTCTGGGCGGTCGCGGCGGCCTGGTCGAGATTCTTGCTTTCGATCTGGAACTGAACAAGCAGATCGTAGAGGCTGCTGTTCTTCGGACTCCTGGCGATCTGCGCATTGAGGCGAGCCAAGGCGTGATCCGGCTGTTTCCTTAGGAGATCGTAGGCAACCAGGCCGCGCAAGGCGCCCACGGAATTGGGGTCGTACTGGAGGGCCTGTTCAAGCAGCGCAGCTCCTTCTGGGTACTTCTTTTGGGTAAAGCGAAGCTGGCCGAGCGCGAGATAAGCTTCAGGGTTTTGGGGAGCGACACTCATGGCGGTCTTGAGGTCGGTCTCAGCCTTGTCGGGTGAGTTATGGTTCAATTCCACCGTGGCTCGCCAAACATAGCCAGCAGGAGAGCGGGGAGCAGCGGCGATGGCCTTCTCAGCCACTTCGGCGAGCAGGTTCATGTCGCCACGCTGCGCGGCTATGCTCGCCAACTCCTCCTGGGCATTCAGACCAGCCGGATTCAACTGGAACGCCTGGCGAAAGCTCTCTTCGGCGAGAGAACTGTCGCCTTTGGCCAGCGCGGCCCTGCCAAGCCAGTACTTCGTGAAGGCGTCCTTTGGAGCGCTATTGGCGGCATTCTGAAGGGCAGTGAGCGCGTCATTGGTCTTGCCATTAATGAGCAAGACGACTCCGTTCAGCGCCGTGACCTGGGGATCCTTGCCATTGTTCTTTACCAGGCCGGCAATCACGGTTTGAGCGGTGGCGTAGTCCTTGACTTGCAGCAGAGCGCGGACGTATCCCTCCTGCACAGTGAGATTTTTGGGATACTTTGCGGCCAGGCCTGCAAACTCCACCCTGGCCTTGTCGAATTGTCCGGATTCCAGGTAGTAGTTGGCGAGCATAAGCACACCCTGCGGATTGTCGGCAAGGTCGTTCGAAGCCTGCCGGAGCACATCTTCGGCCTTCGCCTGGTTACCCTGTTTGAGAAAGACCTGGGCAAGGCTTTCCCGGGCAGAAAGATTCTTTGGATCGGTAGCGATGGCGCTCCGGCTTGCCTGCTCGGCCTCAGCCCAGCGGCTGTTCTTGACATAGTAGGCCGCAAGGAGGAGCTTGGCGTTCAGCGACTTTGGTTCGAGCGCGACCGACTTCTTCAATTCGGCTTCAACGGCAGAGCTCTGAGCCGAATCGCCGACTTCCAGCATGGCGAAAGTTTCGTGCAGTGCGGCCTCGTTCGGATCGAGTTCCAGAGCGCGGCGAATCTCTGTGAGAGCGAGGTCCTTCTGTCCGCGCCCGGCCGCGATACGGGCAAGCAAAGCGTGCAAATCGGCGTTGTTGGGTTGTGCCGCCATGACCGCGTTGGCCTGCGCCTGCGCATCGTCGATTTTGCCTCCGGCGAGCAGCATGTTTCCCAGATCGATGCGCGCCTTGTAGTTGGTTGGCTGCAGGTCCACGGTGCGCAAGAGTTCACCGAAAGCAGTGCTCAATGCACCCATATGCGCGTAGGTCTGCGCAAGGGCATAGTGGGCATCGGCGAAGTTCTTGTCAATCTTGAGGGCGTTGGAGAACTGAATGACAGCTTCTCTATCCTTGCCCTCGGCGCTGTACCGCTGTCCGCTCTCCAGGTATTTTTGCTTGCGCACGTTCGGATCGCGGAAGCACCCGGACAACAGAGCGAGCGTTAAAAGGAGGGTGACAGCCCCAAGGCCCGCACGAACATTCCACGGAATCCCCAGGGCGTCGAACCTGACTGGAAATGCACTCAACCTGTTTTTCACGTTCTTTCATCCTTTCGGGCTGTTTCTCGAGTGACTACAGCCGGTAATCGTTGGCTGAGCCAGGTAACCAATTCGTGGTGTTGCCAATGTGCTCAATCAGGGACAAAGCGGGGCAGCAGAGGGGCAACCTGCCTGGTGAATGCTTCGGCCCGGGCCTTTGCGCCCGCAGTGCCTTGGCGGGGATCGACAGGGGTAATCACCCGGATCAGAGCGCCATCGGTGCGGTTCATCCGAATTGCATCCGCCACCAAATAGAGCTTCGCCATGTATTCATCGGCGACGCTGCGTCCGTGCGCTTCATACCAGTAGATGACGAACTGTTCTTGATCGCCGTTGGCGATCATGTATTCGCCCACTCGATGCGGCTTATCATTTGCATCCGTCAGATCGAGGGAGTTGGAGGACTCAAAGGTCCAACCCGCCCCGGGCAGGCAATGCTTGGGAGAATGGATGGTCTGGCCTGTTCTCTGGGTCGGGAAATAGCCGATGAAGAGGCTGATGGGCAATGTCTGTGAATTCTGGGTATAAATGCGGGACAGGAAGTCTCCAGATCCGAGAACGTCGAGCGACCGCTGGTCGATTGGCTGATCGGCGCCTGTCCATCCGGCGATCGTGCCCGGGAACTGGGCGAGGGGTTCGCTGGGAGGATTCCGATCGGTATTGGGGCGTGCATGGAGCACCAGCACGGTTGCTGCCAGCAGCAGGACGGCAGTCCAGAATCGAAGGCTCATGAGGTTTGCCGCCTTTTCACCGGGAATAGACCCATGGCGCGATGGAGGGTATACAGACAAGCGAGCGAAACGAGAAAAATGACCCAGCCGGAAAACTCGTGAAAGAAGCCCATGGCTTTTTCCGGGCTCCAGTACTGGACGCACAATCCGGTGCCGACAATACGCACCGCGTTGGCCGCAATCGCGATAGGAATGCTGGCCAGAGCGAGCACCACACGCCGCATGGCGGATCTCTCCACAAAGTAACCATAAAAGATCGCCATGGTGAACAGGCTCACCAGGGAGCGGATGCCGCTGCAGGCCTCGGCCACCTCCAGCTTCATCAAGGGAAGCACGATGACGTTGCCCTCACGCAGAACAGGTACGGCGAAGAGAGGGAGCAGGTCGCTGGCCACCTTGGAGGCGAAAATCTGCAGCGGGAAGGTGATCTGGTTGAGAATGATGGACGGCAGTGGGATGGCCAGGATCAGGACCAGAAGCGGGAAGCGCAGCTCCTTTATGAACGGCCTTCCGCCGAAGCACAGTACCAGTCCGGCCAGGAGGATGAGGAGGGAAATCCGCGCGAGGAAGAGTTCAGCCCCGTAGATCCCCAGGAGCAGAACGACAAGCCCGACGGCCATGACGGCAATTCCACTCCAGGCAGGAGCGGGTTTGATAGCGAGGAGGGTTATTCTCCTCTCCCACACCAGATATGCCGCGAACGGGGGGAGTAGGAAGCCGTGGGAGAAGTCGGGAATCTGCCACCAGTCGGTAACCAGCCTCTCGAGAACCTGGTAATAAATGGCCGCTACCAGCAGAAAGATAAGGGCCGAACCCCACACAATTTGAGCTTTGCGCGAGGACCATGGGCCCAGAGGGCCCACTGAAGGCGCTGTGCCGGGGGCCACACTCTCTGGGATGGAAGTTTCAGGCATATTCGTCCGTACTAGACCTGCGAGCAATCATGGTGCCGAAAGCGAAACGGCTCAAGGGAAAAAGAATTCCCTGCAAAATGACCAGTGCCGGGAAGCATTCTTCCGGCAGGAGTGGAAAAAACTTTCCACTTTCCATAGAATTATATGCCATAATTCTTCTTAGCCATAGGGAACTGATCTGCCCTTCCTTTGGTGTCTGCCGGGCAAGTGCGCAAAAACGCGCATATTCCGCGTGGAAAGCCTGTTCCTTGCCTGCCGCCACGGTTTGGAACCTGCATTGCTAGGGCAGGGGTGAACCCTGGTCTTCTTATGGCAAGCAAAGCAACGATACATAGTGTGAAACGGCATGTTAAGCCGCCCGATTCGATTGAGGGGCGTATTCAACGTGCGGTTGCCCGGATTGCCGAGAGCGACTGCACGGTGTTGATCGTTGGCGAGCATGGCGTCGGGAAGCGATCCGTAGCAAGGCAAATCCACGCGGATTCCAATCGGTCGCGGAGCACTTTCAGGGAAATTCGATGCGGGGAAACCAATGCGCAGGCACTGCTTGCTGCTCTTTCCACGAAGGGGACCGTCTATCTGGCTGAAATAGGAGATCTTAGCCTTCCCTTGCAGGAGTTGATCCTGAATGCAAAGTTTGGCCCAGAGCAAGGGCAAACCTGCCGTCTGGTGTGCGGTTCGAGCCGCGAACTTCAGGACGAGGTGAGATCGTGGCGGATGCGCGAGGATTTCTACTACTTCATCTCCACGGTGACGCTGCGGATTCCGCCGCTGCGCTGCAGGAAGTCGGAGATTCTGCGGATCGCTGATGAGCTTTTGACGCAGTACTCGAAGCAGTTTGACCGCCCCAGACCGGTGCTCGGTAAGGAGATCATCGGGCTTCTGATGGAGCACAGCTGGCCGGAGAATCTGACTGAACTTCAGACGGCCATCAAGACGTTTGTGGCCATCGGGGACCAGGCCATTACGCTGGCCGCCATCCGAGCGGCGTCGCCCACGCGGAGGTCGAATGGGAATCGCAGGCCGCTTTTGCTGAAGGAAGCCACGCGGGCTTCATCGATCCAGATTGAGCGGCAGTTGATCTCAGAAGTTCTGGTTTCGACGGGCGGGAACCGGAAGCGCGCCGCTGAGCAACTGGGAATCAGTTACAAGGCTCTGCTTTACAAACTCAAGCGGATCGAAGCGGAGAACCAATCCGTGTCCAATCAAGATGGAGTTGCACTATGAAGTGGGGAAGTCTTCTTCTTCTGGCGTTTTCTGTTCCGGCGCCTTTCTGCCATGGACAAATCGTGGCGCCAACCGATGCGCCAGCCGCGCAGGAGGCAGCCAAGCCAGCTGTTCCGGCGGCCGCGCAGAGGACAGTCAATCCATCTGTTCCTCCAGCCGCGCAGGAGACAGCCAAGCCAGCTGTTCCGGCGGCCGTCCTGGCTGCCGACGGCAGCTATGTCATCGGTGCGTCCGACGTTATCACCGTCACCGTATTGAAAGAGAGCACCCTGTCGGGCAGCTTGCTGGTCCGGCCTGACGGCATGATCACGATGCCGCTTCTCGGGGATGTGAAGGCCTCCGGCTTGACACCGCTGCAGTTGGGCGGCGACATTGCGATCAGGCTCAAGAAGTACATTCAGGATCCGAATGTTTCCGTGATATTGACGCAGATCAACAGCAAGAAAGTGTATCTGATCGGCGAAGTTTCCAAAATCGGCCCGGTCGACATCACTCCTGGCATGACCTTGCTGGAGGCAATTTCAAGCGCAGGCGG
>JBEKZJ010000142.1:0-13614 GCA_049509995.1 Occallatibacter sp. | reverse complement strand
GGCAGTATCGAAACCGATCTATCTCCCCGGCAGTTGCAGTACCTGCTCGTGGAAGCGCTCGCGCAACTCGGTCCGCGCAACCGCGTGCTTGCCGTCCCTCCCGATCAGAGCCGCGAGCACTCCCGCGCCGGCGAACTCACCTCCTATGCGTGGCAATACTATGGCGACCGGCTCAAGGCCGTTCTTCCCGCCCTCGGCACCCACACCGCCATGCGCCCGGACCAGATCGCGCACATGTTCGGCAATGTACCCCAGAATCTCTTCCACGTCCACAATTGGCGCACCGATGTCGAGACTCTCGGCGAAGTTCCCTCCGCGTTCATCCACAAACAATCCGAAGGCAAGCTGAGTTATGCGTGGCCCGCGCAGGTCAATCGTCTTATCTCTCAAGGTAACTTCGATCTTATCCTCTCCATCGGACAGGTCGTGCCCCATGAAGTTATCGGCATGGCCAATTACACCAAGAACATCCTGGTCGGCACCGGTGGCCGGGAGGGCATCAACCGCAGCCATTACCTCGGCGCCGTCTACGGCATGGAGCGCATCATGGGCCGTGCGGAAAACCCCGTGCGCTCTGTGCTTAACTACGCCTCCGATCGTTTCCTCCGCCATCTGCCCATCGTCTACGTTCTCACCGTCGTCGCATTCCGTGCGGAAAGCGGCCTCGCCGTGCGCGGTCTCTTCATTGGCGATGATGCCGAGTGTTTTCACCTCGCCGCCGACCTTAGCCTCAAGGTCAACTTTGAAGTACTCGACACACCCCTCAAAAAGGCCGTCGTCTATCTCGATCCCGGCGAGTTTCACTCCACCTGGCTCGGCAACAAGGCCGTCTATCGCACCCGCATGGCGCTGGCCGACGGCGCCGACCTCATCATTCTCGCCCCCGGCGTCGAGGAATTCGGCGAAGACAAAACCATCGACGCATTGATCCGCAAATACGGCTATCGCGGCACTCCGGCAACCCTCGCCGCAGTCAAAGCCAACGCCGATCTGGCCCACGATCTCAGTGCCGCCGCCCATCTCATCCATGGCTCGTCCGAAGGCCGCTTCAACATTACCTGGTGCCCCGGACACCTCACCCGGCAGGAGGTGGAAAGCGTCGGCTTCAACTATGCCGATCTCAACACCATGCTCCAGCGCTACGATCCCGAAAAGCTCACCCACGGCTACAACCAGATCGACGGCGAAGACATATTCTTCATCGCCAATCCGGGATTGGGCCTTTGGGCACACCGCAGTCGCCTCTGAAATGGACGAAAACATGACCACGCAGCTTCTTAGTCTTGAAGGCAAAACCGCAGTAGTAACCGGCGGCACCTCCGGCATCGGCCGCGCCCTCTCGCTCGGCCTTGCCGATGCCGGCGCTCATGTTATCGCCACTGCGCGCCGTCAGCAACAGGTCAACGAAACCGCCGCTGAAATCGAACTCCACGGCCGCCAAACCCTGCGCCTTACCTCCGACGTTTGCGACCGCGCCTCACTCGAACATCTGCTCGCCGCCGCGCTCCAACGCTTCGGTAAAGTCGACATTCTCATCAACTGCGCCGGAAGAATCAAGCGCGCCCCCACGCTTTCCTTCTCCGAAGAAGAGTGGACCTCCATCCTCGACACCAATCTCACCGGAACCCTTCGCGCCTGCCAGGTCTTCGGCAGGCACATGCTGGAGCGCGGCTACGGCCGCATCGTCAACATCGCCTCCCTCAACAGCTTCGTTGCCCTCAGTGAAGTGGCCGCCTACGCAGCCAGCAAGGCCGGCGTAGTCTCGCTCACGCGTTCGCTCGCCGTCGAGTGGTCGAAGAAAGGCGTTACCGTCAATGCCATTGCTCCCGGCGTCTTTCGCACCGACCTGAATGCAAACCTGCTCGACAGCACACCCCGCGGCCAGGAACTTCTGATGCGCACACCCATGGGCCGCTTCGGCAAGACCGAAGAACTCGTGGGAGCGGCCATCTATCTCGCCTCCGATGCCGCGTCCTTCGTAACCGGACAAACACTGGTTGTCGACGGTGGCTTCCTCGCCAGCGGCGTCAACCAATAAACTCGTACTAGCCATTTCAGTGGGACTTCGGAGACTCTATGCCCGACACATCGTGTGATATCGGCCTGATCGGCCTCGCTGTCATGGGACAGAATCTTGTCCTCAACATGAACGACCACGGCTTCAAGGTTGCCGTCTTCAATCGCACCGTCTCCAAGGTGGACGATTTTCTCGCCAACGAAGCAAAAGGCACGCAGGTCGTCGGAGCTCATTCCATCGAGGAGTTCGTCGGCCTGCTCAAGCGCCCCCGCCGCGTCATGCTGATGGTCAAGGCCGGCGACACCGTGGATCAAATGATCGGCCGCGTCCTGCCTTACCTTGAAGCCGGCGACATTGTCATCGACGGAGGTAACTCGCTTTTTACTGACTCCAACCGCCGCACCAAAGACCTCGCCGCAAGAGGCATCCTCTTTATCGGCACCGGCGTATCCGGCGGCGAAGAAGGCGCGCGCTTCGGTCCCTCCATCATGCCCGGTGGCAATCCTGCCGCGTGGCCACACGTGAAGGATATCTTTCAAGCCATCGCCGCCAAGGTCGAGGATGGAACCCCCTGCTGCGACTGGGTTGGCGAGGACGGCGCCGGCCATTACGTCAAGATGGTTCACAACGGCATTGAATATGGCGACATGCAACTCATCTGTGAAGCCTACGATCTCCTCCAGCGCGGCCTGGGACTCACCGCCGATGACTTGCATCAGGTCTTTACTGACTGGAACACGGGCGAGCTCGACAGTTATCTCGTCGAGATATCAAGCCATATCTTTGCCAGTAAAGACGAGGATGGCCAACCCATCGTCGATAAGATTCTCGACACCGCCGGTCAGAAAGGTACCGGCAAGTGGACGGTCTTCAGCTCCCTCGATCTCGGCCAGCCTGTAACTCTCATCGGCGAGTCGGTCTTCGCCCGCTGCCTGTCGGCGCTCAAAGAAGAGCGCGTCGCTGCGTCTAATATCCTTGAGGGCCCCGCCGCCAAGGCCGTCGCAGACCGCGCCGCGCTCATTGAAGATGTCCGCCGCGCCCTCTACTGCTCCAAGATCGTCTCCTACGCGCAGGGTTACATGCTGCTCAAGGCCGCCGCCAAAGAGAATGGCTGGAACCTCAACATGGGCGGCATCGCGCTCATGTGGCGCGGCGGATGCATCATTCGCAGCCGCTTCCTGGGCAAGATCAAAGAGGCATTCGACAAAAATCCGCACATCGAAAACCTGCTGCTCGATAGCTTCTTCTCAGCCGCTCTCAACGACTATCAAGCCTCCTGGCGCAAGGCGATCGTTCACGCTGTCGAGCTGGGTGTGCCCACCCCGGCCTTCTCCACCGCACTTGCCTTCTTTGACGGCTATCGCACTGCGCGCCTGCCCGCCAATCTCCTTCAAGCGCAACGCGACTACTTCGGCGCGCACACCTATGAGCGCATCGACCGGCCGCGCGGCCAGTTCTTCCACTCCAACTGGACGGGCCGCGGTGGCCGCGTTTCGTCCTCCACCTATAACGTATAGCCCTCTGACCACTGCGCGCGGCTCTATGATGCACCAGTACTTGCCGGCGCCAATAACTCACTCTTGCCTCCGCCCGGCAGCCAGTGCCTGTCGTCGGTGTGGTTCTAACATCGGCTTTGTAAGGTGTCGAACATGCCAGGAAAACTGGAGAATCGCTCTAACTCGCCGGCGTCGCGCTTCTCCTTCACCAACAAGCTCAGTGCGTCGAACAAAATACCCCGCCAGATCAATCGCAACCTCATCTTCAACCAGATCCGCACCCGCCAACCCATCTCTCGTGCGGATTTGGCGCGCGTCTCCGGCCTTCAGAGGAGCACCGTCTCCCTCATCGTCGAGGAGTTGCTCGCCGAACGTTGGATCGTTGAGGGATCGACGGGGCGCCTTCCCCGTGGCCGAAGACCCACTTTTCTGAACGTGAACAGTCAGCGTGGCGTGCTTGCATTGGATATCCATCCTTCTCAAACCACGCTGGCCGTAACGGATTTGGGCGGCAGTATCCTCGCGCAAGAACTCATCGTGCTCCCGGCCAATCCCCAAAAGGTGATCGGCGCCATCGTCAGCGCAATTCGAAAGATGATCGCCGTTAATAAGGACCGCTCTTTCGATGGCATTGGCATAAGTCTGCCGGGCCGCCTCGACCTTCGTCTCGATAAGTCCAAACATGGAACTTCCATCTTTGCGCCTAACATCAACTGGCCCATAGGACGCATCAAGTTTCGCGTCGAGCAAGCCACCGGACTGCCCGTCTTTGTGGACAACGTAGCCAACGCCTGCGCATTGTCCGAGGTGTGGTTCGGTAACAGCGACGGCATGCATGATCTTGTTGTGGTCAACGTGTCGGAAGGTTTGGGCACAGGTATCTTTGCCAACGGCCGCATCCTTCGCGGGGAAGGCGGCTCAGCCGGTGAATTCGGCCATGTGCAGGTGGACCCCAATGGACTGCCTTGCGCCTGCGGAAGCATGGGATGCTGGGAAACCGTAGCCTCCAATCGCGCTGGGATGCGTTACTACACTGAAATCGCCAACAAGCCCTCGCCTCCCTTTGAGGACCTTCTCAAGTTAGCCGAGGCCGAGGACCCTGCAGCCAAACAGGCGATCGATCGAATGTGCGCCGCCCTCGGTCGCGGCATGCATATGATCGCCTCCGCTCTGGCGCCTTCCGAAATCATAGTCGTGGGCGACATCACAACGCTTTGGCACCTGGCAGGCCCCTTGATTGAAACAGCGATGCGCCGGAATCCATTGGTAAGAGTTCCCCGGCTTCGGCCCGCTCAAGAGGGCAACAAGGCGCGATTGCGTAGCGCTGTGGCTCTGGTCATGCATGAGTATTTACTCTGAGAACAGCAACCCGCCGCTGCCCCTTTATGCGGCGGGATGCACCACCAGAGATCGCAATTGAAGGAGGAGTCCATGCGTATCTGTTTCATATTGAAAGTCTGCCCGGAAAAAGTGGAAGAATACAGAGCGCGACACACCCGCGTATGGCCTGAGATGCTCGATGCTCTGCGCTTGACCGGCTGGCGCAATTACACGTTATTTTTGCGGCCCGACGGCCTTCTCGTCGGCTATCTCGAGACAGATGACTTTGAACAATCCTGCGCCGCCATGAAGAACCATCCCATCAACGCGCGATGGCAGGCGGAGATGTCGCCATTCTTTGAAGCGCTCGGCGAAGGCGCGGCGGATGATAACATGTTCCAACTTGAAGAAGTCTTTCATCTCGATTGAGGTAAGCTACGGGCGCAAGGCAAGGACTCATTCTCAGGCGCCCATCCATGTGCTTTCAAGGACTTGCGTTCGACGCTTCTCAAAATACACTAACGCTTGACCAATCGCTTCCAGGAGGATGTCTCCATGAAATCGTTCAACTCTATCCGTCGTGACTTTCTGCGCACCGGAAGCCTCGGCATTGCGGCTGCCGCCATCCCCGTTTCTTCTCTTGCGGCCTCGGCCCAGAACGGTGCCGCGACCGCTGCCGCAGCGCAGGGCATCTTTGATGTTCGCAAATACGGCGCCACGGGCGACGGCAAGACGCTTGACACCGACGCCGTCAACCGCGCCATCGAAGCCGCGGTAGCCGCGGGTGGCGGGGTCGTTGTCTTTCCGGCGGGCTCGTATCTTTGCTTTTCCATTCACCTCAAGAGCCAGGTGCACCTCCATCTGCTTCAGGGCAGCGCGATCGTGGCTGCCGACTCACCGCTCCCCGGTGAGCAGACCGGCTATCGCGGCGGCGTCTACGATGCTGCCGAACCCAAGACATCATGGGACGCCTATCAGGATTACGGCCACAACCACTGGCATAACTCCCTCCTGTGGGGCGATGATGTTCACGACTTAAGCATCACCGGTCCCGGCCTCATCTGGGGCAAAGGGCTCTCCAACGGCCGGGAAAGAAAAGACGACGGTGCTCCTTTTGTCGCCGAGCAGCCGGGCGTGGGCAACAAGGCCATCGCGCTTAAGAACTGCCACAACGTCCTGTTGCGCGACTTCTCCATTCTCAAGGCCGGCCACTTCGGCCTTCTGCTCACCGGCGTCGATAACCTGAGCATCGACAATCTCATCATCGATACCGATCGCGACGGCGTGGATATCGATTGCTGCCAGAACGTGCGCGTCTCCAACTGCACCGTCAACTCGCCATGGGATGACGGCATCTGCCCGAAATCCAGTTATGCACTCGGTTACGCGCGGCTTACACGAAATCTGACAATCTCTAACTGCTTTGTAACTGGAAGTTATGAGCTGGGCTCGGTGCTGGACGGGACTTTCAAGAAGTTCGCACGGGATTCTCGCGTGCCGCGCACCGGCCGAATTAAGTGTGGCACGGAATCCAATGGCGGCTTTATCAACATCGCCATCTCCAACTGCGTATTCGAAGGCTGCCAGGGTTTCGCGCTGGAATCGGTCGATGGCGCTCTGCTTGAGGACGTCGCCATCACCAACACCACCATGCGCGATCTCGTGTCCGGCCCCATCTTCATGCGCCTGGGCTCGCGGTTGCGCGGTCCTAAGGAAAGCACAAAGGTGGGCACTCTCAAGCGCATCCTGATCGACAATCTCACCTGCCACAGCGCACCGCAAAAGATCAGCTCCATTCTCAGCGGTATCCCGGACTTCTTCATCGAAGACGTGAAGCTCTCCAACATTTATATCGAGACCGTCGGCGGCGCGCCGTCTGAGACTGCCCGCGTGCAACCGCCGGAACTGGAAAGCAAGTATCCTGAACCGGGAATGTTCGGGCCCATGCCGGCATTCGGCTTCTTCCTGCGCCACGTGCGCAATCTCGAGATGAGCCACGTGGAAATTGCCACCGCCCTCGACGACGCCCGGCCCGCCTTCCACCTCACGGACGTCGAACGAGCGGATTTCTTCGCCGTCACGGCTCCCCGCGGTGCTGAGGGCGCATTCGCACTGCACGACGTGAAGGACCTGCGCATCGGCTGGAGCCGCGCAGCCTCCGATGCCATACTGAGTAGCATCGACAACAAGACGCTGTAAACGCCGCGGAAGGCCGGCCGGGATCATCCGGAAAAGCCGCAAATCCGCGCTGAAATGAGGCCCAGATGAAAACCCCAATCGCACTCGCTCTTGCAGCCAGCACGTAGCCTGATAAGCTGACTCTTGAAAAGCAGCAGGCTCTCTGAGAAAAATCATGGCAAACCTCGGCAAATTCTCGATCGGAGTGGGCGATCGTTTCGCCCATCAGGCCAAAGCCCAACTTGAAGCATGCATCCTCGCCTCCCAGGCAGGCGTCGATGTCATCCCCGTCTGGAACAAGTCCAATCGCGAGCACACCATCATCGGCTCTGAGCCCGCGTCCGTCCGCGCCGCGGCCGATGCCGCTGTCAACGATCTCGGCTGGAAGCTCCCTTACTTCTGCGACGCTGACCACATCAACCTTTCCACCGTTGAACGTTTCCTTCCCTCCTGCGACTTCTACACCATCGACGTGGCCGACTATATCGGCAAGACCGCCGAGCCGTCCTCGATCGACCGCTTCGTCGGCCATCACTCCGAACTCCTCGGCGCCATCCGCATGGAGACCGCCGCGCAAAGCATCGACATTACCCTTGAGTTGCTTCGCCGCACCGCCGCCAAGTTCCTCTTCGCCGTTCAGGAAGCAGGCAAGATCTACCGCAAAATCGAAGCGGCCAAAGGCAACGGTTCATTCATCCCCGAAGTCTCCATGGACGAGACCGATTCCGAGCAGACACCAGCCGAGTTACTCATCATCCTCGCCGCCATTGCCGATGAAGCTATCCCCATCCAGACCATCGCCCCCAAATTCAGTGGCCGCTTCAACAAGGGCGTCGACTACGTCGGCGACCCCGCCCAATTTGCCCACGAGATGGCCCTCGACATGGCCGCCATCCAACACGCCGTCGCCGCCTACGGACTGCCCTCCAACCTCAAGCTCAGCGTCCACTCCGGCAGCGACAAATTCTCCATCTATCCCGCCATCCACGCGGCCATCCGGCAGTTTTCTGCCGGCGTCCATCTCAAAACCGCCGGCACCACGTGGCTGGAAGAAGTCATCGGCCTCGCCGAAGCCGGCGGCGAAGGTCTCGCCCTCGCCAAAGAGATTTACGCCCAGGCCTTCGCCCACTCCGCCGAGTTATGCGCGCCTTACGCAACCGTCATCGACATCGATCCCGCCAAACTCCCTTCCCCGGCTGAAGTCGCCCACTGGTCCTCCGCGCAATTCACCGCCGCCCTGCGCCACGACCCCGGCTCCCCCGCCTACAACCCCAGCCTCCGCCAGTTACTCCACGTCGGATTCAAAGTCGCTGCACAGTTAGGCCATCGCTATCTCGACTTACTCGACGCCAATCGGGAAGTTATCGCCAGAAACGTAACTGATAACCTCTACGCCCGCCACATTGCTCCCGTCTTTCTCGGCCATCGCCAGTCGCAAACTCCTTGACACCTCACCCCCGCAAACCACAGGGAGAAGCCCCTTGATCCTCGACTCTTTTCGACTCACCGGCAAGAACGCGCTCGTCACCGGCTCATCCCGTGGAATGGGAGCCGCCATTGCCGTCGCCCTCGCCGAAGCGGGCGCGAACGTCGCCCTCCACGCCTCGCAATCCGTCCCATTCGCCGTCGTTCAAAGCGTGGCTCAAACCGGTGTCCGCCACGTCGAGCTCGCCGCCGATCTCCGCCATCCCGACCGCTGCCCCCAACTCATCGATCAAGCCATCGCCGCCCTCGGCTCCATCGACATCCTCGTCAACAACGCCGGCATCACCCGCCGCTCCCCGGCCGTCGACTACTCGCCCGCCGACTGGGACGAAGTCCTCGCCACCAATCTCACCAGTGTCTTTCGCCTCTGCCAGTGCGCCGCCCGCCCCATGCTCGCCCGGAACTTCGGCAAAATCGTCAACATCGCCTCCCTGCTCAGCTTTCAAGGCGGCATCATCGTCCCCGCCTATGCCGCAGCCAAGGGCGCCGTCGCCCAACTCACCAAGGCCCTCGCCAACGAGTGGGCCGCCCACGGCGTCCAGGTCAATGCCATCGCCCCCGGCTACATGGCCACCGACCTCACCGAAGCCCTCCAAAACGACCCCACCCGCTCCCGCCAGATCCTCGAGCGCATTCCCGCCGCCCGCTGGGGCTCGCCTCAGGATGTAGCCGGAGCCGCCGTCTTCCTCGCCTCCCCAGCCAGCGACTACATAAACGGCCACATCCTCGTGGTCGACGGCGGATGGCTCGCCAGGTAGCCGCAGGCAAAGACCCAAAGAATCCTGTGCAATTCGGAGCAGAGCGGCTGGCAGGCCGCAGTTTGAACCCCGGCAGAATTCGCGCTCAAACCTGAGGGGCCTCGCTCAAAACCGGTAACGCAGCGCCAGTTGCATCAGCCGTGGCGGCATCGCGCTTACCGCCTGTCCAAAGCTCCCGCTGGAGATATTCCCTTCCACCGATGCCGGCCCGAAAAACTGTGCGTGGTTGAACACGTTGAAGGCCTCGGCGCGAAACTCCATGCTGCTCCCATCTGCAAACTGTGCTGTCTTCTTGAACGTCGCGTCCAGATTCTCCAGGCCGGCTCCGGAGAAGAACCGCCGCCGTGCTTTGCCCATTGTCCCCAACACGGGCAGCGTCAACTGCGACACGTCGAAAATCGCCGCCCTGCCCCCCATCCCAGTTCTTGGATTGGTGCGCAGCGAAAGCGTCTTGCCGCTCCAATTCGGCGTGTCCACGCCATTGTTATTGATCCCGTTGGGAATCGTGCCCAGCAGCGACGTGTCGTTGTTGTTGAGCAGCGTTACCGGGAACCCGGAGGTAAATCGCGCAATCCCCGCCAACCCCCAACCTGCGACAAACCAGCTCATCCGTCCTCCGTCCTTCGGTCCGGGAAGGCTGTACTGGAAGCTGGTGACCAGGTTCTGCCGCAGATCGAATGCTGAAAGCGCGCGACTCAGTGACGGGTTCACCGGATTTACCGGCTCCGGCAATCCTGCGGACTGGTCGATCGACTTCGAATACGTGTAGCTGGCCAGCAGATCCAGTTCATGCGTGCTGCCCTTGATCGAAGCTTCCAGTGCGTTGTAATTGGCGTTGGCAATGGTGCGCTGCAGTTCCACGCTCCCAAACGCCGTGCCGAACTGCGTGCGCGCAGCTTGCTCGTTGAACGGTCCGCACAGTGCCGCGCCCAGCGAAAGGCACAGCGCCGGATCGGCCGCATTGGCCTCTTCCAGCACCAGCAGGTGGTGCGACGAAGTTCCCACATAACTCAGCGCCGCCAGCGCTCCTGTGCCCAACTGCCGCTCCATGCTGGCCATCCAGTGCTGCGCATACGAAGTCACATCCCTGGGGTCAACCGCCGGAATCCCCACCAGTGGCTCAAACTGGCTCCAGTCGACGCTCGCGTTCGGATCTGACCGGCTGGCCCCATACGCCACCTTTTGCAGCGGGAACCGCTGCCCCGCGCTCGCACCCGTAGCCGCCACGGTAAAGGGCGACTCGAATAGCGGCGGTGCGGCAGAGGTGTAGGTGTAGCCATACGGCGGGTTGGCGCTCATGATCCCCGCCGACAGCCCTTCGTACGCCGTATAGAAAATCCCGTAGCCCGCGCGCAGGCTCGTCCGTCCCGGCACACCCGCAAGTGCCCGCAACCAGGGTCTGCTCAAGGCCGGCGAGTAAGCCACTCCCGCCCGCGGCGCAAAGTCGTTCCGCGCCGCAGCCAGCGACGCAGGCACGCCGGGATCGCCCGGAAACACCAGCCCTGGTGGCGCGCCCGGAAACACCTGCGACTGCTCGCCCTTCACCAGCGTCTGCAACTGGTTATACTTCTCGCGCCACGGCCGTATCCGGTCCCACCGCACCCCATAGTTCACCGTCAGTTGGCTTGTGGCCTTCCAACTGTCCTGCGCAAACGCCGCCATGTACACGTTGCGGTTGTAAAAGCTGCTCGCCTGCCCCTGCGTATAACTCGACGTAACTCCCAGAAGAAAGTCGGCAAAGTCCACCCCCGTCTCCGACCCATTGAAGGCAAAGCTCCCGTTGAAGATCACATCCGGGTGCGTATCGATTTGGCTGGCGTGAAACTCTGCACCTGCTTTCAACCCATGCTTGCCCAGAATGCGCGAGAATGCATCGCTGACCTCGTAGATGTTCTCCGCCTGCACCAGCGCCGTCGTATCCACGCCCATCGTGAAGTCGTTGAAGGCAACGTTCTCGATTCCCTCCGTCGCAGGCTTCAGCGCAACGATCCCGCTAAACCCCTGCGACACCAGTGACGGCCCCACCCCGCCCTTCGGCTGCCCCACCGCGTTCGCGTTGCGCATATAACTCGTGTGGAACTCGTTCAGCGTCGCCTGCCCGAAGGTCGCCGCGTGCCCCAGGCTCAGCAGTTGCGCCAGGCCATTGGAAGTCGCGTCGAATCCCGGCACGCTCGCCCCGCCCGTTCCCGTCGGATAAGGATTGTCCAGCGCGTACCGGTCCACAAAGTAGTACGCCGTCAGTGTCCCCTTGCCATGTATCCAGTCCCCGCGCAGCGCGCCCTTGTCGTCCCTCAACGTCTCGGCCTGCGCTGCCGTCTCAAACAGCCCCGTCCCCGCGTTCGGCTCGGGAATCGAGCCCAGCAAATACTTCGCCGGCGCCGACCACGCCTTGACCGGAATCGCCCCCGA
Source organism: Occallatibacter sp. (assembly GCA_049509995.1). Lineage (GTDB taxonomy): Bacteria > Acidobacteriota > Terriglobia > Terriglobales > Acidobacteriaceae > Telmatobacter. Next base: position 1,951 of record JBEKZJ010000142.1, on the reverse strand, counting down.
GGGAAACACCTGCGCATACGGCTCCCCGGCCGTCACCGCGTAGCCCAGCCGGCTCGTCAGCAGCGCCGCCCACGCCGTTCCATTCACGCTCCCCGTCAGCGGATTCCCGCCGAACTCCCCGCTCCGTTCCGCCATCGACGGCACAGCAATGTCCCCCGTATCGATCCCCTCGGTCAGCCTCGTCCCCTGGTAGTCGCCAAACACCGCCACTCCCTTGTGCCACGGCGTTCCGCCAATCGTTCCCCCAAACTGGTTCTGCCGGTAAGCCGCCCGCTCCTCTGAAAAATAGTTCCGCGCATCCAGCGCCGTGTTCCTCAGGAACTCGAACGCGCTCCCATGCCACAGCGTCGTCCCCGCCTTGGTCGCCACCAGGACCTGTCCCCCGCTCGAGTTCCCGTACTCCGCGTCGAAGTTGCTTGTCAGCACCTTGAAGCTGTCGATCGAGTCCAGATTCGGCACAATCGACGTGCCCATATTCACGTCCTCCTCCACGTCGCTCCCATTCACGCGAAACCCATTCGACGCCTCGCGCTGCCCGCTGATCGAGAGGTTCCCAGGGTTCGCGTCCCCCGACGGCGGCGTCGATGCCACGCCCGTCATGATCACCGCTCCCGGCTGCGCCGTATTCATCGGCACAATCCCCGGCTGCACCGCCATCAGGTCGGTAAAGCTGCGCCCGTTCAGCGGCACGCTCTCAATCTTCTTTGTATCCAGCGTCTCGCCCAGCTGGGTGCTGGTCGTCTCCGCCGCCAGAGCGTCGGCCGTCACTTCCACTGTCTGTGTGCTGGCAGCCACTTCAAGCGCCAGGTCCAGGCTCGCGGCAGGCTGTGTCTCGCTCACTTCCGCCGTCACGGCCAGCGGCGCAAACCCGTCGGCCGCAACCCCTACGTCGTACTTGCCCGCCGCCGGCGCCTGCACGCGAAACTCGCCCAGCTCTCCGGCCACTGCCTCGATGCCCACCTGGCTACCAACCAGCCGCACCGTCACGTGAGCATGAGGAATCCGTCCGCCGCCGCGGTCGTGGACAACACCCGTAATGCTGAATTCCGTATCCGCGAGAGCAGAGGGCGCTACGCATGCAAGAATCGCGAGCAAGAAAGCGGAGAATGAGAACTGTTTCAAGCCGGAACCTCTGGGGCAATCTCAAAGTCGACACGCGGGACCAACCGGACACCCTTCCCAGTGCGCGCCTTTGGGAAACCAGGTAGCCAATATCCGACAAATTCAGTCCTCATTTAATATACGACTAAATTAGTCCTCGATCAAGCATTCACGCCAGTGGCCGGGTGCCAGGCGCCCGTGCCCCAGCGTTTGCCAGAGCTCGCCGAATGGTCTCGCCCGCTGCGGCGGAGAAACTTGGAATACCACGAAGCCGAATTCCCCGCCGTCCGTTCCCCCAAAAAGCCCATGCCCCATCCTTTCGCCGGCTTTTCGAGAAGAACACTGGCGAAAGAGTGGGAAAACCACGAACCTCAACCCGCCGCTCTCCACGACCCGAAGTGGCAGACCGGGGCTTTCAACCCCGACAGAATCCGCGTTCAAATCCCGTCGCTGAACGGTACGAGCCGGCAGGTTCCGGTCTTCACCCTGACAGAATCCACGCCAAATCTAGCGCCCTGCAGTGCGCGGCTCCAGCGCCCGCTCGACTGCTGACGAACCATCAGACTCCCTTGCTTCCAATCGGATCGAAGGCTCCCTATCTCCAGTTCCCCATCAGCACAAACGGCGCCCAATAATACGGATGCGCATTCCCCGCCGCCACTTCGTGCTCGGCCCTGGCCGTGCCAAACCCCCTGCCACTGGCGCCGACCAGCGGCTTCACCTTACCGAGCAGCAGGTCCAGCTGCGCCTCGCGCAGCGCCTCCACCTTCGTCACGTTGCCTCCGCCTTCAGCCCACCTCTTGTAGAAATCCCCCATCAACTCGCCCGTACTCGCGTCGTCCACCGCCCA
>JBEKZJ010000141.1:0-13834 GCA_049509995.1 Occallatibacter sp. | reverse complement strand
CCCGGCGTCCAGTCCGTCACCAATGTCTACAACTACTTCAAGAAGTTCGACTACAAGACTGTGGTCATGGGCGCCAGCTTCCGCAACATCGGCGAGATCCGTGAGCTGGCCGGCTGCGACCTGCTCACCATCTCCCCGCAACTGCTGGCCGAGCTTGAAGCCACCCAGGACGACCTGCCCCGCAAGCTCTCGCCCGATGCCGCCAAGGCCCTGCCCATCGAAAGAATTGTCGTGGACAAGCCAACCTTCGACCGCATGCACGCCGCCGACCGCATGGCCACCGACAAGCTCAAGGAAGGCATTGAAGGCTTCTCGGCCGCCCTCGTCAAACTCGAATCCCTGCTCGCCAAGCGCCTTGCCGAGCTCGAGTCCCGCACCCCCGCAACCGTCTGATCGCCGCGCACCGATCGGCGCCAAGGGCAGCCCGCCGCGGCTGCCTTTTCGTTTTCAGTCTGCATCTCGTTCGCAATCGAGATGCCACTCTGCCAAGAAATTCGCCCTTCCCTGCTCAAAATTGATACTTATTCCGATAAGTTAAATGTCAAAGTACGATAAACAGGCAGTGGCTGGAGTCCCCGGCTCCACGCAATCGAGCAACCGGCCAATGCCCAAGGCAAGCCGGCAGCGCGTGCGCATGGCGGCGGGAGGTGTATATGCAGGCCCAGGCTCATCCACTCGAACCCTTCTTCCAACAGGCAGTCCGCAACAGTTACGAGGGCAAGCTGGGGCTGCACGATCCCGGCATGACCGCCTACGTCGCCCGTCTGCTCTGCGAGTTCTCTCAGGCCGACAACCTCTACAAGGTGCGCGACGAAGCAGGCCGCCCCATCGAAGAGCTGACTGAAATGATCAACGCCGCCGACCCCGTCCACGGCACGGCGCCTTCCTTCGATGCCGAGCGCGCCCTGCGCAAGCACATCGGCGACTACGCCCTCTTCGTCGCCGGCATGTATCCCGAGGCCGTGGGCTCCAACCGCCGCCGCCGCCGCCACCAGCCCAGTCTCGACGAACTCATTCACGCCGGCAAGGAGAGTTACTTCATCGTCAGCCAGTTCAATCTCTTCGAGTATGAGCAGGAAGCCCCGCTCTTTGCGCGCCTTTCCGACCGTTTCGAGCGCTGCATCCTCGGCCTCACCCTGGTCCGCGAAGAAATAGGGCCCCGCAAGCCCCTGATGCTCCCGCCGCAGGTGAACTAGCAACCAACCCGGCGCCGTATCTTTCGCACTCTCCCAACCACAAAAGCCGGGTGCCCCACCCTGGCGATCCGCCCCGTGCCCCACCCTCGCGATCCGCCTCGTGCCCCATCCTTGCGGCTTTTTTCTGCCGCAAGGGTGGGAAACCAGGAACCCTCACCGCCGTATCTTTCGCACTTTCCCAACCACAAAAGCCCCGTGCCCCATCCTCGCGATCCGCCGGGTGCCCCATCCTTGCGGCTTTTTTCTGCCGCAAGGGTGGGAAACCAGGAACCCTCACCGTCGTGTCGTTCGCACTTTCCCAACCACAAAAGCCCCGTGCCCCATCCTTGCGGCTTTTTTCTGCCGCAAGGGTGGGAAACCAGGAACCCTCACCGTCGTGTCTTTCGCACTTTCCCAACCACAAAAGCCCCGTGCCCCATCCTTGCGGCTTTTTTCCGCCGCAAGGGTGGGAAACCAGGAACCCTCACCGTCGTGTCTTTCGCACTTTCCCAACAACAACAGCCCCGTGCCCCACCCTCGCGATCCGCCCCGGCTTTTTTCTGCCGCAAGGGTGGGAAACCAGAATCCTTCACCGTCGTGTCTTTTGCACTCCCCCAACCAAAAAAGCCCCGTGCCCCATCCTTGCGGCTTTTTTCTGCCGCAAGGGTGGGAAACCAGGAACCCTCACCGTCGTGTCTTTCGCACTTTCCCAACAACAACAGCCCCGTGCCCCACCCTCGAGATCCGCCCCGGCTTTTTTCTGCCGCAAGGGTGGGAAACCACAGACTTCAACAGGCCCCTTTATCTGACCGAAGTTACTCCGACCACACCGCCAGCACATTCCCCACCCCGTCGGAGAAGTGGAACCGCCGCCCGCCCGGAAACTTGAACGTCGGCACCACAATGCTGCCGCCCGCCGCCACGACCGCCGCCTCCGTTGCCTCCAGATCCGCGGAGTAGAGCACAATCAGCGGCGCAAACTTGCCCGGCCACTCATGCGCCTCGCCCTTCGCGAACCCGCCGTCGATGCCCGCGCTGGCCGCGTCGAAGCTGACGTACTCCGGCCCATAGTCCTGAAAGCTCCACCCGAAGACCGTCGCGTAGAACTGTTTCGTCCGCTCGATGTCGGTCGATGCGAACTCGATGTAGTTGATGTGATGGTGCTGTACGGGATGACCCATGATTTCTCTCCTTTGCTTTGAATCGAGTGGAATCGAGGAAAAGGCGGTGCGGATTCGTGAGCGCGCAGGCACACCCTTCCCAGGCGTGCTTCTGATTGCGCCCCCATCCACATTCCCTCAGAAGCAGGAGAGTGCAGGTAGAGCCCGCTCATTTTCGTTCCAGCGCGCGGACTCGCGAGGTACGAGAAAAACGTACCAGAAGCCCGGCCGCTGTGCAATCGAAAAATACTCGCTCGCTACAGTATGTACCGGCTCAAATCCTGATCCTTCACCGTCGACGCCACCATCTGCTTCACATACTCGGCGTCGATCAGAAACACCTTCTCCGGACCCGAAGCCGTCATCCGTTCCTCGTAAGGCAGCGGCGTGGAAGACTCGCGCTTGATCGCCTCCTTCAGCACCGCGGCAGCCTCATCGTCCGGTGCCCGCCGCGCCACGTCCGGCGCCAGGAAGCTCACATCTTCAAGCACCCGCTCCATGATCGTGTGCAGCCTGCGCGCCCCGATGTTTTCCGTCTGTTCGTTCACCTTGAACGCAAACTCCGCCATCTCCCTCAGCGCCTCGGGCGCAAACTCCAGCCTAACTCCCTCGGTCTCCAGCAGCGCCGCGTATTGCTTGGTCAGCGAAGCTTTGGGCTCGGTCAGAATGCGCAGAAAGTCGTCCACGGTCAGCGAGTGTAACTCCACCCGGATGGGAAACCGCCCCTGTAACTCGGGAATAAGATCGCTGGGTTTCGAAACATGAAACGCGCCCGCGGCGATGAACAGAATATGGTCGGTGCGCACCATCCCGTAGCGCGTGTTCACCGTCGTTCCTTCCACAATCGGCAGAATGTCCCGCTGCACCCCCTCGCGCGAAACGTCCGGCCCGTGCCCGCCCTCGCGCCCGGCAATCTTGTCGATCTCATCCAGAAAAATTATCCCGCTCGACTCCACCCGCTCCGTGGCCACGCGGTTCACCTGGTCCATGTCGATCAGCCGGCCCTCTTCTTCCTGCACCAGGTAGTCGAACGCGTCGCTCACCTTCATCTTTCGCTTCTTCGAGCTCCCGCCGAAGATGTTCGGCAGCATATCCTTGAGGCTCATCTCCATGTCCTCGAGGTTCTGGTTGCTGATGATCCCGAACTGCGGCGTGCCGCGATCGCGCACGTCCAGCTCCACCTGGCGCTCGTCCAGCTTGCCCTCGCGGAACTGTTGCCGCAGCTTCTCGCGCGACCGCTGGTAGCTGTCGGAACCGGGCAGAGTGAGTTGGCCCTCCTGGGCCGGCGGCGTGGACGGCGGAGGCGGCAGCAGCACGTCCAGCAGCCGCTCCTCGGCGTTCATCTCCGCCTTGTCTTCCACCTCTTCCAGCCGCTCCTCCCGCACCATGTCGATGGCGATCTCCACCAGGTCGCGGATCATCGACTCCACATCGCGCCCCACGTAGCCCACCTCGGTAAACTTCGAGGCCTCCACCTTCAGGAACGGCGAGCCGGTCAGCTTGGCCAGCCGCCGCGCAATCTCCGTCTTGCCCACCCCCGTAGGCCCGATCATGATGATGTTCTTGGGCATGATGTCGTCGGCCATGTCCGGGGGCAGCTTTTGCCGCCGCTGCCGGTTGCGCAGCGCAATGGCCACCGCGCGCTTGGCCGCCTTCTGGCCCACCACGTGCTTGTCGAGCTCGGTCACGATCTCGCGCGGCGTCAGTTCGTCCAGCGAGAGATCCTGTTCTTCAGCGGATGCGGGCAGATAAATGGCCATAAATAAACAGGGCAGCTGAACTTTGCGCTACCCCTTCAACTCCTCAATCGTCACGTGGTCGTTGGTATAAATGCAGATCTCCCCGGCAATCTTCATCGCCTTCTCGGCAATCTCCCGCGCGCTCAGGTCGGTATTTTCCATCAGCGCGCGCGCCGCCGCCGTTGCATAGCTGCCCCCTGACCCGATCGCCGCCAGCGCCTCGTCCGGATCGATCACATCCCCTGACCCGGAAATCAGAAACGTCTGCCCCTTGTCGGCCACCAGCAGCAGGGCCTCCAGGTTGCGCAGCATCTTGTCCGTGCGCCAGTCCTTGGCCAGCTCCACCGCCGACCGGTTCAAATTCCCCGCGTACTGCTCCAGTTTGGTCTCGAAGCGCGAAAACAGGCTGAAGGCGTCCGCCGTCGAGCCGGCAAATCCCGCCAGAATCTTGTCCTGGTAAAGCCGCCGTATCTTCTTCGCCGAGTGCTTCAGCACATGGTCGCCCAGCGTCACCTGCCCGTCGGCGGCCATCACCACCTCGCCGTTGCGCCGCACGCAGATCACCGTGGTCGATCGAATCCGGTTCCGGATCCGGGAACGTTGTGCGACTGCGGAACTACTCTCCAAAGCCAAGAAAAAAACCCCCGCAAATCCAGCCTCCGGCAGGCCGGAACTCATTCAAGATGTAGTCACGAGTATATCGCAGCAAGAAACCCCGCCGCTGCCGCGCCCACCATGCGGACCGCGCGGATTCCCGCTGCTGTATCCTCTACTTGGGACCCCCCGGGGTGGTGTCCCGCCTCCAATGACCCTCCTCCGCGCCAATTTATGGGAGATCGCCTCCGGCTTGCTGGCCCTGGCCGCCTTCACTGCGCTTGCCTTTTGGCTCATCTTTCGCAAGCGTCCCACGGCTGAGGAGTTGGAGCGCGCCCGCCGCCAGTTCCTGGTGCAATTCGGGCGTCTCGTCGACGGCATGTTGCTCGACATGCACCAAGTCGACGCCCCAGCCCCATCCAAAGACGCGCCCCGCCGCACCCTCACCATGCTGCTCTTCAGCTATCGCATCGGCGGCGTGGACTATCAGTGCTCCCAGGACATTACCGACCTCGGCGGCGTGGTCGATGCCGCCCTGGTCCGCGCCGGCTTTCCCTGCACCGTCCGCTACCAGCCCGGCAATCCCCAGAACAGCATCGTCGTGGCCGAGGAGTGGACCGGCATGCGCGCCGGCCTTCCCGTGCTCCCCGCCTACGACAACCCCGAACCCCTGGACCTCACCCACCTCCGCCCCGGCCGCGGCTGACGCGGGCTCACTCCGCACCGCCGGGTAGCGTCCTAGGGAATCTCTGATTAAGCCGATGTTTTGAAAGGGCACGACTTTAGTCGTGCCGCAAGTGCTGCAAAATCAGCGTGGGCTTTAGCCCCTGAGGGATGGTCTGCTCACCTGCTGGACCTGTTCAGAGGTTCCCTAGGCCTTTGACCGCATGATTTTGTACCAAAACTAGGTGCCCCACCCTAACTGGGCGCCCCACACTAACTGGGTGCCCCACCGTCGGCGTCCGCCGCGGCGGATTTTTGCGCCTGGGGTGGAAGCCGCAGCCAAGGCCAGCAACCAGAACGTCTCACAGTGGATTCGCAGCACATTGGCTGCCGCAATCGGAACCTAATCGCTCCGAGGTTGTTTTTCGATTCTGCGCCCTTGGAATATCAAGAAGTAGGCCCAGGTTCCAAGGAACGAGCCCACACAACCACTCAATAGGTGGAGAATTTCATGGATAGAATGCCATTGAAACAGCTCATGAAGTATTTCGTGAACCATTCTGTGCCCCCCGATATGCGCCATGATACCCCGGAGGCAGATGAGCACCCAAGCATCTACTCTGCCACCTTCTGCATATAAGCCGGTGTATTTCAAATTAGCCCACTACCCACCGCCAGGCTCACTTGGCAACCTATACCCACCCCCGGGCGGCGGGGTCATAGCGTGGATACGCTGGGTTTTCTCTTAATCTTCGCTTGTCTACATGGTAACGGGATCGACGCAAGGTGGCGCCCGGTGAGACGATCCTTGCAATGGGCATTCTGCGCAAATGGTGGCGCAAGTTTACAACAGCCGACAGATGGCTGCACGGCCAGCTTGTTGCTCGCTTCCCTCAGCTTATACCTGACATTGATCGATCACTTGTTTGGCTGGTTGACCAGTTCATTTCTCACCCAGCCTTCGCGGTCATTCTCGCTCCGGTGCTACTAGTGCTCGCCGTTGCAGGAGTCCGCACGGTCGTGGCCATCAGCATCCTGGTGGCGTGGGCAATATCATTCGTTTGGATTGCCCGAGCAGAAAAAATACGCGGTCTCACCATTATTGCGCGATCTTTAGTTCTGATTCTAGCGGGAGTCGTTTTAGCTGGGCTGGGTAGCAGATTCGGGGTATGGGCGGTACGGCAGCACGATCAGAGCGAACAGCTTTCTAGCCAAACTCAGGCCTCAAAACAGCAGCCAGAAAAGAAAGCAGCACCGACTCCACGGGAACCACAGCCTCAACAGCGGCAGACTCCGCCGGGACCACAAGCAGCGTTGCCAATTGTTTCCCCGACTTCAGCAAGTTCCTCACGATCTGAGCCCCTGCAAACATCGCAAGCAAAACATCCAGCAACAGTTAGAAGTTATGCAATTTTCGATGGCAATCCAATTTTTATGGGTAGTGAGACACCGAATAGGCCGGGAGGAAATTTTAGGCCGGGGGATGAGGTCGCCTTTAATATATATTACCGAGCGACGGGGCCGAATCCAGTAGACTCTTTGGGTCTTGGGGCGGCGGCATACTTTGCGTCTGACAATAAATTAGAAACTGAACGTGTAATCTTGGAAAAATTCAAAAACGAAGTCCTCGTTGGAGAGAATAACGCAAAGCTTAATCCTGTTACTATGCAGCCGGGAGATAGTATGTTTAGTACGGCATGGGCTTGGCGCGACCACAATCAGAAACTCACGGCAACTGCTGAGCAGTTAAACGACCTAATCAGCGGGAAGGAAATCATCTATGTATTAAGCGAAATTCTGTACAGAGACAATGGTGTTTTACACCACGTTAGACGATGCGAATGGCTAAATCCTCCAGCCCTTTCGCCGGGAGTTTGGCACGTATGTAGTGTTTTTGAGATATCTGATTAAATCTGTATGCGGCCTCTGTAAGTTTCTTGTACTCCAAGACGGGCGCTTCAATCAGGTTCATCAGGCTATCAATTCCTGAATCGTCCAGATGTGATCGATAATCCCGGATTCCACTGCAGGCGTCACCCGCAGTGTGCCGTGAATCCGGGCGAAATTATAGAACCAGAAATGCAATGCCAGCGCCGTCCTCAGGTTCTCTTTCTTCTTGCCGAAAGCATACGTCAACCTTGTTAGCCGTTTGCACCATTGCCGAAGCGAACCGTTCTTTCTCTCTACTTGCGACGTGCCGGCCTTCTCCAGATCGGGGCTCCCGCGCCGGATGCTCTTTTCGACCGTGACGAAGTGGCCAGGACTTTAACGCTCTTTCGTCTCTTCCGGCTCGCTGTAGACCTTCACCACGAAACTGTGATTCGCCCTTTCCCAGAGTTGCACATTGATGGCTTCTGGATGGGGAGCCGCTCGTGGTGGCATGCAGTGAGACGAGCACGCTGCCGCAATGAAGCAAGCAAGGGAGCCAGAGGGGGCTGGTTTTCCGCGGCGGTCGGTTAAGGAGATTGACATCAATTCTGTCTTGCAAGCGGAAAGCAGTGTATTTACGCTATGACCCCACTACCCGCCGCCAGGCTCACTTGGCAACCTATACCCACCCCCGGTATACTTCCGCTTATGCATCTCCACGCCGCGCCCTCCTCGTCCGGCGCCAACAGAACAAAATCCGTCTTGCGCTTCTCGCTGGTGGCCACGCTCGCCTATGTCGCCGTCACCTTCGTGGCCGGCCTGCGCGCCCATTCGCTCGCGCTCCTCTCCGAAGCCGGCCACAATATGTCCGACTTCCTGGCCCTGCTGCTCAGCTTTGCCGCCGTCTACTTCCAGACCCGCCCCGTCAGCGACTCCAAGACCTTCGGCTACCAGCGCGCCGGCGTGCTCGCCGCCTTCATCAACGCGGCCACGCTCATCGTCATCTCCCTCTGGATCGCCGTCGAGGCCGTCCACCGCCTCTCGGCGCCTGTCGCCGTCCAGCCCCGCCTGATGATGATCGTGGCCGCCGCCGGCGTGGTCATGAACGGCGTCATCGCCGCCCTCCTGTGGCGCGTGGCCCGCGACGTCAACCTGCGCTCGGCCTTCCTCCACATGGCCGGCGACACCCTCTCCACCGCCGCCGTCATCGCCGGCGGCGCAGGCATCCTGCTGACCGGCCGCAACTGGATCGACCCCGTCCTCTCGCTGCTCATCGCCGCCTTTATTTTCTGGTCCAGCTTCGGCATCGTCCGCGAAACCCTCAACATCCTCCTCGAAGGCACCCCCCGCGGCGTCTCGCTCCCGGCCATTCGCGCCGGCATGGAGGCCGTCGAGGGCGTCGTCAACGTCCACGACCTTCATATCTGGAGCCTCGGCTCCCAGTCCCGCGCCCTCGCCTGCCACGTCACCATCGCCGACATTCCCCCCTCTGAAAGCGCCTGCATCCTCGTCAAGCTCAACCACGTCCTCAACGGCCACTTCCATATCAGCCACACCACCATCCAGTTCGAGCACCTGGGCTGCGAAGAGCTCGAAGGCTGCGTCGTTCCCATTGAAGAACTGGCCAGCGCCCACCAACACGGCCGCCACGGCCACGCGCACTGATCCCGCCCCAGGAGGTCTCGTTCTTGCCCCGTCTCCGTCTCGCACTCGCCGTTCTCTGCCTCGCCCTGCTCCCCCCAGCTCCTGCTCTTGCCCGGCCCCTGCCGCAAGCCCAGGCAGTCCCGGAAACCCAGGCCGCCGCTCCCTCCGCCGCCCAGCTTGAAGCCCTCGCAGGCGAGTACACCGACCCCGCCGACCCCGACACGCCTTTCAGCTTCTATGTGCAGGACGGCAAACTCATCGCCGAATCGGAGCGCAACGTTCCCACCGAACTCAAGCCCGTCTCCGCCCTCCAGTTCGGCGTCCCCGATGCGAAGATCACCCTCACATTCACCCTCGACGCCAGCGGCCGCGGCGTCACCCTTGCCGTCTCCCCTGACCCGGAAGGCTCCGTCTACCGCCGCACCGGCCCGCCCGTTCATCACCTCTTCCACGACTACCAGCGCTCCGAGGTCATGATCCCCATGCGCGACGGCGTCAAGCTCCACGCCGTCATCCTCAAGCCCGCCGACATCGCCGCCCCGCTCCCCTTCCTCATCCAGCGCACCCCCTACGGAGCGGACGGCACCAATCGCGCGTCGTTCTTCAACAGCCGTCCCGAGCTGGCCCGCGACGGCTACATCTACGTCTCCCAGGACATTCGCGGCCGCCACAAGAGCGAGGGCGAGTTCATCATGGCCCGCCCGCTGGCCGACCATCGCGACCCCCAAGCCGTCGACGAGAGCACCGACACTTACGACACTGTCGCCTGGCTGCTCGCCAACGTCTCCGGCAACAACGGCCGCGCCGGCTTTGTCGGCACCAGCTATCCCGGCTTCCTGGCCACCATGGCCGGCATCGACCCCCACCCGGCCGTCAAAGCCATCTCTCCCCAGGCCACCATGATCGACGTCTGGATGGGCGACGACTTCTTCCACAACGGCGCCTTCCGCCAGAGCTACGGCTACGACTACGTGCTGGGAATGGAGTCCGGCAAGGAAGAGGTCAAAGTCGACTACGGCAAGGACAAGGACGGCAAGCCCCGCGACGGCTACGACTACTTCCTCGAACGCGGCTCCTTCGCTGAAGCCGTAAAAAAATCCGGCTCCAAAGTCCTGCCCACCTGGAAGCTCTTCCTCGATCACCCCGCCTATGACAGCGTCTGGTCCTCACGCGGCGTCCAGCACTCGCTCAACGCGGTCACCGTCCCCACCCTCACCGTCGGCGGCTACTACGACCAGGAAGACATGTTCGGCCCGCAGATCGAGTACTCCACACTCGAGCCCCACGACGCCAACCACCAGAACTTCCTCACCCTCGCCCCCTGGCGCCACGGCTCCTGGAGCTCGTCCTCGCGCCATCTCGGCAATCTCGACTACACCGAGCCCATCGGCAAGGAGTTCCGCGCCCGGATCGAGGCCAGATTCTTCGCCCACTACCTCAAGGACGAGCCCAACTCCAACAAATCCGGCTTCGATCTTGAAAACACCGCCAGCTTCCAGACCGGTTCCAACACCTGGAAGCGCTACTCCCAATTCCCGCCCACCGCATCCCAACCCACCAGCCTTCACCTCCAGGGCGAGGGCCTGCTCAGTTGGAGCGACTCGACCGTCCCGGCAAAAACCACCTACTTGAGCGACCCCGCCAACCCCGGCCCCTACCGCCATCGCCCCATCCAGGTCACTTACAGCGAAGGTTCAGAGTGGTACAACTGGCTCACCGAGGATCAGCGCTTCGTCACCGATCGCAAGGACGTCGCTCTCTGGAAGCTCCCCGTCCTCAAGAAAGACCTCATCGTCACCGGCGAAGTTTTAGCCGACATCTACGCCTCCACCACCGGCTCCGACAACGATCTCGTCGTCAAGCTCATCGATCAGTACCCCGGCGACGACCCCGACCCCAAAATGCGCGGCTACCAGCTCATGACCAACGAAGAGATCTTCCGCGGCCGCTATCTCGACAGCTTTGAAAAACCCACCCCCCTGCGCCCCAACTCCGTCCACGAGTACAAATTCTCGCTCCACGACGTCGACCACGTCTTCAAGGCCGGCCACACCGTTGTCGTCGAAGTCCAAAGCACCTGGTTCCCGCTCTACGACCGCAACCCCCAGACCTTCGTCCCCAGCATCATGGCCGCCAAACCCTCCGACTACCAACCCGCCACCATCACCATCTACTCCGACCCCGAGCACGACTCCACCCTCCAGGTCCCGCTCATGAACGCCTGCGACCACATCGAGTGCTTTTAAGCTGGAGATGGACAATTTGACACAGTATACGTGCGCACATATACTGTGTGCATGAACATCACCCTCTCCATCGACGAGCAGCTTGTTGAGCGCGCCCGTGAAAAGCTCCGCGCAACGGGCAAGACGATCAATCAGGAGATTCGTGAGCACCTTCAGCACATCGCTGGAGACGACGACCTGGAACAGGCGATCGAGTTTCTCCGGAAAACTTCTGGATTGGGCAAAGCCGAGGCGGGCTGGAAATGGAACCGGGAGGAGATCTATGAGGACCGGCTCAAGTGGCCCAGGACATGAGCCCAAAGGGGTTAAGCGTGCGCACGTTCTTCGATACAAATGTCCTTACCTATTCTGACGATCCCAGAGACCCCGCTAAACAAGCCAAAGCTCTCAACCTGATAGAGGACCACCTCCGCCTGCGGAAAGGAGTGGTATCGCTTCAAGTGCTTCAGGAGTACTTCGTCTCGGCCACAGGAAAACTCAAACTGGATTCGGAATTGGCCAAACAGAGAGTTCGGGTCTTCGCTCTGTTCCACGTAGCTGAGCCCACAATCACTGACATTCTTGCCGCCATCGACATCCATCGCTTCCACGGCTTCTCGTTCTGGGACGCACTCGTCCTCCGCATGGCCAAACAGTCCGGCTGCCGCGTCCTGCTCACTGAAGACATGCAGCACGGTCAGGAATTCGACGGCGTAAAGATCGTCAATCCGTTCCTGTAAAGCACTATCCCTCCCTGTCCTTGCCGTCAGCCTGCGACCACATCGAGTGCTTTTGAGCAGTCCGCCGCGTACCTTACGGCGATCTCACGCCGAATTCGCTTTCAACGCCCGCGTGAACGCCAACAGCTCCACCGGTGCGCCATTGTCGACGATCATCGCCACCATAACTCCCTCGCTCGGACTGTTCGGCGCCGTCAAAATCTCTTTCCCTTTGAGCGCCTCCGCAAGGTCGTCCACTTCAAAAGCCACGTGAGGCACGGTCTTGACCATCTCGGGATAAGGCGCATCCGCGTCGAACCGCATCCACTGAATTCCGTAGGGACTGGATTCAAATCCCGATACGTACACCTTGAGCCCAGGCAAATACTGCTCTCCTTCACGAGGCGTCTCGGTCGGAATCCCAACGTGGTGGTAGCGCCAACCCTTCACCGCAATCGCCGCTGGAGCCTCGTCATCCCGCCGCGCAGCGCCAGCCGCGCAATCGGCATCTCTTCCTGTCCTGTCGCTCAAGCTCATCTCCTTTGGCCCCATTCATCCACCGCCCGACCGTACCTCGCCGGCGCCCCAGGTCTCGCCTTCGAGTGTCAAGTTCCAACCCGTGCCTTCAGACCTGTGAAACCGCACAACCTCACGGCACGGTGACGTTGATGGTCGTGCCCACAGTTTGAATTACGTTGCTGCCGGTTTCCTCAAATTCCGCCGAAATGCTGTACGGATAGGTTCCCGGCGTCATGCCGTTGAAGCTGCCATTGCCGCCGCAGCCGGAAATCCCAGCCAGCCCGGCCACAGCGCCCACGGCGAACACACCCAGGGCAAGCCAACGCCATACCCTGCGCCGGAAGCTGAATCCGAACATCAACGCTCCGGCCAGCGCCAGCCCTGCCGCCGGCAGACGGCCTGAACGGCGTGGCGCCCTGCGCAGTCCCGCGGAACCGGGAACGGCTCCGGTGATTGGATAGAAGGTCACGGTTCCGGTCAGTGTCTGGCCGGCCTCGACAGAAATCGGTGGGGGTGCCAGAAGCTCACAGTTGGGTATCTTGGCCTCGCTGATCGGCCCCGTGGGCACGCAAGTCACAATCACTGTGCCGGCGGCGGGAACCCCTGTGATCGTGTACTGGCTGGAACCATTGCCGCTCGACGGCATGGCGACATTGGTGGCCGCGATGGCAAACGGTGTGCTCGCCAGCGCGCGCGCACCGGAAAACCCAAAACTGAAGATGAGAATCAATGCCAGGAGAAAAACCAGGCAGCGGCGTTGCATCGCAGACTCCTTTCCGCCGGGTACGTTAAACCCTGCCCCCCATATAGACGCCGTTTCAATCTCCCGGTCTGCGGATTCTTCACCAATTCCATCCCCGTCCCGCGCCTCGCCCTCCTGTCCGGCAAACAGCCGGCTGCCCCATGTCTTCCGCCGTGGCGCACCGCGGCGGAAGACCTGCGAAACCGCGGGCTCCAGGCGCACCCAGACCGGCCCATACGATCTGCCAGGCCGAAGTTTCAACCCCCATCCAAAACCATCCACCTCACTTTAAAGCATCGTGCTCGCGGAAGCATCCTGTTCGCGGAAGCATCGTATACGCGGAAGCATCGTGTTCGCAAAAGCATCGTGTACCCGGAAGCATCGTGTACGCGGAAGCGTCGTGTTCGCGGAAGCGTCGTGTTCGCGCCTGGCAGGTCGGGGTCTCACCGCCTGCGGAAAACTCGATTTCCGTTTCCGGCAGCGTCAGTCGTCCACCGGCGTTGCCGACCCACGGAGGGATGAAACTGCGTCCGGCGATGCCGCCGCTAACTTGCCAACTTGCTCGTCCCCGCTTCAGCGGGGGCTAACTCGCTGCATTTGCCCAAACACGTTGTTTCTGTTTGGATTGTTCAACTTGCAGCACAATCGAAATCCTGTTTCTTCCTAGATTCTTGCCGTTTCATTCGTAAACAGGAATACTTCAACAACTTCAAGCGGCTTGGAGCAATTGAATGATGCTTTGCAGGGAGTGATCGGCTTTGTGGTATGCGGTTTCGAGCTTGCTG
>JBEKZJ010000140.1:0-13921 GCA_049509995.1 Occallatibacter sp. | reverse complement strand
GCATCCGCGCCAGACCTCGGATGCAGTGGGCGGCGCCGCGTCGCAACTGGGAGCGCGGGCGGTGGCGCTGGCCACGGAATTGAACAAGGGATTGGGTCTGTCGCATGGCAAGACGGCGGCGGTGCTGGAGATTGCCTTCGGGTTGCGGGTAAGCCGGGGTGGCTTGGCGCAAGCGTTCCAGCGAGCGGCCAGGAAAGCGGAACCCACTTATGAACAGTTGGTACAACAGATTCGCGGCTCGCCCAGCGTGACGCCGGATGAAACCGGCTGGAAGGTAGGTGGACGGCTGTGGTGGATGTTGGCCTTCAGCAGTGACAAGCTCACGGTGTATTCCATTCAGCCGGGCCGCGGATACGAGCAGGCAAGCGCGATCCTGGGGACTGACTTCGAAGGCTTTCTGGTGCGGGATGGATGGGCGGTCTACCGGCTCCTCGAACAGGCTGTCGCTGTCGATCTCGCCCCGTATAAATCTCTTGTCAAGTGCTCCGCCAACATGGATTCCAAAGACCACAAGATATAGTGGTCACATGCGTCAGGTAAATACCCCATCTTAGCGAATTCTCAGCGCTCTGTTGTTAGCTGAACAAATAATGCAATAGCTTCGCGCAAACAAGAAAACAGTCTTGACTCTGCGATGCAGCCACGAGGTGTTGGTGAATATACTTCAAAATAGGGTAGATCTTGGTTTTGTGCTCTACGTGGAGGCCAATCCGAGCGCGCTCGGGTCTTTGGCTTTGAGCGGATGAAACTGGGGATATTTGCGTCCGTAGTCGAAAGGGAAAATGGAATTCCTGGTTCGGAGGGCGGACCTTGGCGAACGATCGAACGGGTGGATACCGACTGTCCTTCTTGAAAGGTGCAGAGCGCCTCACTGTGATCTCTCTTTTTGACTGCCTCTTGATTCTCGCGGCGCTCTGTCTCTCTGCGCCGTATCCTGCCCACTGCCAGGTTGTGGCAAGGCTATCTGACACGGACACGAAGGCGGCCAACACGAGCGCAGATACGAACCCTCCGACGGAGATGAATTTCAAGACAGAAGTACGAACCCTGCCCTCGTCGGATGGCGCGACACGGGGGGAGGGGCCTGCCAGTGATGCTACGAATGCAAAGCAACCAGTGGACAGCGAACTCACTGTGGAGGGATTGGCTTCCTACGGTCATTACAAAATCTTTGCCAGCGGCTCAGGCTGCAAGCTTTACATGGGAGGGGTCGAGTACGACCGTCATTCCTGGGGCTACTTCCTGAGAGCGCAAATGGACTACGCGGCGGAGGCTCTTCCGCTGGTTCTTCTGCACGCACCGCTCACACAAGATATATGGGGCACTCCGACGAGCCGCTACCATCACATCGTGCCTGGGATAGGGTTTTCTCCGATCGGCTTTCGCATGCTGTGGCGGAGCCAGAGAGCCATTAAGCCCTACCTGACCGCCAAGGGCGGGATTCTCGTCTTCCCCCAGAAGGTGCTTTCGCAGGAGGCTACCTATTTGAACTTCAGCTTGCAGTCTGCAATGGGCGTGGAAGCCAAACTGACGCAACGATTCGATCTGCGCCTAAGCATATTCAGTGATTTTCATTTTTCGAACGGCTTCATCGTGCCAGTCAACCCTGGCCTCGACGTAATGAATGCAAGTTTGGGGCTGACCTACCATTTTCGAAAGTAGGCCAGCGCTGATGCTGGAAACAATCAATTCCGCCACCTTTGATACCCCGCTCTTGGCTCATCTTGACCAACCGGCCAGTGGTCATTTTTCTGCCAACTTCGCCATCGGGCCGGAGGACGCATCCGGGATTCGCTCAGGGAGCCTTGCGCGAGTGTTCGAGAGGAACCCCAAAACCTGTTCCAGCCTCTTGCGCGGAGAGCATTCCGCTGGATGGAGGGCGATCCTCTATTTGACGATATGCTGCTTTCCGACATTCCATAACTCCTCAAATGATCCCTTTACCATCCGCGAACAACGGCGAATGCGCTCCGCTTTCTGCCGGCTCTGAAGCCTCGTCAATCGCTCGGGGCCTGCGTGTGGTGGCCATCGGCGGGGGCACCGGTCTTTCCACGCTGCTGCATGGGCTTCGCGAACACGTGACCACCGCCGGGCTGAATGCCAAGTCGGGTCCGATCTCCGATCTGGCCGCGATTGTGACCGTGACCGACGACGGCGGCTCCTCAGGCCGCCTTCGCCAGGGCTTCAACATGCTGCCTCCTGGTGACCTGCGCAACTGCATGGTGGCACTCAGCGTGGAAGAGGACTTGTTGGCCCGGCTCTTCGCCCATCGTTTTCGCGGTGGCGACGCGCTCAAGGGGCACAGCTTCGGCAACCTGTTTGTGGTCGCGCTCACAGAAATCACCGGAGACTGTGGCCATGCTATCCAACTGGCGTCGAAGATCCTGGCAACACGGGGCCACATTTACCCGGTGACCACCGCAAACGTAACGTTGGTGGCGCGCATGGACGACGATTCGCTTGTGCGCGGCGAGACCAAGATCACCGCCAGCCACCGCCGCATCGTCGAGTTGATGCTCGATCCCCCCGGCGCAACGCTGCTTAAGGAAACACTGGAGGCCATCGACCGGGCCGATCTGATCACCGTGGGGCCGGGTTCGCTCTACACTTCGCTCATTTCCAACCTGCTCGTGGACGGTATTCCCGAAGCGCTGGCTCGCGCTCGCGGCGCTCGTGTCTGCATCTGCAACCTGATGACGGAGGCCAATGAAAGCCTGGGCCTGAGCGCCTCCGAGCACATCGAGCGCATCTACGAGCACACGCGCGCCCCCATCTTCGATTATGCGCTCGTGAATACAGCGCCTATTCCTCCTGAAACGCTAGCTCTCTATGCCGCCGAGGGCGCCGCACCGATCATCGCAGACATCGAGCGGATCGAGGCCCTGGGTGTGCGCTGCATGGCAGGCGACTTCGCCGCGGAAGGAAGCGTCGTCCGCCACGCTGCCGGTCTCCTGTCCCGCGCTCTGCTTGAACTGGGAACCACCGGCATTGCCCAATAGCTCGCGGTAGGCTTCGGCGCAGACCTCTGTTTCCAACGCGCAGTCATAGGCCGCAGACTCTTCCATTTTCGACCGCATCGCCGGGACTTCGAACTGCCTGAGCAACAATCATGCTGAGCCATTCTGGTGCCTGTTTTGGTGCATGTTTGAACCGGAACTCGGTGCGATCTCCTATAGCATTGTGCAACCTTGGTTTGCTTCGTATCTTAAGTACTTAAAGGAGATATACACATATCTGCGCAAGAATGCAGCTTCATGCAAAATGCCCCAAAAAGGACTTGAGATCCGCCCTTGACAGCCTCGGCGAAGATCTGTTTCGAGGGTGCGAACAGCAGGCCCAATGAAATCAGATTTCTCATGACGCGGATCCTGATCAATGGCATGTCGTACCACCACGTTTTGACTTTAAAGGTCGCCCTCAAGATGGACCTTTGGTAGGGATGCTGGGTAGAGCATGATGAGGGAGTTCGTAGGAGGTCCCATCCAAATCAACCCGGGAGGCCAAATGGAAGACCAACCAGCGACTGTCGAGGACCTGATGTCGGGGCGAGAAGCCGCCACACTGAATGCGGTTCGGCCGAGGACGGTTTACGGATGGACCTACCGGAAACCACCTTTGTCAGTCCAATTCACGCACTCCAGTAGTCCTCATTTGGGGACCAGCCATCCCCAAGGCAGCGCGAGAACGCCGGCTTCAAGCGGACGTGCTTTGCCGCCATGCAACACCACCCCCCTGACAAGAGATGCTTTGCGCTTCAAATCATCCCGGAAGGCGCGAATTCCAGTTGCGTCACTGGTAGTTACCTGACTGCCTGCCTTGATTTCCAATGCGACCAACTTGCCGGCATCTTCCAAAATGAAATCCACTTCGTGCCCCGCGCGGTCGCGCCAGTAGTGCAACTTGCGCTGTTGCGGATCGAGGGCGCGCCATGTCTCCAGGGTCTGAAACAGAGTTTGCTCCGACCAAAATCCCGAGTCCATCCGGGTCGTTACGTCCGCGGACGACTTGATTCCGGCGAGCCAGGCGGCAAGGCCGCAATCCGTCCAGAGCAACTTCGGTGCTTTGACGAGCGCCGTCGAGGGACTGGTCGCCATCGGGCGGATGCGCGTAATCAGGCAACCGGTTTCCAGCAAGTTCAAATACCGGTGTGTGGTCGGATGACTGAGCGCCGCGTCGCGGGCCAAATCGGCCTGGTTGAGCAGCTTGCCGGTCCGTTGCGCGGCCAGCATCATCATGCGCTGAAAATCAGGCAGGCTGGAGACGGCGCTCAATTGGCGCAAATCCCGCTCCAGATACGTTTGCACGTACGCAGCGAACCATAGGCCGCGGTCCGCTTCAGAAGCGATTTCGAGTGCAGGCGGGAAGCCTCCGCGCAGCAGCCATCGAGGCCAGTCGCCTGGTTCGTCCGGCCACTCACGCCAATCAAAATCCGGCGCGAACAAACGATCCAGCGGCAACAATGCGTCCTTGCGTTCCTGCCACTCTGTCGGACAAAACGGCCGAAGATCCAAGTAGATCGTGCGGCCGGCCAGTGTGTCCGCTACATGTTTCATCCGCAGCAGGTTGGCGGAGCCGGTCAGAATGAAGTCTCCGGGCCGCCGCTGTGTGTCCACGGCCCGTTTGACCGCGAGCAGGATTTGCGGCGCCCGCTGGACCTCATCGAGAATGACGGGGCGCGTGGCAAGCAGCGAATCGGGATTGCGCTCGGCCTGGTCGAGGACGCCTACATCATCGAGAGTGAAATACGCCCGCGTTGGCTCAGTCGCCTGCGTGAGCGTGGTCTTGCCGGTCTGCCGCGCGCCCGTCAACACAGTGACGGGCATGACCCGAAGGGCCGTTTGGAGATTACGACGAAACCATCGTGGTCTAATTCTTTTCATATCATGTAATGAATCATTTCACGCGATGAAATACAATAGAAAACCGACGTCCTCGAACATAATTTGAGGATTCAGCACCGCGGTCTGCGAATACGACGGGCTGTCAGACAGCGAGTGCGGCCAACATGGCTGCAAGCTCATCTACGTTCGCACCGCCGAACATACCCGCGGTCATGTGCTGGTGGTGATGCTGGCCTACCTGATCCGCAGGGCTTTGAGCAAGGCTTGGGCGAACTTCGATCTGACCGTCGAAGAAGGTCTTCATCAGCTACAGACCCTGTGCGTCATGCAGTTGATCATCGAAGGCAACGGGAACTGTCTCCGCATCCCCGCTCCGGCCGATACAAATCAGGCCTTGCTCAACGCCCACGATGTGCGCCTCCCTGAGGCCCTTCCCCATCTAAAAACTGCTGTAGTCACGCGCAGAAAACTCCCACAACGTCGCAAACTCGCATAATTTAAAATACTTATCCCCACATCCATGCCTGCGCCTTGGGGTGAACATCCGTTGAAGCCTGGAGCGCAAAATCAGCACATGCAGCCGAGAGCAAACCGGAGAAGGGATCTTCCGCCTCATGGATTCCGCACGCAGTCATCGGTCAATCGGATTGGCGTTCCTGCAACGACGACTTCAAAGTCTGTTACCTTGAGCGCCTGCAAATCGTGAGGACCGAAATCGACGTCGGCGTACTTTGCTGTCGTGTCTGCGTCGCTCTGCGCGGTTAGGGCGATATTGCCACCGTCGGCCAGGAACATGCCGTATTTCTGCATGGCTCGCGCGACAACCTGTGCCGCAGGGGTCAGTTGCGACAGGTTGTAGGAGGCCTTCAGACGGAAGTGGGCGCCATACGGCGGAGCGGAATCCGGCCCGCGCGGAGCCCCGGCGTGTGTGGCGGGATGCACGAAGAAGTGTGCGCGCATACGCGGATTGGGAAGAATGAAGCGAATAGCGTGGTTGATGCTTCCCAATGCGAGTTCGTCGGCATTGAAGAGCAGTGGAGCAATGGGGAAGCCGGCGGCGTCGGCGCTGGTGCACTGATCTCCGCGCCCTGACGGCGGATAAACACGGTTGAGGTCCCATACCCCAACAAACGTTGCAGTAACAACACTCTCTGCGTAGTTGGCCTGGTAAGCTTCGTAAAGGTTGCCGTGCCTACGATCGACTACGATCAGATGGCAGTCATTCTGGTCAGTAGCGCACTGATAGTCCGGCTGCCCCTCAATGCCGCCCCCGGCAGGCAGGGGAAAGGTGGAGACTACGTCGGAGTCCGGACTGTAAAACACCTGGCCTTTGCGAAATGGAACATAGCGAGTGGTGGCGTCTGCTTCCAAAACCCGGATGCTGAAATCGACCTGCATCTTTCCGGTTCCCCATCCGCCCGCATCTGCGAGCCAGGCGATCATGGCGGAAGACTGGGGATCGAGGGGAGCGCGGCTCACGTCCTGAGTCCAAATGGCGCCAAGGGGAAAATACGGCGCAGGCGGGGCGATGTGCTTCATCTTTGCCGCCCTGACCTTGACGATGTGGTTCTGAAATGCGAGACCAGTCACTATGACTCCGACTCCTAGGATGAAAATGGACAGCGCCTTCGGGGAGGTCGTGACGGACTTATCCTCCACGCGTTGATGTGAATCATTGGGAAAGCTCTTGGCGGTTTCAATTACTGCAGCAGCGGCGACAGATTCCGGCGGCGCGAGGTTCTCAGTTTCAGGAGTTGGATCCATCTTCTCCGACTTGCTCGAATTCCATATCTTCCAGAGCGGGCCGCGCGTCATAAGGAATTTGTAGAGCCCGACGACGGCGGCCGCATTGAGGACGAGCAGCGCACTGGCCGGAGCCGCGATGCGATGCAGAACGGGAATCCTAGAGCGCAGCCCGACGATAGCAAGAGCCAAGCCGAATATCTGAAGAGCGGCGAGAACTGCGTAAACTCGCGAACCGGCGGAAAGCGCCAACGAGGACACAAGCAGCAGGACCATCAGGTAAGGCTCTACGAGGCGCATGAGCTTGTGCGAGACAAGTTGAAAGAGAACTCGATTTTGCGGCGTCAGTGTCCACGGCGCGAGCTGGATGAGCTGGAAGTTTCCCGCCAGCGTACGCACCTTGCGATGAAACTCGCCCCCAACTTTCTTCGGCCATGTGTCGTAGACATAGGCGTTCGAATCGAGGACGGACCTGTAGCCCTGACGGATAATCGAGAGCGGTTGAAACATGTCATCCAGAATCATTCCGACGGGCTGCTGCGCGACGAGCTCGCGACGAACGGCGTAGAAGCCTCCATAGACCCCGACGGGAGAGTCGCAGGTAGCCTCACATCTCCTGATCCACTTTTCGTAGCGCCAGTAGAGCTCGCCGACTGCCGCAGAGGCGGCGTCGTGGTCATCCTCGCGCAGAATGAGTTCGCCCGCCACGCAGCCGACCCTCGGATCAGCGAAGTGGCTGACCATTTGCTGAATCGCGCCCGGAGCAATCTCGGGCCGGATATCCACGAAAAGGATCACATCTGCGGTAGCTTCTGCCACACCGGCGTTGACGGCGACTGCCTTGCCACTGTGCTCTTTTAAAACGATGGTTTTGACAAGCGGATGCTGCCGATCGGCCAGCAATTCTGCTGTGCCGTCGGTGGAGCCATCCGAAACGACGATAATCTCTTTGATGTTGGGGTAATCGAGGCCAAGGAGATGCTGAATCTTTCGCGGGAGCAGCGCGACACCGTTATGCACGGCGAGTACGACACTCACGCTGGGGGTGATCGGAGCGACTTTCCACGGCCGTGGCCGCAACCGTGCGAGCATCCAAATCGCTACGGGGTATCCCATGTAGGTGTAGAGAATGCCGATCAGCGACAGCCAGAAGATGATCTTCACTGGGCGCCCCTTCGCAGGATGATCGTCTTGATCGTCTCAAACATGATAAGGAGGTCAAGACCGATCGACATGTGCTTGACGTAGTAGAGGTCGTATTCGAGCTTCTGCCTGGCTTCCTCGAGGCTTGCGCCGTATTGATATCGCACTTGTGCCCAACCTGTGATCCCGGGGCGGATTATATGCCGAAGGTCATAGAAGTCAATTTTGCTGGTGAGCCACTGCACAAACTCGGGGCGCTCCGGGCGGGGACCGACAAATCCCATTTCTCCGCGGAGGACGTTCCAGAGCTGTGGAATCTCGTCGAGGCGAGTCTTTCGCATGAATCTGCCAAGCGAAGTGACGCGAGGGTCGTTCTTGATCGCCCACACAGCTCCATTTGCTTCGGCGTCCTGCCGCATCGACCGGAATTTAAGGACGGAAAAGTGACGCCCATGCAGTCCGACACGAGTCTGGCGGAAAAAGATCGGGCCCGGTGAAGAGAGGCGCACGGCCAGGATGATGAACGGGACGAACGGCAGGCAGATCGCCAGCAAAATGAAAGAGACGATGATGGCGACCAGGCGCCGGACAATCTGCTGCGATGCTCTCACGTTGAAACCTTGAGTGAAGATGAGGGTGCTGTGCTTGAGTCCCTCCAGCGGCAGCTTGCCCGAGAGCCGCTCCATGAGGGAGCTGGCATCCTCGATCACAACGCCCCTTACCCGAAGGTCAAGGAGATCACGAAACGGCATCGATCCGCGACGGTCTTCCATGGCAACGATGACGCGGTCAATGCGAATCTCCGGTTTGCGGAAGGCGCGAAGGTCCGCGGCAAAACGTTCGAGTTGTCCATTGAACGCCCCATTGCCCTCTGTGTCGACAACTTCCATGCCGGCATCGCGTCTGGTGCGCAGAGTCTCGACGATGGTGCGTGCCTGCTCGCCGCTACCCAGCACGTAGACGTGCTCGCGGAACACCGAAAGGCCAATGATCCAGTCATAGGCCCGTCGCCAGAGGACAAGGGCAAAAACAAGGATGGCGATGCCGACGACAAGAACATTGGGGCCGATCTCCATCTCGGGGAAGAAATAGAGAAGCCCCGCAAGAACAAATGATAGAACGCCAAGAACCAGCAGGAGCCGAAAGTAAATCTCCCAGCGTTCTGAGATGCGTTGCGGTTCATACAGGTCGAAATAGTATGAGAGAAGCAAGGTGAGAACAGTGATGCCAACGATCTTCAGGATACCGTTCTCATAGATCAGAGCGATATACGTATCCGGCCCAAGGAGGAACGTGGCGGCGAGCAGAAATGAGCCACCTACGAGGAGCGCTTCGCAAAGAAGCAGCACGACGGTCCGGGTCGGATAGTAAACTTCGAAAAGCCGGATCATCCCTATCTCCCGTTATCCTTTTGCCCCTTGTCATGGCCGCCGGCTTCTGGCCCACCGTAGTAGTGGTAGTAAGAACCGCGGCGTGGAGCGTCCTCTACGTCTACGTCATTGAGCACAAAGCCAAGGATACGCGAGTTGCTGAAAATGGCCTGCGTACGCTGTGCGACATCGTAAGGCGTGCTTGCTCCACGTGCAATGAGCAATACTGCATCGGCAGCGTGGGCAAGCTCCACCGCGTCCGTAACCACCAGCACCGGCGGGGAGTCGATCAGGATCCAGTCAAAATGCGGTGAAACAGTCGCGATCAGTTCCTCGATACGGTGATTGGCCACCAATTCAGAAGAGTTGTCACCGCACTTGCCAGAAGGGATGAAGGTGAGGTTGGAGACGCTGCCCACGCTGGCGGTTTCAACGGTCTTGGGACTGCGGTCGCGCTGCATGATGGCATTCAATTCTGCGGTCCCGGCCAAATACTCCGATAATCCCGGCTCATTGGGGGCGCCGAGCAGAATGTGTAGCGTGGGACGGCGCAGATCGCCGTCGATGAGCAGAATGTTATTGACACTTTTGCGCGCCAGGCTCATGGCCAGATTCGCCGCGACAAAGGTCTTGCCTTCCGAAGGCGAACCGCTTGAGATAAGGATCGTCTTCAGCGGAGCCTCATAGCGAGCCTGGTAGATGCGCGAGCGGAGGCTGCGAAACTGCTCGACGCCTGCGCCGCGGTCTGCGAGCGTAGGAAAGGAAGCGATGGACGGCCTCCATGGATGCTGCGCGATGTTCTCAAGTAGGATGTCGACCTTGGCCGGTGGCGGCTCCTCGATGCCGGGGATGACTGCCGGCTCGGCAACCTGATTGTCTTCCGATGCCGGCGCTGTCTTCCGCTCGCGATCTGCCCTTTGAAGTGCTTCGTGTATTCGGCTCATAGTTCACTGTCCTTCAGGGAATCGGTGGAATCCGCGACGGGGTTAAAGGTCCGGGATATGGCAGTTGGCAAGGTATCCTCTGGGAACCCAGACAGAGCCATGGGTGAGATCACGAAGGGCTGCTGGTCCAGTTCGAGTTCTATGCTCACCGACTCAACGATTCGCGCTGGGATGGGCTTGATCTGCTCGACATAGGCGCTGATCATCGCATGCTCGCAGATAAGGTTGATGACGCGAGGAATTCCCATCGAGTAGTGATGGACAAGCTGTGCCGCTTCGGGAGACAACGCGGGCTGGCTGGCGCCAGCGATACGCAACCTTTCGGCGATGTAGGCCTGCGTCTGGTCGGCAGTCAGCCGCTGCGTTCTGCACCATATTGATATACGCTGGCGAAGTTGGCGGACCCTAGGATCGCGAAGCATCTTTTCGAGCTCAGGCTGGCCGGAAAGCACAATCTGGAGCAGTTTTTCTGATGAGGTTTCCAAATTGGTCAACAAACGAATCTCTTCCAGAAGCTTCCAGGAGAGATTCTGCGCTTCATCGACAACAATGACGCACAACCCACGGTCGCGAAAGCGCTCGATAAGCCAACGATTAAGCTGCAACAGCATGCCGGACTTGGTCCGCCTCTTAGGCGGAATGCCGAAGTCGGTGAGCACAAATTCAAGAAGGTCGAGTACATTGAGACGAGGATTGAAGACGAAAGCCGACGAAACGCGATCCTTGGAGAACCCACTGAGGACAGTCTTGAGAAGAGTCGTTTTTCCTGTACCCACTTCCCCTGTCATGACGACAAAGCCCTTGCGTGCCGCAATGCCGTATTGCAGGCAGGCAAGCGTCTCCCGAATCTGCGGCATCATGTAGAGAAACCGAGGATCTGGGCTGGCTCCGAAAGGAAGGACGCGAAGACCGAAGAAGGATTTGTACATGGTTATCAGCGCGCGCTTTCAATGGGCTCATTGGATCGTGAAAACAGCTTCCAGCGACTGTGGTAGTGAGCTGTAGCAGGCTTGGGAAGGCCGTCAATGTGGGATATGAAGGCCAGAGTCGGCAGTTTGGTGAAGGCCCATATATCCCTTTCATTGCGCAGGGAAGTATCGCGATACTCGAGCAACGCCGCCAAGAGCAGACCCAAAACCAGGCCGGCTGCAAGCCCGCCACCCGCGAAGACACGACGGTTCGGAAAGGTCGGAGCATCGGGGAGGTTTGCAGCATCCATTACGCGGAACTGCTCGCCCTGCTGGCGCTGTTCAAGGGCGGTTGCCATGGACGATTCGTTCATCTTGGTTAGCAAAGTGTTGTAAAACTGAAGAGCCGTCTCATGGTCGCGCGTGACCTGTTTGTACTCTTCCTCGACCATCGGGCTTGACTCAAGCCTTGACTCGTACCTGCGAACCTGCTCCTCGACCAGCGCCTGCTCCTGCCTAGCGGTAGTCACGGCCTGATGTGCCACGCGAAGCTGAGCCTTCAGCTGTTGAAGCTGCGGCGGGTCGGGATGTGTGGCAGCGGGCTGTCCCTTCGCCGGTTCCGCCTGATCTTGCGCAATCTCCGCCTGCACATTGGCAATCTGCCGCGCCATCGCCACTACGTCCGGATGGTCGGGCGTATACAGCGCGTCCAATGCCTCCTTCTGCTTTCTCAGATCCTTCAGTTGATCCTTCAGTGCATCCACGGATGTCCCGGTCACCGGATCAGCGTGCGGCGCTTCCTGCGTCTGCTGCGAGACCATGGCTTCGAGGAACGTCACATCCTGCTGCGTGCGATTGACCGACTGCGTAGCGGCGTCAAGCTGAGTTGTAAGCGCTTGCAGAGTATTCGTGTTCGATGATTCCTGCCCGGGAAGCTTGCCGATGTTCTTGCGCTCGAAGGCCGCAAGCTTTGCTTCCTGCTCGTCCAGGTTTCTCTTTGCATCGGCCAACTGCTGCTTCAGAAAGTCGGTCGTGCCTTCTGCGGACTGCTCGCGTGCACTCAGATTCTCGCTGAGAAAAAGCGATGTGATCTCCCCGCACACCTGCTGTGCGGTGTGCGCGTCCCGCGCCTTGAACGAGATAAAGAAGCCTGGCATTCCGCCCGTTCCGCGCGACTGATCCGAGCGGATCGGATTGATCCCAATCGCCTTCCGCGTCAGATCGATGCGGTCGTCCATCGTATATTTCTTGCTGGCGTACAGATTAAAGCGCTCGATGATCGGCTCAATGCGCGAACGGCTCAGGATCTGTTCCTTCATCGACGCCAGCCGCCCCCCCAGATCCTCCGAAACGACCGGCTTCACATAGTCCTCTGGAACCTTCTGCTGCTCAATCAGCACCAGCGTTTGTGACACGTACTGAGGAGGCAGAATGTAGCTGACTGCGACGCCGAGCCCCAATAGAAGGACTGTGGAATACAGAATCAGCCAAAATCGCCGCTTCAGAACCTCCACGTAGTCCTGCATGGTCAGTTCACGATGCCCGAGCATAGAACTCCTTGGTAATTCACTTCCTAATGATGTGCTTTTCGCGCGGATGGTATGCGATGCTGAAGCTAATCACCTGATATAACCCGTTGAGGGTATTCGTCGTAAGCGTCTGACTCGACGACTGTTGGATTGCCGTGTAACTCGCGGATGCGGTGATATATTCGCCCAATCGCTGCGTTGCATTCACTCCGCCAAACTTTCCGTTGGTGACGCCGGTCTGAAGGAGTCCTTGAGTGCGCAGGTACGAGCCCGAAGCGCCCACGGTCAGGTTCCTGCCGTATGTGTGCGACAGTTCCAGGCTGGCGTCGTTGTTGTGGATTCCGATCAGCGTTCCTACCCCCGTGCCTCCCGTGGTTGCCCGGAAATAGTTCAGAGTGGCAGACGTTGATCTGGTCTGGTAGATGATCCCCGCGTTCGCGGTGAATCCCGTGGATGGGGGGACAATCAAGTCGTTTGAACTATGAATCCACTCCGGTCCCAAGTAAACGTTAGTTTTGAGCCGCCGGTTCCACACGCGAAGGTAGCTGAACTGCGCGGATTGAGTTCCCATGGCAAATGTGGACCCAGGATAGCTAAAGCGAGAGTACATGTACTGCGCGGATACCGAATTGAGTGCGTTCAGGCGCCAATTCATCTGCGGTTGCACCTGCTCCTGATCTATATCCAGCCCGTTGCCGTCCGGGAAGTGCAGAATTGCGTAGTTACCGCCCATGCTGAAGCTCGTCTCATAGTTCAGGTTATGCCTGTAATTCGCGCTCGCTTGGTTTCTGATGCTGCGCGTGTTCAGCGTCAGAATTGGTTGGCTGGGCAGGACCGGCAGGCCCGGCAAGTTTCCCACCCCGGGGATTCCCGAGAATCCCATGGTCGGGGATTGCGGCAGGAAGCTCATGTCGTTGCTCAGATCCAATCCCCACTTACGCGCCTCGAAGTCTTGCGAAACCAATAAATGCTGAAAGACTCCGGTACCCGATGCTGAGCCGCCAATCGCCCAGATGTCGCCGCCAGAATAGGTCACGATCAGCGGTGTGCGCTCCTTCCCATTCAAGTATTCCAGTTCCCCCGACGCGACGCCCCTGATTAAATCTCCCTCGGAGCCGGCGTAAACCTCCGCCATCTGCGTGTAACTCAAATCATAGTCCAACGTGGCGCCCGATCCGGTCGCAGCGGGCTGAACCTGCGCGTTCGCCGCGGTACACACGGTGAACGCGGCAACGACAGCCAACAGCATCGCCGGGATTGTATGTCTTCTCTTCATCGGGGTCGCCTTATGGGACAAC
Source organism: Occallatibacter sp. (assembly GCA_049509995.1). Lineage (GTDB taxonomy): Bacteria > Acidobacteriota > Terriglobia > Terriglobales > Acidobacteriaceae > Telmatobacter. The sequence goes on along the minus strand of JBEKZJ010000140.1, from coordinate 145 downwards.
AATCGTGTCGCCCGGCTTCAGGATCAGATTGAGTGCGCTGTTGCCCTTCAATGCCTCCTTGTAAAACACGGGAATCCTCGCATGCTTCCCGTCTTCGTTGCGCAGGATGTAAATCTTCCTCGCGTTGGCGTATTGGGTAAGTCCG
>JBEKZJ010000014.1:0-51839 GCA_049509995.1 Occallatibacter sp. | reverse complement strand
CGGGGTGGGCAACGGCGATCCCAACTGCCACGAGAGCGACAAGGAGCCCAAGCGGTCGCTCTTCAATGGTCTCGCGCAGGTGATCGTGCAGGCGACGAAGCAGGCTGGAGAGATCCATATAGAGGCTGTGAAGGAAGGCTGGGCGGGCCCGGAGCTGACGCCGGCCAAGCTGGCGATCACAACGAAGAAGGTGGAACTGCGGCCGGCGGTGGCAGTTTTGCGCCGCGTCTAGAACTTCGCTGCCGGTGGTATACTCGCTGGGTTGGGCGCGTGTGTGCGCCGGTATTTTCGACGAACGCCGAGGTTCTCATGTCCGGCCATTCAAAGTGGGCGACAATCAAGCACAAGAAGGGCGCGCTGGACGCCAAGCGCGGCAAGATATTCACCCGCATCATCAAGGAAATCAGCATCGCGGCCAAGGGAGGCGGCGACCCTGACGGCAACCCGCGCCTGCGCACCGCGATTCTGGCAGCCAAAGCGGAAAACATGCCGCAGGAGAACATCAAGCGCGCCATCCAGCGCGGCACCGGCGAACTGGAGGGCGTGAACTACGAAGAGATCAAGTTCGAGGGCTACGGCCCCGGCGGCGTGGCCATTATTGTGGATGTGACGACGGACAACCGCAACCGCGCAGTGAGCGAGATCCGTCACGCTTTCGCAAAGAATGGCGGAAACCTGGGGGAATCGGGGTCAGTGCGCTTCCTGTTCGCGAAGAAAGGGCTGATCGCGGTGGAGAAGTCGGCGGCCACGGAAGAGCAGTTGATGGATATCGTGCTGGAGCACGGGGGCGAGGATCTGAAAGACGAAGGCGATACCTGGGAGATCATTACCGATCCGGCCGCGCATGAGGCGGTTGCGGCGGCGGTGAAGGCTGCCCGCATTCCCACGGTGATGAGCGAGGTGACGATGGTGGCATCGACGTATCACAAGCTGGAAGGCAATGCGGCGCACCAGATGATCCGCCTGCTGGAGGCGCTGGAAGACTGCGACGACACGCAAAACGTCTACTCGAACTTCGATATGGACGCCGAGCAGATGGAACACGCGGCCGGTTGATTGGCAGTCCGAAGGGCATTGAAGAGGCCGCCGGTCGTGGCGGCCTTTTTGCGGGACGGAAAGAATATGCGATTGAGGGAAGGGAAGGAACATTGATCCGAAGTGCAAGGTTTCTGTTGTTTTTTTTGATGGTGGGGCCGATGATCGCCTGCGCTGAAACTCCGGACGGCGCCCCAGCGGGCGGACGGGATAGGGGAGATAACCCCGCAGCCCAGGTTCGCAAAGACAAGAGCTGGGAGTATGGGCCGTTTCTGAATGGCGGCGTGGGCGTGGGAAACCGCGATAATTTCGGGTTCCTTTCGGCCGGTATCCAGGGAGGCAAGGCGTTGACGCCGGTTCTTCATGCAGGGATCTTGAGCGGCCAGTTCGAGTTGGGCGCCAACATCATGCCGCTTTGGCAGGCGTATACGCCGGCGCCGCATGAGCAGACCTTTCTCTATCCGGGGGGGGGCACCTTTGTGGCGCCCGATGGCGGCGGCGCCTACCGGGGCGTGAGCCTGACGCCGGTGATCTTTCGCTGGAACTTTGTTACCAGGTCGCGGCGCTTTCAGCCCTGGTTCCAGGGCGCGGGCGGGGTGATTTACACCACGCACAAGTTTCCGCCCGATCAACTGGTTCCGCACGGAACTCCGGGCGGGACGTCGGTCTGGAACTTTTCGCCGCAGGGCGGAGGCGGGTTTCACTACTTCACCCGGCCCAGGCGGTCGATAGACGTAGGAGTGAACGGCGTACACCTCTCTTCGGCTTCGCTGGGCGACCGCAACCCCGGTGTGAATGCCAGTATTCAGGTGCAGGTGGGTTACACGTTTTGGAAGTAGGAACCAGGAACCAGGGACCAGGGACCAGGGACTAGGGACTAGGGACTAGGGACTAGGGACTAGGGAATAGGGAATAGGGACTAGGGACCAATTAGAGCGGAGTGAGCAGGGAATGAGCGGACCGGTTGTGGAATGCGTACCGAACTTCTCCGAGGGCACGGATGCGCGGCGGGTCGAGGCCATTGTGGCCGCGATGCGGGTGGAGGGGGTGCGGCTGCTGGACTGGTCGATGGATGCGGACCACAACCGGTCGGTGGTGACGATTGCCGGGGAGCCGGGGGCGGTGGTGGAGGCAGCGGTGCGCGGGGCGGGGAAGGCCGTGGAGTTGATCGACCTGACGCGCCAGCAGGGGGCTCACCCGCGCATCGGCGCCGCGGATGTGATTCCGTTCGTGCCCATCTCCGGCATCAAGCTGGAGCAATGCGCGCTGCTGGCCCGGCAAGCGGGGCTCGAAATCTGGCGGCGCTTCGGCGTGCCGGTGTTTTTCTATGAAGCGGCAGCGGCGCGGCCGGATCGGGCCAACCTGGACGAGGTGCGGCGGGGACAGTTTGAGGGATTAAGGGAAGCGGTGCGGAAGGAATCGGCACGCCGGCCCGATCTTGGCGGACCAGGCCTGCATCCAACCGCAGGGGCCTGCGCGGTGGGAGCGCGCAAGTTCCTGGTGGCGTACAACATCTATTTCGATTCCACAGACGTTTCCATGGTAAGGGCCATTGCCCGCGAGATTCGCGCCGCATCCGGCGGTCTGAAGGGCGTGAAGGCCATGGGTGTTCTGGCTCATGGGCGAGCACAACTCGCGATGAACATCACGGACTTTGAGGTGACGCCGATTTCGCAGGTTTACCGGGCGGTCTCAAGCCTGGCGCTCAAGCACAAGGTAGCGCTGGTGGAGGGCGAGGTGATCGGGCTGCTTCCCGAGGCTGCGTGTGAGCGGGAGAGCGAATGGGTGCGTCAGTTGATTGAGTTTGATCCGCAAACCAAGATTCTGGAGCGCCGGCTGGAAGCTCCACTAGCCTGGCCGGGAGACGGATAGCCGGCTGGAGCGGCGCGACCGGCAGGGCAAGGGCCCGGCAGGTAGAATATCAACCTAGGAAATGGACGTCCTGCCGAGTTCCGTGGCAGGAAAAGGTCGGGGAGTTGCAGATGAGTCCCATGGAAACGATGCGAGAACTGGGTATTTCCCGGAGGGTGGAATTGTTGAAGGTCTTGGTAAGAATTTCGATTGCTTTCGTGCTGCTGACGGCCTCCGGTCTGGCTCCGGCGGCGCAGTTGTCCACCGATGCCCGCGGGGCCGTTCCGCATGAAGTGCAGCAACTGGTGGTGATCGACTACCGGGCGATGCAGAACTCGACCGCGGCCATGGATCTGCGCGAGCGCGTGATGCCTCCCGAGCTGAAGCAATTCGACGAGGCGCTACGCAAGTCCGCCCTCAACGATAAAGACAACATCGACCAATACGTCGACCAGTTGGCATTTGCTCTGTTTCGGCCCGCGGCGTCGAGTGACGCGCTGGTGACGGTGGGCATCGCCCAGGGTCAGTTCCCGGAGCAGGACATTCTGGCCAACTTCCGCAAACAGAAGATCAAGGCCACGCTGGTGCGTACCAACAAGGTGTATCCGATGGCCAAGACGGGCATGGTGCTTTGCTTTGTGGATGCGTCGACCATGATTTTTGGCGCCAAGGATGCGGTGGAGAAAGCTCTCGATGCGCGCGATGGAGTGTCTCCCAGCCTGCTGACCAATGCGCCGATGATGGATGCCATGAAGACCGTGGACTCCGCGTCGCTGTGGAGCATCCTGGATGAGAAGGGCACGCAGACGATGATGCGCCAGGTGCTTGGCGAAGCGGGTTCGCTGACCGACTTCGAGACTGTGCGCAAGAGGCTGCAGGCTTCCTGGTACGGGATGGACTTCCAGCACGGCGTCAAGTTCGACCTGACCATCTCCACCGGCGACTCGTTTGCCGCGGCCACGATCTCTTCGCTTTTGACGGCGGCGGTGCTGGTTCGCAAGATGAGCGGCTCGGACGCGGAGAAACAGGCGTTGAGCGAAACCAACATCGCTTCCGATTCCGGGCGGATGTCCATCCACTTTGCCGCCACCGACTCGGATTTCAACAGTCTGCTGCACTCGCCACTGTTCCAGAGCATGGTGCACTGAAGGGGACGCGCTCAAGCGGTTCTCCAATTTACGTGCCTTCGCCAGATTTGCGCAAGGCGGCTGTTGCTTCCGCGCCAGCGAGCAAAGGCCCCGCTGCGGCGGGGAGGGATTCCGATAGAGGAAAAAGCCCGGCAACGGTGGTGATTTCGAGGTACCGCAATTGGGGGACAGCTTTGAGGGCCTCGGAGCAGGCGGGCTGCGATGGCAGTTTGGGATCGATGCGCCTGGCCTGCGATGGAACGCGGAACCGCTTATGCCGTTCCGGCGACGGTGGCTTTGGGGAGCCGGTTGTCCTGGAGTTGGTCCGCGGCGGAGTTCAATGCATTGCCGCTGCACACCCGGTTGCGGCCGCCGCGCTTAGCTTTGTAGAGAGCCTCGTCGGCAAGCTCGACCAGATTGGCAGCGTGCTGTCCGAAGGCGGGCACCATGGTGGCGCAGCCCACCGATATGGTCATGATCCCCAAAGGATTGCCCCTGTGAGGGAGTTTGCGGGCGCGCAGGGCGTCGCAGATCTCGTTGGCAACCTGGAGGGCGCCATCATTGGGGGTATTTGGCAGGACAACGGCGAACTCCTCTCCGCCGAAGCGGGCCACCAGGTCACCGGGGCGCGCCACCACATCCAAGGCTGCCTCCGCAATCTGCTTGAGGCCACTGTCGCCACGCAGGTGCCCGTAGGTGTCGTTGTACGCCTTGAACCGGTCGGCGTCGATCATCAACAGGGAGAGCGGATTGTGGTCGCGCAGGCCGCGGCGCCACTCGCTGGTGAGGCACTGGTCGAAACGGCGGCGGTTGGCCAATCCGGTGAGAGCGTCGGTGCCGGCGAGCGCCTCGACGGTATTGTAGGCGGCCTGGAGCTCCTGTTCGGCCTGCTTGCGTTCGGAGATATCGCGGGTGAAGTCCAGAATCCCGGACGCGATACCGGTGCGCGCATCGCGAATGGCGCGCAGGCTGCTCTCCACCCAGAAGTACTCTCCGTTCTGCTTCCTCACGCGATACTCGATGATCGCGCCTTCCACGCCGCTTTGCAGGTCGCGCAGCAGTTGCTCCAGCTTGGGCCGGTCCTCCCCATGGGCCAGTTCGGTGAAGCTGCGGTTCACCAGGTCCTCCGCCGTCCACCCCGTCAGTTTCTGCGTCGCGGGCGAGAAGTACCTGCGCCGTCCGTCGAAATCGGCCACCAGAATCGCGTCGCGGGAGTTCTCAGTCACCAGGGTGTGCAGGGAGACGATTTCCTGAAGCCGGCGCTCCGTGGCCTTCTGGTTCTCCAGGACCACCGAGGCCGCGTAGATGATGAACATGCCGATGGCAACAAAGAGCTGCAACAGGATGGTTGGCGCGATGGGGGAGGCGGACCGCATCCACGCAAATGGGCCCAGATCGTGACAGGTGAACCAGCTTCCGGCGGCGGCTACGAAAAGCGCGGCCAGCGCCGCCCAGGACAGCCCCAGGCGGAACACAATCAGGGCCAGAAGGGGATACACGAGGAAAATTAAAGGAAGCTTGAGGCTTGCGAATGCAGCCACTGTAATGGCGGCAAACAGGCCAAGATGCACCGCATGCCGGCGCCAGCTTACCGTGCTTTTCAAGCCGGTTTGAAAGATCGCCACACAGGCCGGGGTGGAGATGGCGATGCCCAGTGTGTCGGCGGCAGACCATTTGAAGAATGCGGCTCCCGGAGCGGTATGCAGCCAGGTGGCCGAGACCAGTGCGAAGATCGCTCCCGCTATCAGCGGACCGGCCAGTACGCCAAAGGCGATGAAACGGACCAGATAGGCGGGATCGGTAAAACACAGAGGCCGCGTGGACCGCCGGCGCAACAGGAGGGCGCAGATGAGGACTTCGATCAGATTCAGCGCCGACAAAACCACGATAGTCTGCCAATGCGGGTCGACCATCCTGCCAGCGACCAACTGGGCTGCAAAGCCGGCGCCGAGGTAGGCGGCCCAGCGCCTGCGAGAGGCTAGAAGCAGGTAGGTGAGCAGGACTCCATTCGCCACCCAGATCAGGTTGTCCTCGGGCGCGAGGCCGACGAATACAGTGGCCAGGGCGACAAAGAGAAAGCATCCCGCCAGGCGCATGGGGAACGCCTGCTTCCGCAGCCACGGCGCCGGCCGAGGGACCGGCGAACGGCTGCTCATCGATGCAGGTTTCCCGCGCACCTCCGCCCTCCTGTTTTTCTTATCGGTAGGATTGCGAAGGAGAACAGCCGGGAAGACTCTATTTATCGTTGATGCGCATGACTTTGAATCGAAGCGGTCGCGTCAGGGTTGCGGAGTCAGTTGGGGATGAAACTCGGCCTTGCCACCGGGAAGCAGCACAATCTGCAGGCGGCCCTCCTGGCGCTCGGCCACCGAGGGTCCGTCGATCTGTGCCTGGCGTCCGTCGCCGGCTGTGTACTGGACCTTGAGGGGACCGCTGCCGCGCAACTGGATGCGATAGTGGAAGACCTCGCCGGCGGCCAGGGTGTTGGCGCCGAAGCTGGCGCTGGGGTAGTCGACTTCGAGGAGTTGAATCGGAGCCCCGGTGCGGTTCTCGACGGTGGCGTCGATGTGATAGGAGTGGCATGCGGGGACCGCGATCAACGCCGAAAGCGCGATTGCGGCCAAAATCCTTCTGGGAGTCCCGGCTCCAATTGCGGTGCGGTTGATCATTCCCGGCACCCGTTCTGGTCCGGCGTGCTTTCCGGCGGGGTCTGGGCGGCAAGCTTTTTTTCCACGCGGTCGAGACGTTTGAGCAGCTCCGGCAGGCGCTGAAAGATGGTGACTGCGCGCAGCCAGACGCGGTTGTCGAAGCCGGGCGAGCCGGAGATCATCTTTCCCGGCGGCACATCGTGGGAAACGGCGGACTGCGCGGTGAGGATGACGCCGTCGCCCACGGTGCAGTGGCCGGCTATGCCGGTCTGTCCCGCGAGAATGACGTTGTTGCCGACTATCGAGGAGCCGGCGAGACCCGTCTGGGCGCACAGGAGCGTGTTTTCGCCGACGCGGGAGCCGTGGCCGACCTGGACCAGATTGTCGACTTTAGTCCCCTCGCCGATCTCCGTGGCGCCGACTGTGGCGCGGTCGATGCAGGCGTTGGCCTGAACGTCTACGCGGCTGCCCAGCCGCACGGGGCCCGACTGCGGGATCTTTTCCCAGTGGCCGGATTCGTTCTTGGCGAAGCCGAAGCCGTCCGCGCCGACGATGGCGCCGTTTTCGAGGGTCACATGGTCGCCGAGAACGCAGTTTTCGCGCACCACGGCGTGGGCGTGGGCAAAGAGGTGGGTACCAGCCTGAACTCCGGGGTAGAGTACGACGTGGGGCAGCAGCGTGGCGTGGGCTCCGAGCCGAACGTGAGGGCCGACAACGACATAGGCGCCGATGTGCGCGCCTTCGCCGATCTCGGCCCTGGGGTCGATGACGGCGGTGGGGTGAATGCCGGGAGAGTAAACGGGCGGCCGGTAGAAAAAGGCCAGGGCGCGGGAAAAAGCCAGATAGGGGTTTTTGAGGCGGAGGGTGGCGGCGGCAATCTCCTGAAACTCAGGCTCGACCAGCACCGCGGCGGCGTGGGTTTTGCGCGCCAGTCCGGCATAGCGGGGGTTGGCCACGAAGGTGATCTCCGTGGGGCCGGCCTCCTCGATCCCTTTCACACCGGTGATTTCCAGCTCCGCGTCGCCCCGCAGCTCAGCGCCCAACCTGCTTGCCAACTCGCCTAGCTTCATCGATAGAATTGTACCGGAAGGCGGCCCTTTACGCTGTGTCCGTTTCACGGGGAAAGAGGTCAGGCTGTTCAGCAGCGGGGCGGGCAGCGCCGGTGCGCCTGCGGCTGGCCGCGCCAATCAGGCTGACTACCTCGAGGGTCTGGATGGCCTGGCGGGGGACGTAGATCCTCTGGGTATTGGAACGTGTGTCGGGCGGAGTGAGCAGCAGTCCGGCGCCCTCGACCAGGGAGCGGTCGTTGGCCGCCAGGCCTTCCAGCTCTTCGCCGTCGGTCAGCGTCAAGCGCAACCAGAGACCGGCGGTGCGGGGGCGGATGGAGAAGCGCTTGTGCAGGAGCCGCTCCGGGTTTGTCTGATCAAATGTGGTGGAGGAGGGAGAAAAGTCGCGCACATAACAGACCCACTTGACCTGATCCCACGCGATGCGCAGCACCTTTCCGGTGAGGTCGAGGAGCTCCAGTTCCGGGGCCTCCTGGCCAAAACTTGCTCCCGCATAGCCGACACACCAGTCGCGGGAGAACTTGCGTACGATCACAGGTTTGCGCTGGGAGGCCATCGCTCTGGATTGTCGCACGGCGCGCCGCGGGCCGCGACCGGAAAAAGGCGCAAATGCGACGCAACAAAGTGTAGCCAATCGGACCGAGTTGTGTTAATGTACTGCTTTGCCGCCTCTACCGGACGTCCTATAAGAGTAACAGCATCAGGTACTTGGCGATGAGTTACTGGGCAGAGGCTGGAGACGGCGGAAGCAGGGAACGGAATGCCAGACTACATTTATCTTTTGGAAAACCGGCTCTCGGCCGACCAGCAGAACGCTCTTCGCCAGTTGCGCGAGGCAGCGCGCGAAGCCGGAATGATCCTGTTCCTGACCGGGGACGCGGTGCGCGATCTGACCAGCGGCCATGCCGTCCGAGAGCTTGAAGTATCGGTTCATGGAAATGCCCTTAAACTACAGAACATAGTAGAGAAACTTGGCGGAAAAGTGTGGGGTGAAAGCGAGACTTCCCGCACCTTGTACCTGTGTTTTCCGGGAACCGTGCAGGTGGACGTGATCAGCACCCAGCGTGTGGAATATCCCAAGCCCGGCAAGGCGGTCTACTATCCGGCTTCGATTCAGGAAGATCTGCGGCGGCGGGACTTTACTGTCAACGCCATGAGCATCTCACTGAACGAGGGGTCGTTCGGGCTTTTGATGGATCCGTTGAATGGGGCAGCGGACATCGAGGCGCAGGCGCTGCGGCTGGTGTCAAATTATGGATTTCTTGAGGAGCCGTCGCTGCTGATTCGCGCCACGCGGTACAGGACGCGGCTGGGTTGGGAGCTGGATTTGAGGACCCGGACCCGGTATGAGAATGCCAAGAACGAGGGAGTGATCGAACACCTTTCGGATGAGGCGCGGAGCCGGGAGCTGGAGCAGATTGGCCACGAAGAAGAAGGCCTCAAGGTGCTGCGTGCGCTGGAGGACGAGGGCTGGATGAAGTACCTGTTCCCGGCGTGGACCGCGGCCAAGGCCGACGAAGAGAAGCTGAAGGCGCTGCACGATTTAGCGGTTGAGCTGCTTCTGCAGGGAGTGCATGCGGATGTGTCCGCGGCTCAGATGCAGCTGCTGACTGCCAAGCTGGCCTCAAGGGACCTGGCGGCGCTGAAGAAACTGATGCTGCGGCCAGGGTTCGTGGAGGAGTGGAACAGCCTGGACGCGATGGCGGCCAGGTTTGCCAAGGTACTAATGTCGAAGGAGAATGCCGCGCCTTCGGCAGGCTTCAAGCTCTTTACGAGCTATGATCCAGAAGCGATTCTCTGGCTGGGATTTACAAGCAGGGATGCGGCGGTGCAGGAGCGCTTCAACCAGTTCCTGAAGGTGTGGCCTGAGACCCGCCAGCGCATCCCGCACGCGGTGATGCAGGAGATGCGCATTACCCCGGAACTCCCCGCGTACAGGGAGATTTTGCAAGGGGTTTTCCTGGAGCTGCTGGACGGGCGATTGACGACCGCGGAGGAGCTTCGCGCCTTTCTGGAGCCGCATTCGCCACCTGCTCCGCCACCGCAGTTGACCATCAAGAGACCGCGGGCCAAGCGCGGCGCCGAGGCCAAGCTGAAGGAACGGTCCTACGATGACGACGAGGAAGCTGCGGAGGTTTTGGACGAGGACGAGGATCTGGACGATCTTGGCGGCGATGAGGACGATCTCGACCTGGGCCTGAGTTTGCCGAAGGTGGACCTGGAGTTGGGAATCGTCGTGGATTTGGAGTCGGAGATCGCAGACGATGCAGAATCCCTGGTCGCAGACGATGCAGAATCCCTGGTCGCAGACGATGCAGAATCCGTGGAGGATGAACTGGAAGTTGATGAGCCCGAACCAGTTATCGGTGGAGTGATGGGAGCATCGAAAGCGGCCGCCCCGGCGAAGCCGGCAAAGGAGGCTGCGACGCCTGTGCCGGCGCCCGGCTCGGAAAAGGCTGAGAAGCCGGTGGCCGCCGGAACGGACTCCAAAACGGCTGCGGCCAAAGCGAAAGAGGCAGAGAAGGCTCAACCGCCGCCCAGAACCAAGCCGGAACCGAAGCCTGGTCAGGAACCCAAGCCTGAGCCCGCTTCGGGCGCCAAGCCGGCGGTTGCAGCCAAGCCGCAAGAGACTTCGGCCAAGGCAAAGCCCGCACCGGCAGCTTCGCCCGCCAAGGAAACAGCGGCTTCCGCTGTCAAGAAAGCCGCGCCGACCCCGGTTGCGGCCAAAGAAAGCAAGGAGGATAAATCTGTGTCTGCATCGCCCGCTGCCGCGAAGTCCGCGGCCAAACCCCAAGCCAAGTCCGAAGATATTTCAGAGAAGCCGCCGCAAGTCGAGGCGGAGGCCCCTTCGGTCAAGCCGCCGCAAGTCGAGGCGGATGCTCTTTCGGTCAAGCCGCCGCAAGCCAGGGCGCAGGCCCTTTCGGTCAAGCCGCCTCAAATAAAGGCAAAGGCTCTCTCGGTCAAGCCGCCTCAAATAAAGGCAAAGGCCATTTCGGTCAAGCCTCCGGCCAAGGCTCCGGCCAAGGCGGCGGTGGTCAAAGCTGCGCCGGTAAAAGGGAAGCCCGTGGCGGCCTCTAAGGCGGGCAAGGCGTCGCAGCCGGCCAAGGCGTCGAAGCCCGCGGCGAAAAAGCCCGCTCCCAAGCCGGCAAAGAAGCGGTAGCCATTCCGCCAGGCTCAATCCCTCGTGATATCTTCAGGGCATTCCCGGAGGATTCCCGATGGTCGGTCTGCTTTCCCGCGCACTCGTCATTTGCTTGTTCACTCTGCTGCCCCTTGCCTCGGCCTCTCCGGCCTGGGCGAGTGGGCGGCCGGCTGGGCCGGTGCCGCAAATGAAGGCTTTGCCGGGCTACCGCTTTGAAAGAGGCGGCTGGACCTATGTGCACCTCGAAGGCAGTCCCGCCCAGATTGGATTCCAGCACGGGCGGTTGCTGGCGTCCGAGATTGCGGACATGGTCGGGGTGATCAAGCTCGAAAATACCCACGCCACCAAGCGGGATTGGGAGTTTTTTCGCCAGGCGAGCCGCCGGATGCTTTGGCCGCACATCGACCCCGAGTACCAGCGGGAACTGGAGGGGATTGCCAGGGGCGTGCGGTCGAAGGGCGAGAAGCTCGACGTGTGGGACATTGTGGCGCTGAACGGGGGCATCGAGCTGCCGCAGTACTATGTGCCGTGGCTGGACAAGCGGGAGAAAGCCGCCAACGCGCCGCACCTTGCGCCCGAGGGGCGCTGCTCGGCCTTCATTGCCACCGGCAGCTACACCCAGCGCGGCAAGATCGTGATGGCGCACAATAATTGGTCGAGTTACGCCGAGGGCGCGCGGTGGACGGTGATCTTCGATATTCAGCCGGAGCACGGGCACCGCATTCTGATGGATGGAGAGCCGGGCGTGATCACCAGCCAGGACGATTTTGGCGTGAACGATGCGGGGTTGTTGATCACGGAGACGACGATCACGCAGTTTGTGGGCTGGAATCCGGATGGGAAGCCGGAGTTTGCACGCTCGCGGAAAGCGCTCCAGTATGCGGGCTCCATCGACGAGTATGTATCGATCATCAAGGAGGGCAACAACGGCGGCTACGCCAACGACTGGCTGATAGGGGACCGCAAGACCGGGGAAATTGCCTACCTCGAGCTGGGGTTGAAGAATACACCGCTGTGGCGGGCCAAAGACGGTTACTTTGTGAGCTCGAACTTTGCTCGCGACCCGGCGCTGATCCGGGATGAGACGGAGAACTTTGACCTGAAGAATCTGTCCAGTTCGCCAAATGCGCGGCGCGTGACGGCGGAGAAGCAGATGGAGCAGGCCAAGGGGCGGATCGATGTGGAGCTGGCCGAGCAGTTCCTCTCCGACCACGTGGACAGCTACACGGGCAAGGTGGACCCGGATGAGCGGTCGCTGTGCGGCCACATCGACAGGGACCCGCGCGGGGTTCCGGAGTGGGATCTGGGACCGTATATGCCGTTTGGAGCGGTGACGGGCAAGGTGACGGACTCCGAGCTGGCGGGGAAGATGGAGTTGATCGGGCACGCGGGGCATCCGTGCGGCGAGGATTTTCTTGCCGGCCCGTTTCTGGCCGCGCATCCGGAGTACGGCTATCTGAAGCCGATTCTCAAGGACATGAAATCGGGGCCGTGGACGACGTTTGCGGCGGACGAGAAGCAGTAGTCAGACCGTGGCTGCGACGGGCTCTTCGGTGGCGGCAGCAACCATCTCACGGATGGAATCGATGACCAGGTCGGGCTCGTCGAGGTGAATCCAATGGGCGCTCAAGGGGGCGATGACCTGCTGCACGTTGTCGCCGATGCGGCGAAGGTGCTCGTCGGAGAGCGGGGTGGATTTTCCGGGGGTCAGAACCTGGATGGGAATGTCGCGGATGGGTTCGGCGTCCTGCATTTCGCGGACGGTGTCGGGAACGGCTTCAACGTGGCTGCGCATGCCGACGTAATAGCCGGGACGGGACCAGTGGGCGGCGACGATGGGCCAGACCTCCCTGGGCATTTTTCCGACTTCGTCTTTGACGCGGTTCAGGACATGGCGCCCGCCATTGCCGGCGGCGCCGGCCAGTTGCCCTGAGATCTTGCCGGAGCGACAGAGCAGCGAGGTGACGGCCAGGCGGGCGAGTCCGAATCGCGCAATGGGGATCGCGAAACCGGACAGCCTCCTGCCGCGATCGATCTCGGATTGCTTGGAGGGGTTGAGTGGCGGCCATTCTTCACAGCGCATGGGGTCAAGCAACACAATGCCGGCCACATCTTCAGGGAAGAGGAGCGCATAGCGGCGCATGACCAGTCCTCCGAAGGAGTGGCCGACCAGGATGTAGGGCGGTTTGATGCAAGCGCGCTGCAACATCTCGTGCAGCTCGACGGCGATGTTACCGGGGGTGCGGGCGGTGCGGCATGGACTGCTCCAGCCGAGTCCACTGCGATCGTAGGATGCTGTGCCGGTGAAGCGGGAGACCGTCTCCTGGATGTGAAACCAGTTCAGATTGGTGGCGGCGATGCCGGCTTCAAAGAGCACCGTGGGGCCGCCCGATCCTTTCTCGAGCAGATAGAGCCTGTGCCTGCCTCCAATGTCGATCCAGCGCCCAAGGCCGGCATAGAGCCGGCGGTCGCGGCGCGCGCCGATCAACTGATACAGATACCCGGCCGCGATCGCGGCTGCGGTTAGACAGAGGAGGCACCACACTACATACATAACGGGTCCTAAAAACGGGTGAGTTGCTCAGGACTGAAATCCTTGAGGCTGAGATTTGCTTTTGCGCTGCCGTGGTCGATGATGAGGAGTGTGGAACCGGCTTGCCCGTGAATTTTCACTTCCACCTGGTGGGCAGACCAGACGCCGCCCTCATGCCGCAGGCCGGAATACGTGAACTGCTTGACCACTCCCGATCCTTTCAGTGTTTTCTCAACATACAAGGGAAAGCCGATACCCTTGGCGAGCCATGTTTGAATCTCCGCGTAGTGCGTCCGCTCCGACGCGCCCGGAGCGCTCTTCAAAACGTCGCATTCCCGAGTCCCGATCCTTGTCTCTTCCAGGGCTGTCTGGTTCGCCCAGAAGTACTGCGGCTCCAGGAAATCCTCGTAGCTGAATCCGGCTCCCAGCGGGCCCTCGCTCCACTTCTCAAACGGCAGATTAGCTGGCGCCGTGTCTCCGGGATGAGCAATTCTGATCATACTCTGGCCATTGGGCCGCATTTCCAGCAGAATGTGGGTGAGCATGCGGGCGCGCACCAACGCATCCGGGCCCGTCCTTGGGGCCGAGGCAGTCTCCACCAGCACCCGCAGCACGCCGGGAAACCAGTGCGCCTTGATTGCAATTTCATAGCTGGTCCGCACCCCATTCGCGTCCACCCTCACCAGGTGGCCGGTGGCGCGAAAGTCCGCCGACTGCACGCGCTGCCGGGGAGCGGCAAGCACCGCCTGGGCGTCGGTTGCGTTGGCGGGGATGGCGAAGAGCAGCGCCGTGGCCAGGGCGACGAAAGAGCGTTTCATGATTGGAACCTTCCGTCGATGAGGCCGTCCCGGATGCGAATGTGCCGGGGCGCGGAGTTGGCAATTTCGTTCTCGTGGGTCACGACGATGAGCGTCATGCCGCGTCTCTTCTGAATGCCGATAAGCATCTCGATAATGCGCGCGGAGTTAACGCTGTCAAGATTTCCAGTGGGTTCGTCGGCCAGCAGGATGGAGGGATGATTGGCCAGCGCCCGGGCGATGGCCACGCGCTGGCGTTCTCCGGCGGACAGTTCGTTGGGATACTTGTAAAGGCGGTGTTCGAGGCCCATCTCGAGGAGTAGGGCTTTGGCCCGCTCGGCGCGGTCGTCTGAGACCACTTCGACTGCAAGCATGGGAACTTGCACGTTTTCAATGGCGCGCAGGGTAGGCAGCAGATAAAAAGCCTGGAAGATGAATCCGACCTGGTGCGCTCTGTAGTCGTCGAGACCGATGGCGGTTCCGAGGGCCGCGTTCTTAAAGAGAACTTCGCCGCTGGTGGGGGTGTCGAGCCCGCCAAGTAGTTGCAGCAAGGTGGATTTGCCGCTGCCGCTGGGACCGCTGATGGTCAGGTATTCCCCGGCGGCGATGGAAAGGCTGACTCCGCGCAGGGCCTCGATGCGTCCTTCGTCGTAGCTCTTGCACAGGCCGCGGACTTCAAGCTGCGGGCTATTCATAGTGGAGGGCCTCCACCGGGGAGAGATGCGCGCCGTGCCAGGCGGGGACGGCGCCGGCGGCCAGTCCGGAGAGCACGGCGATGCCAAGCGCCTCCAGCAGATGCCACGGAGAAAGGGTCGCGGAGACGATGCTGGCGGTTTGCGGCAGGGCAGACAGCAGGCGCAGTGCGCCCCATCCGACGCCCAAGCCGAGAAATCCGCCGACCAGGCCGAGCACGGTCGCTTCGGTCAGGATCAGCAGCATGACGCGCCAGCGCTTCCAGCCCAGCGCGCGCAGGATGCCGATCTCGCGCGTTCGTTCGAAGACCGACATGGCCATGGTGTTGGCGATGCTCAGGATGCCGATCAGCAGGGCAATGGAGGATGTGCCCCACGCGGCAGCATGTGCCAGCAGAACGACCTGGTTGTTGCTGGCGCGCTCCGCCGCCGGAACGGCGTACAGACCGGGCAGCGCGGTTTCGATCTGGGCCTGGGCGCGCTTCACATACTCTTCCTGCGTTTCGCCCGCCGGCGCCGGGCGAAGGCGCACATGAAACGCCGTGACTTTCCCTTCCAGGCTGGAGAGCTGCTGCAATTGATCGAGGGGCATGATGACCGCGCCGGCTTCCAGAGCCGAGCCGCCATGATCGATTCCGGTTACGGTAAAGGTGGTGCCTTGAATCTCGATCGTGTCGCCGGCCTTCTTGTTCAGGTTTGCGGCCAGGATCTCGCCCAGCAGGATTTCCGGCTGGCCGTCGCGAAAGCGCCGTCCGGAGGTGAGGGTGAGCGAATCGAGCTCGTAAGAATCGGCTTGCCAGCCAAAGACCAGTGCATTGATCTCCGGCGTGAGGTCCATCAGGTTGAAGATCATGGGCCTGGCCTGCGCAACGACGGGCAGCGCGCGGAGCTTCACGCCCACCGACTCCTCCAGCGAGGTGTTGAGGAATGTCTTCTCGATTACGGCGATGTCGGTGCCGTTGCTTTCATACATGCGCATCCACTCGTGCTCAAACGAGCGGGAGAAACCGACCAGAGCGACAAATGCGCCGATGGCCATGGCGATCCCGCCCAGCGTCAGCAGCGTTCTCAGGCGTCTGCGCCACAGGTTCTTCCATGCAGATCCTGTGAAGGACAATTGGGAAACCATGATGGTGGGGTCAGTCCTCAGGTGTTCATCGTTCAACAAAGGGCCAGTTTATCGGGCCGCAACTGCAATGTCCATTCATGATTGGACATCCGGGGAGATTTCCAGGTTGTGCAACCCCGACGCAGTGCGCGGACAGGGACAGCGAAAAGGGCAGCCGTTTTGGCGGTGGCTGCCCTTTTGAGGTTCGTGGAACTCGAGGTCAGGGGCGCACACAAGGCAGGGCCGCAATGAAGCACACTACACATGCGTAGCCAAGTGGGCCGAGTCAGCCGCGGCCCACCTGGCTTGCTTGAGCTTGCCGGATGGAAATCGTGGTCCGATGCTCAGTGCGGGCATCGGACCGCCGAAAAACTAGAAACGGCCGCGGCCACGCGAGCTGCCGCCACCGCCGCCACTGCCCTTGCGCGCCTGGTAGCAGTCCCGGCAAAAGACCGGGCGATCGCCACGCGGTTCAAAGGGCACTGTTGTAGGCTGGCCGCAACCCGAACAAATCACAGGTGTTCCCTGTGCCGGAGCCGAACGGTAGCCGGAGCCCCCCTGATCGCTCTTCTTTGCCTGACGGCAATTCTTGCAACGCTTTGGGGTCGAATAACCGCGTTCCTGAAAGAACGCCTGATCAGCAGCGGTGAAGGTGAAGTCCTGCCCGCAATCGCTGCACGTAAGTTGAATATCTCCGGCCATGGGTCTCCTCGTGGAGATTGTACAGCCCAATCTGTGTTTTGGGTATAAACAATCTTGTGAATCGAAAAAAGTTGCGTCCGGGGCAGAGTTCCGCGGCGTTGATCGGCGCCGGGCCAGGGGGCGGCGCGGTTCCAGGCCGACGTCTCTATGCAGGCTTGCGGGCCACCGCAAGCAGGTGTGCGCTGGCGGCCAGCATCGTAGGCTCCGATTCGAGCCAGCGCGCCACGCGCAGCAAATCCTCTCGACGGCGGCCATCGGCCAGCCGCTCGCCAACGTCGGGAAGAATCCATCCCGGCCCCTCGATTCCAAACAACCCCACCATCTCAAACCCCGCGTCCAGCACTTCCGCGCGCAGATCCTCCGGCCGGTGGAAGTAGGCCGTGGTGAAGTAGTCGAGATGCCCGGAGAGATTGCGGTGCTGGCCGTCGCGCAGGTCCTGCCCGACGATGGCGGTGAACTGCGGGTCCTCAAACAGGTCGCGCGCCAGGCCGTCCAGAGCGGAAGCCCAGCGGCAGACAGCGGCGGCAAACAGGCAACCGCCCGGCTTGAGAACGCGCGCCGCCTCGTCCAGCGCGCCGGCGCGATCCTGAGCGGCAGTCAGGTGGTAGAGCGGACCCAGCAGCAGAACCAAATCCGCCATCTTATCGGGAAACGGCAGGTTGCGCGCATCGCCCACTGCACACGAGGCAAGCGGGCGGGGAGCGACAACGCTGCGCCGCTCGGCCTCGGCGACCAGACGCGGAATCGGGTCCAGGAGATGAACGGAATATCCGGCCTCCGCCAGCCACAGCGCATAGGCTCCTGCCGCACCGCCGATATCCACGACAGTAGCCGGTGAGGCCGGCGCGTGGCGCTCGATCAATTCGCGCGTGCGCAAGGATTCAAGCAGGAATGCGCCCTCTTCAAGCCGGCGTTCTTCGGGCGCCTGGCGGTAGTACTCGGCAATGTCCGAATCGATTTCAGGCAGTTGCTCGTCCATGCGGCGTTACCCTGAGGATGGCCAAACTATACATGAAATTATGCGGCACCGGTCGAATTCGTCTGCATCATTCTCTTGGCTTGAGGTGGCCTGATTTCCCGGTTGTTGACCAGGAGGAACACAGCCTGGCCGCGCGCGTTATCATCGTTTCACAAAAATCTTTTTGGAATCCGGGTGATATGCGGATCGTGTACGTGCTCACTTCGCTCGGCATGGGCGGAGCGGAACGGCAGGTTTTGGCGATGGCGGGGCGGATGGCGGAGCGCGGCCATGCGGTCGCGTTGATGGTGCTGAGGCCGCGGCTCAAGGAGGAGTGGCCGACGACGCTCGATGCCGTTCACCTGGAGATGGGCAGGACTCCCGGCGGCGTGCTGCGCGGCCTGGCGCGGGGACGGAGATTCCTGAAAGAATTCCGCCCGGACCTGGTTCATAGCCACAGCTTTCATGCCAATTTTGTGGCCCGGATGCTCAAGGTGCTGGTTCCGGGGCCGGCGGTTCTCTCGACGGTTCACAATGTGTATGAAGGCGGCTGGAGGCGGATGCTGGCCTACCGGCTGACCGATGGCTTGAGCCGCCGCACCACCGCGGTGAGCGAGGCGGCCGCGGAGCGATTTGTGCGGCTCAAGGCCGTGCCGCGACACAAATGCGTCGTCTTGACGAACGGGATCGAGACCGCGGAGTTTACTCCCCGTGCGGAGCGGCGGGCACAGATGCGAACCGGGATGGGCGCGAGGGGAGAATTCATCTGGCTGACGGCGGGACGCATCGCGCCGGCCAAGGACTATCCGAACCTGCTGCGGGCCTTTGCCGAGGTGCGGGCTGCCCGCTCCGATGCGCGGTTGTGGATCGCAGGCGAGGCTGTCGGCGCGGAGGCCTTGACGGTTCGAGCTTTGGCGACAGAGCTGGGTTTGGATGATGCTGTGCGCTGGCTTGGGCTGCGGCGGGATATGGCCGCGTTGCTCGACGCCGCCGACGGATTCGTGCTGGGTTCAGCGTGGGAGGGAATGCCGCTGGCCGTGGGCGAGGCGATGGCCATGGAGAAGCCGGTGGCGGCTACCGATGTGGGCGGCGTGCGCGAACTGGTGGGAGACGCGGGGGTGGTAGCGCCGGCCAGGGATTCGGAGGCGCTGGCGGGGGCGATGCTGGAGCTGATGCGGAGGACCGCCGAAGAGCGGCAGAGGCTGGGACGCGCGGCGCGGGAGCGCATCGCCACGCAGTTCAGCATGGATGCAAGGGCCGATGCGTGGGAGGCGCTCTACCGGACGCTGCTGGAGCGCGGGCAATGATCCGTTTGGCGCGCTCATGCGCTTCCTTGCAGGCTTTTCTTGGACAATCCGGCATCGGCGGCGCTCAAAAGTGTCAATCTGATAACCTTATCAGCGAATTTTGGAGAGAGCCGCCGCAAGAGCTGAAAATGGCCTTGCGGAGGGCCTTGGAGAGAGTGAAATGCGAGAGGCAATTGCCGGGGGAGTGGTGTGCTGCGCCTTGGTTGGAGCGGCGGCCGGCTTCGGGAGCGGAGTGGCGCAGGTGCAGGGAAAGACCGCGCAGAATGCAGTGTTGGCCCTGGATCACGGGTGGGAGTTCCGGCAGGTTACGGCGGCAGCGCAGGAGGCGGAGAGCGGCTGGCTGCCGGCCACCGTGCCCGGCGATGTTCACCTGGATCTGCTGGCCAACAAGAAGATCGCCGACCCGTTCTTCCGCGACAACGAGTCGAAGTTGCAATGGATCGAGAATGAAAGCTGGGAGTACCGGCTGAACTTCGACGTGACGGCGGCCCTGCTGGCTCGCTCGAACGTGGACCTGGTCTTCGAGGGGCTGGATGCGGCCTCGCAAGTGTATGTAAACGGCGCCGAGGTGCTGAGCGCGAACAATAGCTTCCGTGTGTGGCGGGTTGCGGTGAAGAACCATCTTCATTTGGGGAAGAACCTGCTGCGGGTGGTTTTTCCTTCGCCCATCAAGGCGGCGCAAGAGGTGGCGGCCAGCGACGCCTTCCGGCTGCAATCGAAGACCGAGGACAAAACCTATATCCGCAAGGCGGCGTATGAGTATGGGTGGGACTGGGGGCCGCGGTTTGTGACCAGCGGCATCTGGAGGCCGGTGCGGCTGGAGGCCTGGAACAAGGTGCGCATTGCGGACTTTGCCATCCGGCAGCGGGACGTGAGCAGGGAAGTGGCGCACGTGGACGCAGAGGTCGAAGTGGAGGCCGCGAGCGCCGGCCCGGCCAGGGTGAGCGTGCAGTACAACGACGACGGCAAGCCGGTCAAGGTGATTGAGACGGTGAGCCTTCACGCCGGACGCAATGTTCTCGATCTTCCCGTGGAGATTCGTCAGCCGAAGCGGTGGTATCCGGCCGGCTACGGCGAACAGCCTTTGTATGAGTTCACCGCGCAGGTGGGCACGGGTGGGCAGGCAGGAGCCGGCGGCCAGGTGATTGCCGAGCGGAAAGCCAAGGCCGGCCTGCGTTCGATCGAACTGCATCGCGTTCTCGACAAGTGGGGCCGGTCGTTCGAGCTGGTGGTGAACGGGATTCCGGTGTTTGCCAAGGGCGCGGACGTGATTCCCTTCGACAGCTTTCCCAATCGCGTGACCACGGCCGACTACCGGCGGATTCTGGAGTCGGCGCGCGACGCCAACATGAACATGATCCGCCACTGGGGCGGCGGCTACTACGAAACCGACGAGTTTTATTCCATCTGCGACGAGCTGGGCATCATGGTGTGGCAGGACTTCATGTTCGGCAACGACTGGCAGCCGGGAACCTATGCGTTCAAGCTGAATATCGAGGCCGAAGCCGAGGACCAGGTGCGGCGGTTGCGCAATCACGCCAGCATCGTGGTGTGGTGCGGCAACAACGAGACCGAGGCTGCGTTCTACTGGGGTGTGCGGCCGACGTTGCCGGCGGATGTGAGGTTGCTGATCTGGCAGGATTACCTGACCGAGTTCAGCGGCATTCTGCCCAGGGTGGTGGCGCGGCTGGACGCGGAAACGCCTTATTGGCCCAGTTCTCCCAGCGCGGACTACGAACCCCTGACCGAGACCTATCAGAGCGGCGATGCGCACGATTGGACCGTGTGGCACGGGCGCGTGCCGTTCAGCGAATACGAGAAGCACCACTGGCGGTTTGTGACCGAGTATGGCTTCCAGTCCTTCCCCGAGATGCGCACGGTGGAGAGCTTTACCCAGCCTGAGGATCGCACCGGCATTCTCACGCCGGTAATGCTGGCTCACCAGAAGAACAATGAAGGCAATTCGATCATCCACGACTATCTGCTCAGGGATTATCCCGAGCCGAAGGACTTTGCGAGCTTTCTCTACGTAAGTCAAGTTCTACAGGCCGAGGGGATCAAGATTGGCGCGGAGCATTTCCGGCGCAGCCGTCCGCAGACCATGGGATCGATCTTCTGGCAGTTGAACGACTGCTGGCCGGTGGCGTCGTGGTCGTCGATCGACTACTACGGCCGCTGGAAGGCGCTGCAGTATTATGCGCGGCGGTTCTACGCGCCGATTCTGGTTTCGCCGCATTTGGAAGACGGCTCGGTGAAGGTTTATATCGTCTCCGACAAGACGGAGGCCAGGGCGGCCACGCTTCGGGTGCGGCTGATGGACTTCGACGGCAAGGTGCTGCTGGAGGAGACGCAGGCCGTGGACCTGGCTCCACTCGCGAGCAAGGTCTATCTGGATTGGCCGCTCAAGAAACTGACCGATGCGGGCGCGGCCGACACGGCGCGCGTGTTTATAGTTGCCGAGTTGACTGCGGGCGGAGCGGAAATCTCGCGCAACCTGGCCTATCTGGCGCCGGTGAAGGAGATTCGCCTGAAGCCGGCTGCGCTCAAAGTAGAGACTACGGGTGAAAAGGGAAGCTACAAGATCCGCGTGACCTCGCCGGTGCTGGCACGCAGCGTGTATCTTTCGTTTGGCAACCTCGACGTCAAGGTCTCCGACAATTACTTCAACCTGTTGCCGGGAGAGACGGTGGAGATCGCGGCCACGAGCGCGGCTTCTCTCAGTGAATTGAAGGCGCAGTTGAAGGTCATCTCGCTCACGGATGCGTTTGCAAGCGACGATCAGCCTGCGGCGGTGACGGCGGGCAAGTAAATACTCAACGCAGCAAAAGGGCCGGAGCATTGCGCTCCGGCCCATTGTTCGTCAGGTCTTCGTCGATCAGAACTGGAAGGAAGCCTGGAAGAAGATGCGCCGCGCCGCCGCGCCGGAGGAGAAGATTCCGCCGGCCAGGCTGGTGGACTGTCCGAAGCGATCGGAGCCGGGGATCACCGTACCGATGGGGGTCCCGTAGTCGATGTCGTTGAACAGGTTCAACGCCTGCACGTTGAAGTTGAGGGAGTATTTGTGGCCGGTGCTGGCGCCACCCGGTCCGCCTGGCCCGCCACGGCCCCCGCCGCCGCCGAATCCGCCCGGTCCAAACCCGCCACCGGGTCCGCCGCCACGCCCGCCGCCCGGAGGCGGCCCGCCGCTGTCGCCGCCGGCAGCCGCCAGCTTGGGACCGATGCCCCAGGAGCGGCCAATGCGCAAATTCACGGCGACGGCGGCCGGACCGTTGCCCATGTTTGCTGGAATGACGGTTTCTCCGGCCTGCGGAATGGTGTCGAAGGCGCCGTAGCTGGTGGTGACCACATTGGCTGGATCCGATGCCGCGGCTGCGTACGACGGACGGTCGTTGAAGAAGTTATCGCCGGTGAGGTCGTAGCCGGTGGTGATGTTGAAGGGCCTGCCCGCCTGGGCAATCAGGAAGGGATTGAAGGTGATGCCCCACTTAGCTGTGTAGTTGCCCATCAGGAAGAGCATGTTGCGGGCGGCAAAGGGAGCGCGCCCGTAACCCTGCATCAGGTCGTAGGAGTTCGCGGTCGTTCCAGTGTCGGAGTTGGCCACGGTAAAGTTATAGAAGCCCATGATGCTGAAGTTGGGCGTGAAGCGCGCGTTAATGTTGACGATGAGCTGATTCTGCTTGAAGACGGCCTCGGGGTAGAATTCGTTCACAATGCCAAGGGAGGGATTGGGCCGCGTGCCGGTCAAGGTGGAACTGCCATAGAGGAAGGTTCCGGGCAGATACGCATTCGAGTCCCGCGTGGCCATCTGGTGAACGCCGTAGGAGTGCAGGTAGGTGGCCGTGAGCGTGGTGGTCTTGGTCACCTGGCGCTCCAGGCTGGTTCCAAACTGCTCGGTGGTGGGGGAGTGGTAGCTGGGCGCGACCTGAACAATGGTGCTGGTGTTCGAAGCAGCCGGGCCGCATGTGGACAGATCGAGGTCGCTCAAGCTGGTGGCGTTGAAGCAGGTGGGATCGTTGATGGCAGCCTGTTGCTGGGTGCTGGCGCCGCCGCTGAAGCGCGTGGCCGAGAGCTCATTGCCGAGCGAGAATCGGTTATAGAAGAATCCATATCCACCGCGCAGTACGGTCTTGGCCTGTTTTTTGTTTTTGTGGCCGTCGAGAGCATAGGCAAAAGAGGCGCGCGGACCCCAGTCGTCGTGGTCGGCGACGTGATTCTGCGACTCCCAGCGCAAGCCCCCGGAGAGCGTCAGGAACTGGTTGGCCTTCCAGTCGTCCTGAAAAAAGACCGCTGCGTCAAAGACGTTGGCCGTGGCGCCCAGGGGACCGGTGGTGTAGGTCAGCTTGTTGGGAATGCAGCCTCCCTGCAGGGAACATCCCGCGGCGATCTGCGCGAAGGTTTCACCCTGGGCAAGGCCGTTGAGCGTGGTCACGTAGGCGCCCAGCGAGGGGAATTCGAAGTTGCCGTTGAAGCCCGCGTTGGTGGAGTTGGCAACGCGGTTGTCGCGCAGCCGGGTGCCGAACTTGATGGCCTGCGCGCCGACGGACATGGTGGTGATGTTCTGCAACTCCAGGTGATCCTGATGATCGTTGGATTGCTGGCCGGAGTTGCCGCCGCCCGAGAAAGATCCGGGAACCATGACGGTGGGCGCGGTGCTGGCCGGAGTTGTGGTCGATGTGTCGCGCAGATACTGGAAGCGGGTTTCGTTGACGATGTGTTCGTTGATAATTTGCGAATCGCTGATCTGGATGGTGTTTTCGAGCGAGGTGTTGGTGTCGGATTGGGTGGGCAAAGAGGTCGAGCCGATCTGGCCGCTCTGGCTGCTGCGATAAAACTGGTAGCGCACCGTAAGGGTGTTCTTCTGGCCCAGTTGCAGATCGATGCGCGGGGAGATATTGGTACGCGTTTGCGGGCTGAAGAGCCCGCCGGCGACAATGCCCTCGCTGTAAAGGCCCGTGGACGGATCCAGAACGGCCGTATCGGCGCTGTAGATGCTCGCGTTCTGATTGTTGCGCTGTTCCACGCTGATGAAGAAGGAAGCCTTCTTTGAAAGCGACCCGTTCAGAGTGCCGTTGACCTGGTAGCTGTGGTAAGCGGGAATCACTTTGGTGAACGGGTTGCCGGTGTTGAAGGCGTCGTCGTTGCCCTGGCCGAAGAAGCGTCCGTGCAGTTTGTCGGTTCCGGGTTTGGTGAGAATCTCGATGCGCCCATAGCCGAGGGAGTCGAACTCGGCGGAGAATGGGTTCTGATTGATGCGGATCTCGCGGATGGCCGATTTGGGCGGCAGTTGGCCGCCGGTGAACCCGTCGATGTAGATCTGCCCGCCGTTGGGTCCGGCGGAGGGTCCGGCCAGGGCGGTCAGTTCGTTCGACAGTTCGTCCGGATCGTCGGAGAGCGCATCCAGGTCCTTGCCCTTCAGAACAATGGCGCTGGCGTTGCCGGCAGCGTCGATGCTGACCATGGGCGACTCGTCGGTCACGATCACGCTTTGCTCGGCCACTTCGATGGCCATGGAAATGTCCGCGCGCTTGGCCTGGCCGGCCGCAAGCTGAATGGTCGGGGATTGAAATGGCGCGAAGCCAGAAAAGTAAGCCTGCACAATATAGCCGCCGGGCTTCAGTCCGGTGACCAGGTACGCGCCGGAGGAGTCCGCGGTCACGGTGGTGACGGCGGTTCCCGCCGAAGTGGTGATGGTGATCTTTGCGCCGGGGATCAGCGCGCCCGTGGGGTCGGCGATGTGGCCGCGCAATGTGGCCGTTGTCACCGGGGCCGCAGCCGCGGCGGGCGCCGGAGTTTGCACCTGCGGCACAGGAGTTTGCACTGGCGGCGCAGGCGTTTGCCCCTGTGCCGTGAGCATGCCGGAGAAACCGAGCGCCAGGGCAAACAGAGATCGATGAAAGCTATGCAATCTTGAATACACGAGTTCCTCGCTTGTTTCCAATGAATGGGTGAGTGCGCCTACTGGACTGCCGCATCCGCCGCGCCGCCCGCGCCTGAGCTCATGCTCCAGTTGTTGAGCAGGCTCTGGCTGGCCGCGGGAGCCTCGAGCAGCGGCTCAACGCCCGCCAGCAGGGTGATGGCGGTAACGTCGGTTGTGCCGTCGGTTGAAACCAGCATCACCGCGTCGCCTTTCTTCAGGTCGGAGAGTGGAATGGGGGGCAAGCGGCTGAGCATCTGATTGGGATCGCCGCCACTCTGACCGGACAATTGCCCGCCTCCCCCGCCCGGGCTACCGCCCGGACTGCCCGATTGGCCGCTCTGGCCGTTGCCATCGCTCTGGCCACCCAGGCGGGTTGCGCCCGGGCCCGACTGGCCGCCGCGCTGGGTCTGCGCCGAGTAATTGCTCGCTGACTGTACGTTCCCGCCCGATCCAGCGGAGCTTCCTTTCAGCCGCACCGCGAGCATCTGCGCCATGCGGTCCGGAAGCCGGCGCATCTGCGCGTCCGGAGTGATGTGGATGGTGACCGGTTTCTTGGTGGCCAGATCCTTGACTACGAAGGCGGAGCCGGCGGCGTCAATCGAGCTGATGGCTCCGGAGATGTTGCGGAAGGTGCCTGAAACCACCTCTTCGGCGTCGATCTGGGAGCTGTCGGAATTCTTTTGGCCGCGCGCCCGCAACTCGTCGCCGGGGTGAATGGCGTCGATGGGCGCGGGCTGCGCTGCATCGAAGCTTACGGAGGCGGGTGCGTAGCGTTTGAGCATGGTGGTCTTGGTGGTGTGCACGGTGATGGTCTTGGCCGTGGCTCCCGAGCCGCTGGTCAGCACAATGACGCCGTTTGCGCTGTCAACGCTCTTCACCAGTCCGCCCACGCCGCGCTGCTGCCAGTCTTCGCGGTCCTTCTGCTGCTTCAGGGCCACGTCGGCCTGCTTGACGGCTACAATCTGCAGAGCTTGCCCGTTGGGGCCGGGCGCGTCCGGATCGAGCTTCACCAGCACGCGATCTCCGGCGGCCAGATCGCTGAACGGGATGGTTTCCGCCGTGCTCAGGTCCTTCTGTCCGGGGGCGATGCGCTTGATTGCCGCGCCGGAGGGAACGTCCACCAGGCGATCGCCGTCCGCGTCGGTCTTGACCGTGAGCGTGGCGCCGTTGATGGCGGTGACGGTGCCCAGAAACCGGGAAGCCGAAGGCGCCTGCGCGCGGACCAGAGGTACGGCCATCAGGAGAGCGATCGACAGCGCCACGCAGACCATCAAGCGCGGAACCGGAATCTTCAACTTGCTGTTCATATGCCATTTCTCCACGGACCGAAGCTTGCCGGTAACCGGGCGGGAAAGTCGTTTCTATACCGGTAGACGAACCAATGCGCCAAAAGGTTGAGAGAGCCATCCCGCCCTGTGCCGGATTGACCGAGAAGGCTCGCAGAATGATGGCAAGGGATTGATTTCGCCCAGGTTGCGAGTTCTAAAACCTTAAGAGAATCTGAAGACGAAAACTGTGCATTCCAGACCGGGGCAAACCCTGGGAGCATGCGGCATGCGGTGAAAAACAGGTTCCCGCGCATCCCGATCAGGTCTCAATTCGCCAGCTCTGCGGTCTCCAGAAAGGTGTAACTTCCCGACGGCGAAGGAACCACGTGGGTCAGGCACCGGTTGTGCACCACCACCGTATCCCGATACCAGAGGTTGATGGCCGGCAGATCGCGGGCGAGAATCTGCTGGACCTCGGCGTAGTCGGCGCGGCGGCGTGCCGTGTCTTCGCTTTGGGCAGCGTCGTCGAGCAGGGCGTCGAGGCGGGCATTCGAATAGTGGCTGCGGTTGGCGCCTTGGGGAGAGAAGCGCGCGGTCGAGAAGGCGTAGCTGAAGATATCCGGCTGCTCGATGCCGATCCAGCGCAGCGAGTACATCTGAAAGGCGCCGCGCGTGACGTCGGAGTAGAAGGTGGCGTACTCGTAGCTGCGCAGGTCGAGAGCAATGCCCACCGCCCCCAGTTGCTGCTGCAGCACGGCGGCCAGCAGGCGGGTTCCTTCGTCGTTGCTGGTCTTCATGGCCAGGTGGAAGCGGATGCCGTCGCGCAAGCGCGCGTGGCCGGCCTCATCCAGAAGACGCTCCGCTCGCGCCGGATCGAAATCGTAGCGCGGAACGTCGCCGGCGAACGCCCAATGACCGGGAGGCAGCAGGCTCAATGCGGGCTGGCCGTGGCCGCGCAGGAGCGTGTGAATGATGAGTTCCCGGTCAATGGCGCAGGCAATGGCCTGGCGCACGCGCGCATCCTGGAGCAATGGATCGCGGAGGTTGAAGCCGAGATATTGAATTTCAGTCCCGCCGGTCTCTTCCACACGCAGGTCGGGGCGCGCGGCGAGCACGGCGAGTGAATCCATGGGCAGGGAATTGATGGCCACGTCGCCGGAGCCTTTTTCGAGCTCAAGCGACTCGGTAATGGCGTCGGGCACCACGGCGAAGCGCACCCTGTCGAGCCTGGGTACGACGGACCAACTGAGAGGATTGCGCTCGACGGTCACGTCCTGATCGATCTGCTGCGAGACGAAGCGGAACGGTCCGGTGCCGATGGGATGCTGCCAGAAGTCGCGCCCGCTTCCCTGGGGAACAATGCCCATGGCCCCGGTGGAGAGGTTAGTGAGCAGAAAATTGTCGGGGCGCTTCAGGTGAAAAACGACGGTGCGGTCGTCACGGGCTTCGATGGAGTCGACGGAGGCGTAAGCCGCGGCCCTGGGCGAGATCACGGCGCCGGTGCGCATGGAGTCGATGGTCCAGACCACATCGCGGGCGGTCAGGAGCCGGCCGTCGTGGAAGCGCACGCCGCCACGCAGATGAAAGACGAACGTAAGCGGGTTGGGCTGCTCCCAGCGCTCGGCCAATGCCGGGGTGAATTGAAAACTCGCATCGTGAGCCACCAGGCCGTCGAAGAGGAGTGCGCCGATGCGCTGCGACTGGGCGTCGGTGCCGATGCGGGGATCGAGGTTCGCGGGACTGCTTTCGATGAGAAAGACCACCGTGCGGGGGTCTCTTGGAGCCGCGTGGCAGCCGGCAAGGGCCAGGAGGCAAATCAGCACGAATACCCAGCCAGAATAGATGATTGTGGACTCTCCGGTCGCGGAAAGACGCGTGCAGCGATTGTCCCGTAAAGGCTGGGTGCCCCATTCTTGCGCCTTCTTTCCGGCGCAAGGGTGGGAGACCACGAACCTCGAGCCGCCTCTCCATTTACCCACCGTTCTTCTGGCAACGCAGAGTCCCAGCCTACGCATACGTCACCTGGCCCAGTATCGCGGGCCGCGTTGCACCCGTGGCCGCGGGCACATTGCCGGGGCGTTGATGCCAGGTTTGCCAGGCCAGCAGCGCAAAGGCCGCGGCCTCCTTGGCCTCGGCGGGAAGGCCGAAGTCTTCGCTCGCGGCCAGTTCGCAGCCAAGCGGTTCAAGCCGTTGCGCCAGCATGGCCATCAGCGTGTGGTTGCGCGCGCCGCCGCCGGAGACGATGTAGTCCACGCCTCTCCGGCTTGCCTTGCCGCGTTTCATCTTCGGGAGCACGAACCGGTTGTAGCTCCCGGCGATGGCTTCGGCGGTTAGCGCGGTTGCCGTGGCCAATGCGTCTTCGGGCTTGTTGCTGTGGCGACGGCAGGCGGCGAGAAACTTTGCGGCATACTCGCGGCCAAACTGCTCGCGCCCGGCGGTGCGCGGCGGCGGGAGCTGGAAGTAGGGATTGCGCATCGCGGCCGTCAGCACCGGTGCAAGCACTGTGCCCTCCGCGGCGAAGGCTCCGTTGCGGTCGAAGGACTTGCCGAAGAGCTCGAGGGCCAGTGCATCGACGACCATGTTGCCGGGGCCGGTGTCGAAGGCGATCACTGCTTGGGGCGACGCTGCCGCAGGGATAGCGGTCAGGTTGGCGATGCCGCCGATGTTCTGCAGCACTCGGCCGCGCCTCGGATTTGCAAACAGAACGTAATCGAGCAGCGGAACCAGCGGCGCGCCCTGACCGCCGGCCAGCATATCCGCGGGACGGAAGTTCGAAACCACCGCAATGCCGAGCGTGGCGGCAATCACCTGGGCTTCGCCGGCCTGCCAGGTGCAGGCAAAGCTGCGGCCCGCATAGGTTGCGGCGCGCGCCTGATGATAGAGCGTCTGGCCGTGGCAGCCGATCAGGTCCAGTTGGACCGGATGCCGCTTGAGCGTGGCGCGGATGGCCTCGGCGTAGGCGATGCCCAGACGCCAGTTGAGGCGCGCCAGTTCCGCCGTTGAAGTGGAGGGCGCATTCATCGCCGCCAGCACCGCGCGGCGCAACGCAGGCGAAAACGCGAAGCCCTGGTGCGCGATGAGCGTGAGCCCGTGCCGCGCGAGTCCGGTCCGCAGCCTGCCGGGCGCGATGCGCACGATGGCCACGTCGATTCCGTCGGCCGAGGTGCCGCTCATGATGCCGGCCACGGTCATGGTGCTGGCGCTCATGCGGTTTGCGTCTCCTGCGCGGGCTGGGCGTTTTCAATCATCTTGTGGAAGCGCAACATGCGCGCGCGCAGCGCCGCGAACCGCCGCGCGGACAGCGCCGGAGAAACCCCGCTCGCAAACAGCGTGGCGCGCCGCCGTGCAATCTGTCCTGCCCGCGCCAGCAGCAGGTTGCGGAAGCTGACGGAGCGCTCGCCCTCGGCAATCAGCGCCTCGTAGGCGCGCAGGATGAACTCCAGGCTGTGGCAGATTTCCAGCAAATCCATCCCCGCGCGGATCGCCGCAACCGCGGCCTCTTCCATGGGCATGAGCTTGAGAATGCCGCCCATCTCCATATCGTCGGAGAAGATGATGCCCCAATAACCGATCCGCTTGCGCAGCACGGTCGTAATCCAATAAGGCGACGCGCTCGCGGGACGATCCTTGCCCCGCGTATCGGGATAGGTCGCGTGGTTCACCATGATCATCGGCAGTTCGCTGCGCAATTCGCGATAGGGGGCCAGGTCTTTGCGCCACAGTTCGCGGCCGCTGCGCCGGATCGCCGGAGTTTCCAGGTGCGAATCGAGCGTGCCGCCCCCGAGCCCGGGAAAATGTTTGCCGCAGCCCACCACGTCGTGCTTCGCCAGCCCCTCCAGAAAGTTGCGCGCATAGTCCACCACGCCCCCCGCTGTCGAAGCCGCCGCCCGCCCGCCCAGCACCTCGGCCGAATCGGGCAGCGCCAGGTCCACCACCGGCGCCAGCGTCGTGTTGAACCCGAAGGCCCTCACGCCCTGCGCCACCAGCTCACCCTGCTCGCGGATCAGGCCGGTCTTCCCCGTCCGCTTGGCCGCCAGCGTCACAGCCTGCGCAGAGGAGATGGGCGCCAGCGCTTCGCGCAGCCGGTTCACCTTCCCGCCTTCCACGTCCACGCAGCGAAAACTGGGCGCTGCGCACAGTCCGGTAGCTTCGCCCAGCAGCGCCCGCGTCTGCGTTGGATTCTCGATGTTCTGCCGGAACAGAATGACCCCCGCCGGCCTCACCAGCTTGAGCCACGCGCGTTCCAGATTCGTCAGTTCCGTGGCCCCGATGCCCACCACCAACAGACTTCCCGCTGCCTGACGCAAGTTTGCCGTCATCCCTTCTCCTTCAATTCCTGTTGCAGCTCTTCCAGCAGATTCAGAGCTTGCAACGGCGTCAGCGAATTCACGTCCGTAGCTTCAATGCGGTCCACTATACGCTGCGACAGCGGAGTGAAGATGGTCAATTGCACCGGCTCGGCCGTTTCGGCCTGCACGCTCTGGCGCTCCTGCTTTTCATGCTGGCGCAGCACGCGCTTGGCCCGCTCGATAACTGCCGCGGGCAACCCCGCCAGCCGCGCCACTTCAATGCCATAACTCTTGCTGGCCGCGCCCGGCTCGATGTTATGCAGGAACACAATCCTGCCCGCCGCCTCCTTCACGCCCACGCGCAGATTGCGCACGCGCGGCAGCTTCTCGGCCAGCATGGTCAGCTCGTGGTAATGCGTGGCAAACAGCGTGCGCGCGCCGGTCTCGGCGTGCAGATACTCGACCGTGGCCCAGGCCAGCGATAGGCCGTCGAACGTGGCCGTGCCGCGTCCCATCTCATCCAGCAGGATGAGCGAACGCCTTGTGGCTGTATTCAGGATGGTGGCCGTCTCCGTCATCTCCACCATGAAAGTGGAGCGGCCGCGGGCTACGTTGTCGCTGGCGCCGATGCGCGTGTAGATGCGGTCCACGAGGCCGAAGCGCAGGCTCTCGGCAGGAACAAAGCTGCCCATCTGCGCCAGCAGCACTAACATCGCCGCCTGGCGCAGATAAGTGCTTTTGCCGCCCATGTTAGGCCCGGTTATCAGTAATAAGCTCGGCCCGTCGGCAGCCGCGTTCAGATAGACGTCGTTGGCAATGAAACGGCCCTCGCGCGTCTCCTCCATCCACTGCTCGATGACGGGATGGCGTCCGGCAACGGCTTCGATCACCGGCTCCTCGACGATAGTGGGGCGCACGTAACGGCGCAGCGCGGCGAGATGGGCGAAGTTGGCCAGCAGGTCGCCTTCTGCCACCGCGGCTGAGCTGCGGCGGATGCGGCCGGCGGCTTCAAGGACCGTCTTGCGCAGCTCGATGAAGATGCGCCTCTCGATTTCGATGGAGCGGTCGTGCGCGGTGAGAATCTTGCGTTCGTACTCCTTCAGTTCGGGGGTAGTGAAGCGCTCCGCGTTGACCAGCGTCTGCTTGCGCTCGTAGTCGGCAGGCGCCAGCGCCATGTTAGCCTTGGTGATCTCGATGTAATAGCCGAAGACGGTGTTGTAACGCACCTTCAGGGAGCCGATGCCGGTACGCTGGCGCTCGCGTTCCTCAATGGCCGCGATGGATTGGCGGCCGGTCGAGGAGATAGCGCGGAGTTCGTCCAGTTCGCGGTCCACGCCGGCTGCGATCACGCCGCCATCGACAAGCGTTAGCGGAGGCTCGGGGACAAGCGTGGATTGAATGAGCGCGGTGGCGTCGTCGAGCGTGTCGAGGCGCTCGGCGAGCGCGCGCCAAAGCGGAGCCTGCATCGCGTCGATCGCAATCTTCAAGCCCGGCAGTTTGCTGAGGCTTGCGGCGAGGGCGCGCACGTCGCGCGGCCCGGCGGAGTCGAGCGAGAGGCGGGCGAGCAGACGCTCCAGGTCGAGAATGCCGTTGCAGGCGCGGCGAATTTCTTCGCGCTTGAGCAGGTCGACGTGAGCTTCGGCAACGGCTTCATAGCGGGCTTCGAGCGCCTGCGCGTCGACCAGCGGGCGCAGGATGGTGGCGCGCAGCAGCCGCTTGCCCATGGGCGTCTGGCACGCGTCCAAAGTGTGGAAGAGCGTGGCGCGGCTGTCCTGGCCCACAAAGAGCGGCTCGATGAGTTCGAGGTTGCGGACCGTGACCTGGTCGAGTTCGAGGGCGGTCGAGTGCTCCTCGAATTTGAGGCTGTCGATGTGCAGGGCTTCGATCTTCTGCGTGGTGCGGACGTAGTGGAGCACCGCGCCGGCGGCGATGGCGGCCGCCGGATGCTTGTCCAGGCCGAAGCCTTCGAGGGAGCGGACGCTGAGCTGGCGCTCGACCAGCGGCACGGCGAAGTCGCGGGTCCACACCCAGTCTTCGACGCGGGTGGGGGCGGGAATGCGTTCGAGCAACGCGGGCAAATCGGCGCTCGTGGGCAGCAGGACCTCGCTTGAGCCGGCCTTCACAATCTCATCCACGGCCTGCTGCCGTGCCGCCGCTCCCGTAAACTCCGCCGTCCGAAACTCCCCCGTAGAAACGTCCAGCAGCGCCACGGCGCAAACGCGTTCTTTTGCCGGGCCGGCTTCAAACAGCGCGGCCAGAAAGTTGTTTTGCTCCTGCCCGAGTGCGTTGTCGAGCGCGGTGCCCGGCGTCAGCACGCGGGTCACCTCGCGCCGGACGATCTTCTTGGTGAGCTTGGGGTCCTCCATCTGGTCGCAGATGGCGATGCGGTAGCCCTTGCGCAGCAGGCGCGTCAGGTAGATCTCCACCGCGTGATAAGGAACCCCGCACATGGGCTGGTTGCGCTCGCGGTCGCGCGCCGTCAGCGTCAACTGCAACTCGCTGCTGACGGTCACAGCGTCGTCGTAGAACAGCTCGTAGAAGTCGCCCATGCGGAAGAAGAGCAGGGCGTCGGGATTCTCCCGCTTGGCCGCCGTCCACTGGCGCATGAAAGGCGTGAGGTCGGCGTCAGCTCTCGCCCGGGGTTCGACCGCCTGCTGCCCGGCGGCAGGCTCGTCCGATGGGGGAGGCTGTGGAGCCACGGGTTGGAAGTCTTCTCGGATCACGCTTTCTTACAGCTTAACGTGGTGGGAAGGGTACGTTGCCTGCAACCTTCCGCATCCGTTGCCTGAGCCGCAAGCGCCCGATCGCCGCCAATCTCCAACCGTCCGCAAGCGCCCGCTGCTTGCCCTGGCTCCCGGCAAGAGCCATTCTGCTCAGCATTTCGCCCTGAGATGAGCGATCCTGGATATAGCACCAATGAAGCCGCGAGCCACGGCCGGCTTCCTTGCGTACCCTAACCAACCTATTCCGGGCAAAATTAAGGAGAATTGAATGAAGTCCATGAAGCTATATACTGCTGTCCTCGGATCCGCCGTTGTGCTTGCCATGACGCTGCCGGCTTTTGGGCAGCAAACCACGCAATCCACCACCACGACAACACAGGCTCCGACAACCGAGCCGCAAACCCAAACCACCCAGACCTCCGATGTCAAAACGAAGTACAACAGGCATCATAAGGTGAAGTCGGTGAAGGATAAGGAAAAGACGACGACAACCGCGACCCCGGCCGCTGACCAGCCGCAGGTTCAAACGACGACCACAACCACTACTCCCCCGCCGCAGCAGTAATTCTGAGAAAGCGGTCTGAAAGCTCATAGCCAGCTCACCCCTTTTGATCAGGGTGAGGAGTATGCCCTCGGTACGCCTGCATGGCGAAGCGGGGGGATGGACCGCAAGCGCGCAGAGTAGAATTCTCTCTTGGCGCTCCGGGTGCAATGCGCCCGGAGCTTCGCCTACGGAGAGAAACATAATGAAGAAACACCTGCTTGTGTCAGCGATGCTTCTCGCGGTGAGCCTCGCCGCTGGAGAGGGATACGCTCGCGCGGCAAATGCCCCCAAACCTATCAGCGCGAAGAAGTTTGATGCCCTCGCCACGGCTGCGCTCGAGGCCATGAAGAAGCGCGCCGCCGAGCTGAAGGTGACCGGAGTGGCGGTCGTCAATTATGCCCCGGGCGACAGCATTCAGGAGTGGACTTCAAAGATGGCGGTGGTGGGGCGGATGAAGGATGCGCCTACGGCCACCGACAAGGGCAACAACCTGCTGGGAATCGCCTATGCGAAGGCGGCCGAGATGGCCGATACGCTCAAAGACAGCGGGACCGCGACGCGGCCGCCGATGACCGGCGAATTCGGCTGGCAGGGCGGCGTGATTGCGCGGACCAGGACCGGCTACGTGATTGTGGCCTTCAGCGGCGGCAAGTCGGAAGACGATGTGCAGGTTTCGAAGGCCGGGCTTGAGGTGCTGAAGGGCGCGCTCTAGGTCTCTGACCAAATGAAGTTGCACCAGAATTGGGTGCCCCATCTGGGTGCCCATTGGGCAGCGCGTCTTTGTTTTTGCGCCTGGGGTGGGATACAACGGTACTCCGTCGCAACGCACAAGATCATGCGGTCAGAGAGACCTAGGTCTGCAACAAGACCTGCCCGCCCGGAGGAACAGCCGGCCCGACCTCGCCCGGTCCCCGCCCGCGCGGAGGGCTGATGGCGCGGAAGCCCGGCTTCAAATCAGCCCAATCAGCGCCGCAAAATGCGCAAAAAACAGCCTGAAATGGGCGAAATTCAAATACTTTTTATTCTATTTGGCGGCGCGCAGCCCCACTTATCTCATTTTTCCGTCTGCCCTGAAGCCTATATTCCTTATTTTTGATGAGGTTCACCCCTTTTTGAGACCTGCAGGCGGTCATCTTTTTCGCTTGGCTAAGTAGCCTCCGGTCATCCCATTTGGTGATTTGCATCACAGTATACTGAGCAGTTACGCCTTTATGGTGA
This sequence comes from Occallatibacter sp., assembly GCA_049509995.1. Taxonomy (GTDB): domain Bacteria; phylum Acidobacteriota; class Terriglobia; order Terriglobales; family Acidobacteriaceae; genus Telmatobacter. The sequence continues at coordinate 16,913 of JBEKZJ010000014.1, read as the reverse complement.
AGATCGATATGTACCTGCTCTGGCTTCGAGTTGCGGCTGTTCTGTATGCGGCGGCAAGTGTCGCCGTTTTTCCGGCCGTGCTGTATGGAGCGGCGCGGTGGCGGAGGTGGTGCGTCCACCTGGGCGGTATGGCGCTGTTCTTCCACTTTGTTTCGGCGGTGGAGATGCTGGTGCAGGCGCATAGCTGGGTGCCGGTCGGGGTCCGCGAGGTGCAGTCGCTGCTGGGGCTGGCGGTGGCCTCGGTGTTCTTCCTGGTGTGGTGGCTCTACGACGCTATCTCGCTTGGTTTGTTTGCCTTGCCGGTTACATTCTTCCTGGTGTTCGTGCCTGCGCTGGGGCCGGATCGCTATACGTTTCCCTCCCAGGGAGTGCGTCTGAGCTGGCTGGTAGCCCACATTGCGGCGCTGCTGCTGGCCTATGTGGCGCTGGGGTTCAGCCTGCTGGCCAGCGTGCTTTACCTGGTACAGGAGCGGCGCATCAAGAGCAAGCCCAGGCTGGGCGAGCATTCCTGGTGGGCGCCGTTTGACTGGCTGCCGCCGCTGGACACGCTGGAGCGGATTGCCGAGGCCACGCTGGAATTCGGCTTTCCCTGCATGACGGTGGGGCTGGTGATCGGGTCGGTGCTGGCGCAGGAGACACCCCTGGGGGCGGCGTATTTTCTTGATCCCAAGATCATTGCGGCCTTTGCGAGCTGGGTGATCTATGTGCTGCTGCTGCTGGTCAGGCGGACGGCCGGGCTGCGGGGGCGCAGGGCGGCGTATCTTTCCGGGGCGGTGTTTGCGGTGATGGTGGTGGTGTGGACCGCCAACCTGTTCAGCCACGTGCACAGGTACGGTGCCCCATGACGCTGACCCTCATTGGAGTGAACTACAAGACCGCGCCGATCGAGCTGCGGGAGCGGATCGCCATCAGCCGCGAGGAGCTGCCGGAGACGACGCGGGCGCTGGCCGCGATGCCGGGCGTTTTGGAGTGCATGATCGTGTCCACCTGCAACCGCGTGGAGCTGCTGGCGGCCGTCGAAGGGCCAGGGACCGATCTGGTCGACTTTTTGCCCCGGCACTTTGGACTGGAACGTGCCCTGCTGGAGTCCCATATCTACAGAAAAAGGGACCGTGACGCGGTAAAACACGTCTTCCGCGTAGCCGCGAGCCTCGACTCGATGGTAGTCGGCGAACCGCAGATTCTGGGGCAGGTGAAAGAGGCCTTTGCCGTGGCGCGGGCGTCGGGCACCGTGGCGGGGCAACTGGAACATCTGCTGCAGAGCGCCTTTGCCGCCGCCAAGAAGGTGCGGTCGGAGACGGAGATTGGATCGAGCTCGGTGTCGATTGCTTCGGTGGCCGTGGATCTGGCAAAAAAAATATTTGGGTCGCTGCAGGGGCGAACTGTTTTCCTGGTGGGCGCGGGCAAAATGAGCGAGCTGGCGGCGCGGCACCTGGTGCAGCAGGGAGCCGGGGCGATCCTGGTAAGCAACCGGACCCAGGATCGGGCGCGGCGCATGGCCGCGGAGTTTCAGGGGCGCGTGATTCCGTTTGAGCAGTTGTATGAGGCGGCCAGCGAGGCGGACATCGTGATCAGCTCGACGGGGGCGCCGCATCCGATCTTCCGGCGCGAGCATGGGCAGGCATTTCTGCATCGCCGGCGCAACCGGCCCATGTTCTTTATCGATATTGCCGTGCCTCGGGACGTGGACCCGGCGATGGGGAGGCTGGAGGGCATCTTTGTTTACGACATCGACGACCTGCAAGCGGTGGCCGCGGCGCATTTGGCGGAGCGAAGCCGCGAGGCCGGCGACGCCGAGACGCTGATTGCCGGCGAGGTGGAGCGGTTCCACGAGCGGCAGCGGACGGTGAATGTGGCGCCGGCGATTGTGGCGCTGCAGCGGCAGGCGGAAGAGATTCGGCTGGCGGAGCTGAAGCGGGTGCAGGCACGGCTGGGGACGCTGAGCGCGGAGCAGGTGGCCGCCGTGGAGGCGCTGAGCCGGGGGCTGGTGAACAAGTTTCTTCATCCGCCGATGCAGGCGCTGAAGCAGGCTGCGCGGGAGGGCGACCAGGTGCGGCTGGACGCGCTGTGCGAGGCGTGGCAGGTATCTGCCGGCGCGGATCGGGAGGCGGAGCGGGCGGTTTTGGCGAGCGGCGCCGGACCGAAAAACGGTGAGAACGCCGAGGGCGCGACCGTGAGCGAAGCCAGTGCGGAGACCCGCCCATGAAGCTGCGCATTGGAAGCCGTGGTTCGCAACTGGCGCTCTGGCAGGCTCACCACATTGCGGGGCTGCTCCGCGCCCAGGGGCACAATGTTGCGATCGAGATCATTAAAACGACCGGCGACCGGCTGCAGGAGGTCACATTTGCGCAGGTGGGGTCGAAGGGCATGTTTACGAAGGAGATTGAGGAGGCGCTGGCCGAGGGAAGAGTCGACCTGGCGGTGCACTCTTTGAAGGATTTGCCCACCGAGCTGCCGGAACCTTTTGCACTGGCCGCAACGCCCAAGAGGGTCGATCCGAGGGACGCGTTTGTGTCGGTGAAATATGCGAGGCTGGCGGATTTGCCGCGGGGAGCGCGGGTGGGCACCAGCAGCCAGCGGCGGCGGGCGCAGTTGAAGGCGCTCCGGCCGGATATTGAAGCGGTGGAGTTTCGCGGGAATGTGGACACACGGCTGCGCAAGCTGGCCGCAGGGCAGGTGGAGGCGATTCTGCTGGCCGCGGCGGGACTGGATCGCCTCGAAAAGACGGAGTGGGTGCGGGAACGGCTGGAGCCGAAGGATTTTTGTCCGGCCGCGGGGCAGGGATCGCTGGGGATCGAGACGCGGAAGGACGATACGGCGACGATTACGGCGGTTGCGTTCCTGGACGATGCGGCGACGCGGTTTGCGGTGACGGCTGAGCGGGCTGCCCTGGCGGCTTTGGGCGGAGGGTGCCAGGTGCCAATCGGGATTCACTGCCGGGCGGGGGTGGAAGAAGCGGTTGACGACGGGGAAGGCTTGTGGGACGAGATATTTGCCGTGGTGGCTGCGCCGGAGACGGGGTCGGCGGTACGCATCTTTCATCGTGCGCCTCGGGGCGATTCCGATGCGGAGGCGCTGGGACGGCTGGCGGCGCAGATGCTGATTGAAGCGGGAGCAGGGCCGCTGCTTAAATCCGCGGCGGGCGGGGTATCGCTGTGAATTTACTGCCGTTGGCGGGACGGCGGGTTCTGGTGACGCGCGCGGCGCATCAGGCCGGGAGGTTGAGCGAAGGGCTTCGCGCGCTGGGGGCTGAGCCGGTCGAGGTTCCGGTGCTGGAGATTCGGCCTCCGCAGAGCTTTGGGCCGCTGGAGGCGGCTCTGCGGCAACTTGATGACTACGATTGGCTGATTTTGACCAGCGCCAATACGGTTCGGGCGCTTGCCGAGCGGGCGGCGGAGTTGGGGATTGCGCTGGCGCAGCCCTCCTCGCTGAAGGCTGCTGCGGTGGGGGAAGCGACGGCGATTGCGGCGCGGAAAGCCGGATTTCAAATTACTTTTGTTCCAGAATCATACGTGGCCGAAAGTTTGGTCCAGGGGCTAACGGATCGGGCTGCCGGGCGGAAGATTCTGCTGGCGCGGGCTGAGGTGGCGCGGGATGTGATCCCGGATGCGCTGCGGGCGGCGGGCGCTGCGGTGAATGTGGTGGATGCTTACCGCAATGTTTTGCCGGAGGCGGCGCCGGATCAGCTTCGCAGGGCGCTGGCAGAGGGGATTGATGCGGCGACGTTCACCAGCTCATCGAGCGTGACGCATCTGGCCGAGGCGGCGCGACAGGCTGGGGTTGTGTGGCCGTTTGCGGGGGTTCCTGCTGTTTCGATTGGACCGATTACCAGCCAGACCTTGCGGGAACTCGGTTGGGAGCCCGCCGTTGAAGCGAGCCCTTCTGACATTCCGGGGCTGATCTCTGCTGTGGTGCGGGCGCTGCCGGGCTAAGCCGGGAGAGAAAAACCGTAGGCTTCCCGCCCGGCAAAGCCGCCTTTTTCTTGCCGAAATGTGAAATCGTAGGCCTGCGCGGGAACAGAAAAGATGGAACGTCCGGTCAGGAGCGGACGAAAAGTGGGAGAACTTCGCGCTAATTCGCGCGAATAGGGCGTGTTTGTGCTCAATTTGGGGCCGTAAATCTACGACTGCCAGGTTTTGTCCTTGGAGTGGCAGAGCTGCTCGAGGTTGCAGCGGTCGCATTTGGGTTTGCGGGCATCGCAGATCTGGCGGCCGTGGTGGATGAGCTGGTGGGAGAAGTCGATCCAGCGGCTTTGAGGGAGGATGCACATCAGCTCCTGTTCGACTTTCTGGGGTGTGTCGCCCTTGGCCAGCCCGAGGCGGCGGGCGATGCGAAAGACGTGGGTATCAACCACGATGCCTTCGGCTTTGCCGAACGAGACGCCGAGGACGACGTTGGCGGTTTTGCGGGCGACGCCGGGTATGGTGGTGAGCTCGGCGAGGGTTTGGGGGACCTGGCCGCCGAATTCGGCGACGATTTTGCGGGCCGCGCCCTGGATGGATTTGGCCTTGTTGTGGAAGAAGCCGGTGGTGCGGATGAGGGCTTCGAGTTCGGGAAGGGTAGCCTTGGCCATCGCGGCCGGAGTGGGGAAGCGGCGGAAGAGCTCCGGGGTGACCATGTTGACGCGGGCGTCGGTGCATTGGGCGGAGAGGATGGTGGCTACCAAAAGCTCCCAGGGTGAGCTGTGCGTGAGGGCGCAATGGACGTTGGGATAGGCTTCGTCGAGGGCTTTGAGGATGGCGTCGACGCGGTCGGGGGCGAGGTCGCCGCGTTGCGCGGACTTTTTTATTGTGCTTGCTTTGGTGTTTTTTTTCATGGAATTTTGCCAGGGATTGCGCCTAGCCTTCTGTTGCGCTGGTGGTTCCGGCCTGGAAGACAATCAATAGTCTGAATCATCCACGAAGACCCTCGAAGTTTTCCATGCGAGTACGAATTGCGCCGTAGCATCTCCACTCTCCACTGCCTTCCGGTACCATGCGACAGCCTGATCCTACCCGGTCGGCTCGCTTCGAGACTGTACCACATCGGAGCGTTCCTGGCGAGAGTCTCGGGGTTGGCCGCTCCCGTACCCGTCAGTGTCGTGTGGAGCCCTTCTAGGGCCGACACCGGCCGCTGTAGCGCGAGGTTCCTTCGGCGAAGGCGGCCAACATGCCGTAGCGATGGCTGATGGATTTGTCGCCGGGAAGGCGAAGGCTGCCGTAGACGTTGCGGGCGGGACGGATGAGGCGTTCCTGGGGGCCGGTGGGCACGGAGGCTCCGGGGTGATTTGCGGTCCTCTTGAGTTTATCGGAACAGAGAACAGAGATCAGAGATCAGAGAACAGAGATCAGGGAACAGAGAACAGAGATCAGAGATCAGAGATCAGTTGAGGGTTGAAAATGGTGGCTTGGAAGGTTCTGCTTGAGGGGCGAACGTGAGCCTGGAGGGTTGCGTTTGGGGGCCAAACGTGGGCCTGGATGGTTATGAAAAACCGCATGACTAACCGCTCGTGGTGCGGAAATCCGGTCAAAGTCAATACGGGGGGTGATGAACCGGGAGAAAAGTTTGTACAGGGCTGCCCAAATACGCGTGAATAAGCGTTTCTTAGCCACGATTTGGCTTCGAAATGAAGCGAAAATCGGCTTATATGGCAAGCTTCCGGTTTTCATTTTTGGGTTTTTCGCGCCTGTGGGGCGGGCTTTCAAAAGCGGCCTTTGGCTTGCAGCCTCTATGCGCTCGCACGAGGGGGAAAGGAGCGGCGTCTTCATTGCTTCTAAAGTGGTCGGAGGCAATAGCCACTCTCCCGGCTTGGGAAATAGCCACTTCCGCGCCGGAACGGCCGGCTCGGATGGGGCAAAGGTCATGCGCAGGGGGCGCTCAGAAACGCACGGGGAAAACCTGAGGGACCGTCCATCCTCTTCTTGCCGAGTGCCCATCTAATCCTGTGGGGTTCCCTGGCGGCGATTATTCTCTGGATAAGGCATCCTTGGGCTTCAGAACTGAGGGCGGGACCGATTGAAACAGCAGCAAATGTGGACGGCGGGTGGAGTAGCCCGCAGCGTAGAGCCCTGGGATCCGGGCGGGTGCTTGTTTTTCTGGCGCTGTTCGGGGTTGGGGCGCAGGGGTGGTGCCAGAAGGCGGCGCTGCCCGCGCCGGGCCGGGAGGCTGATTCCGCAAGCGATTCGGCTTTGGCCGATGCGCCCGAAGCGCAGGCGGCGACAGCGCAACAGACGCCAGAACAGCCTTTGCCGGGCAGCATCCACGGGGCGGTGCAGGATCGAGACGGAGCCGTCTACGAGGGCGTGCACCTGGCACTGGCGCAGAGCGGCCTGAGTGTGCCGGCGGTGAGAGAGGCAACGTCAGACAACAACGGACGCTTCAGTTTTGCGGACGTGCCTCCCGGAGCTTTCAAACTCACCATCACCTCGAATGGATTTGCGACCCAGGCGATCTCCGGCATCCTGCACGCAGGCGAGAGCTACGAAGCGCAGGCAATCGTGTTTCGCGTCAATGCCACCACCAGCAATGTGGAGGTCACGGCGTCGCAACTGAATATAGCCGAGGAGCAACTCAAGGAGGAGGAGACGCAGCGCGTGCTGGGCGTGATTCCGAACTTCTACGTCACATATGCGCCCAACGCGCCGCCGCTGACGAGCAGGCAAAAATTCAACCTGGCGTGGAGGTCCTCGATCGACCCGGTCTCATTCCTGGCGAGCGGATTCTTCGCAGGAGTGGAGCAGGCCAACAATACATTCAGCGGGTACGGACAAGGCGCGCAGGGATATGCGAAGCGCTATGGAGCCAACTATGCCGACAACTTCATCGGCACCATGATCGGGGGCGCCATGCTGCCGTCGTGGTGGAAACAGGATCCGCGCTACTTCTACAAAGGGACGGGGACAACGCGGTCACGGGTTCTGTATGCGATAGCGAATGCGGTGGTGTGCAAGGGCGACAACGGACGCCGGCAGGCGAACTATTCGGCGATCATCGGCGGGCTGGCGGCGGGAGGGATCTCGAACCTGTATTATCCGGCAAGCAATCGCGATGGGGCGGGGCTGACGTTTGAGAACGCGTTGATCGGGACGGGGGCGAGCGCAGTGCAGAATCTACTTCAGGAGTTCGTGGTGCGTAAATTTACTCCGAAACTCCCCGGTTACAGGGCGTCGAAGCCGTAGAGCAATCCGTGGTGATGCTGCCCGATTCCAGGTCTCCCGCCGCGGCGGGCAGGCATCCGGCACGAGACGGCGGGCATGCCGCTGGACAATTCAGGCCCTCGCAAGCTGCGACGATTGCCTCGCAACCGCTTCCGTTTTCTCGGCGGCTTCCGCGGAGTACTCTTGAGCCCTCGCGCTCAGCTCTTCCGCGGCCTCGAAATCGCCCCTGTGGTGCGCGGCGGCGGCGGCGGTGTGGGCGTGGGCGGCGTAAATATGCAGGTCCGCTGCGTAGTCATTGATGTTTTGGAGCATGGTGTCCTCCATATTCCGGCAAACGTTTTGCCCCTTTCACATGGAGTCTCCCACCAGACAATTGCTGGTTCTGAGCAATTGGGTACAGAGCAGCTGACTTCTTGTTTTTCCTCAGGGGCGGCAGGGCTGACGGGCCGCAGCGGGTCCCTTCGGCTACGCTGCGCCGGGCTGAGACGACAAACCTGGAAGTGGGCTGCGCGACGGTTTAGCGGACGCGGAGGACGATGATGGTTTCGTCGTCGAAGCGGTCCTGCGCGCCCTGGAAACGGGAGACGTCGGCGAGGATGGCGTCGGCGATTTGCTGGGCGGGGTGCTCGCGTTGGGCGCAGAGAAGGCTGGATAAGCGGTCGTCGCCGTACATTTCGCCGTGGGCGTTTTCGGCGTCGAGAATGCCGTCGGAGACGAAGACGATGGCGTCGCCGGGCTGGGCGGCGACGTTGAACTCCTCGTAGGTGACATTGGGAAAGAGGCCGAGAGGGAAGCCTTCGGCGGGGACTGCGATCGACTTGCCGGCGCGGCAGAGGATGGGTTGGACGGCGCCGGAGTTGGCCACTTGCAGGGTCTGGTTTTCGTCGTCCCAGAGGGCGAAGAGCAGGGAGACGTACTGGGATTCGAGTTTGCGCTCCTGGAGGGCGTCGTTGAGGGTGGCGAGCATCTGGGCTGGTTGGGGCTGTTGCACAGCCGCGGAGCGCATGATGCCGCTGACGAGGGCGGCGAAGAGTGCGGCTGGGGCGGCTTTGCCGCTGACGTCGCCGAGGACGATGGCGGTGCGGTGGGGGCCGTAGTCGAGGAAGTCGTAGAGGTCGCCGCCGATGGTGCGGGCGGGGAGAAAGTGGACGGCCATTTCAGCGTGGGGGTATTCGGGCGGATTGGGCGGCAGGAGGCGGAGCTGGACTTCGCGGGCCATATTGATGTCGCGCTCGAGTTGCGCCTCCTGGCGGCGGACGGCCTGGTAGAGGCGGGCGTTTTCGATGGCGATGGCGACCTGGGCGGCGAGCGTGGTCAACATGCGCTCGTGCTCTTCGTTGAAGAAATGGCAACGGGTGTGTTCGAGGTCGAGAACGCCGATGATGCGGCCTTTGTAGAAGAGGGGCACGACCAGCTCGGAGCGGGTCTCTTCGTTCATGGGCACGTAGCGCGGGTCCTTGCGGACGTCGGGGACGTTGATGAGGCGCCACTCGCGGACGGCGGCGCCGACCAGGCCGCTGGTGATGGCGATGCGGCGCGAGGGGGCGTCGGCGTGACCGAATCGCCAGGAGTAACGGGTGATGAGGGTTTCGCCTTTGTCGTCGAGGAGCATGACGGTGAACATCTGGAAGTCGATGAGGCGGCGGAGGAGCTGGCCGACACGCTCGAGGAGGGGGTCGAGTTCGAGGATGGAAGTGAGTTCGGCGGCGATCTCGTTAAGGATGGCGAGGGTCTGGCCCTGGCGGAAGACGCGGGCGTAGAGGCGGGCATTCTCAATGGCCTGGGCGATGCGGGAGGCGGTGAGGGTGAGCAGATGGAGATGCTCGGGGCGGAAGTAGCCGGCTTGCTCGCTTTCAATGTCCATGACGCCGATGAGGCGGTTTTTGGCGATGAGAGGGACGGCCAACTCGGAGCGGACGGCTGGGTTGACGCAGATGTAGTTCTTCGCTGTGGAGACGTCGTTGAGGAGGATGGGCTGGCGGGTGAGGGCGACCTGGCCGACTACGCCTATGCCGAGGGGAATGCGGGCGCGCTCGACCTGGGTGGTGTGTCCGATCTGGAAGCGGACGCGGAGTTCCTGGGTGCGGTCGTTAAGGAGGAGGATGGCGAAGATGCGGTAGTGGATGACGGCGCGGACGAGCTCTGCGGTGCGGTTGAGGAGGGTTTCGAGGTCGAGGGTGGTGTTGAGGGCTTCAGCCAACTGCGCCAGGTAGGCGACGTCGGCGGGTTCCACACGGGCGTTGACGGGGTCGAGATGGGCGGAAGGATTGGCGGGGTCGACGGGGCGGTAATCGCCTTCGAACTCGTGTTGGTGAGGCGGGGGTGGGGGAATGGTGGACATGGGGGTCTAGTAGGAATGATAACGGATGAAGGGGCGGCCGTTAGCCTCTAGCTGCCAGCTTCCAGCCTTGAGCTGATGCTCGGCGTCCGGCTGCCATGAGGGAATCTGTTTGCTACGCGGGAATTCCATCATCGTCTGACTGTGCCGACTGTGGCCGGGCTCATCTGTCTGCGGAAAACGCTCTGGCCGGGTTGGGTCGCAAACTGGAAGCTGGAAGCTGGAAGCTGACTTACTCGGCTCCCAGTTCGCGGACGATGGCGACGGAGGCGGAGGCGCCGAGGCGGTTGGCGCCGGCTTCGAGCAGGGCGCGGACGTCGGCGAGAGTGCGGATGCCGCCCGCGGCTTTGACGCCGCAGCGGGCGCCGGCTACGCCGCGGAGCAGGGCAACGTCGGCGGGGTTTGCGCCGCCGGTGGAAAACCCCGTGGAGGTCTTGAGGAAGTCGGCGCCGGCCTGGATGGCGATTTCGGCGGCGCGGAGCTTTTCTTCGACGGTGAGCAGGGCGGTTTCAAGAATGACCTTGAGCAGGGCGCCGTGGTGATGGGCGACGGTGGCGGCGGCGTGGATGGCGTGGTGAACGGCCTGGTGGTTGCCGCTCTTGAGTTGGCCGATGGGGATGACCATATCCAGTTCGCGCGCGCCGAGGCGGGTGAGGGCGGCGGCTTCCTGGCGCAGGGTGGAGACCAGCGAGGCGCCCAGAGGAAAGCCGATGACGACGCCGACGGGAAGGCCGGTGCCGGAGAGCAGGCTGACGGCCGTGGACGCCCAGATGGGGTTGACCATGGCGCAGGCAAAGCGGTAGCGGATGACCTCGTCGCAGAGGTTCTCAACCTGGTCGCGGGTGGCTTCAGGCTTGAGCAGGGTGTGGTCGATGACCGCGGCCAAGGCCTGCCAACTGGACAGCGTTTGCGCGGCAAAGGCGGCTGAATCGAAATAGCCGTTGTCGAATTCGAGGTCCGCTTCGTTGATGGGGGTGATGGAAGGCATGGGTTTTGCTCCTTGCCGGAGGTGAGCCATTCTCAAATGCCGGTTCGCCAGGCAGTGTACGGGAGATGAGTATAGGCCTTCCCGAACGCCCGGCCAAATGAATTTACGGTGTTTGAGCGGCTGGGGTTGCACAGAGCGTCAACTGGCTGGCTCAAGCAGCCCAAAGGGCGGCAGCCGTTCGGGGTTGCGGCTGGATGGTCGCGGAGGGAATCGCTCTTGGGGACGGGAGGGGCTACTCGGGATGGTCCGGGGTCATGATGCAAATGTCGGGCAGGTTGCGGTAGCGCTCGGCGTAATCCATGCCGTAGCCGATGACGAAGAGGTTGGGGATGGAAAAGCCCACGTAGTCGGCGTCGATTTTCTCGATGCGGCGGGAGGGCTTGTCAAGCAGGGTGGCGATACGCAGGGTTTTGGGACGCTGCTGGAGGAAAAGCTTGCGCAGGTAGGCCAGGGTGAGGCCGGTGTCGAGGATGTCCTCGACGACCAGGACGTTCTTGCCTTCAATGGGCTCGTCGAGGTCCTTGATGAGCTTGACGGCGCCGGAGGAGCGCTGGCCATTGCCGTAGCTGGAGACGGCGACAAAGTCGAAGGTGGCGTCAGCCTGGATGGAGCGCGCCAGGTCAGACAGGAAGGGCGCGGCGCCCTTGAGCACGCCGACCATGACCAGCTTTTCGCCGTTGAGGTCACGGGTGATCTGGGCGCCCATCTCGGCGACGCGCGCGGCGATCTGCTGACGGGTAAAGAGAACTTCAAGGCCCTGATAGGTGACGGTAGCCATGCAGACAGTATCGCCCCAATGCGGGGCGGCGGGGCAGAGCGGCTGTGCAAATCGCGGACTGAGGAGGGCGGAATCTCTTTGCCGGGAATCCGCGAGCCAGCCGCACAAAGAAACGGTTTGCGGCCTGAGGCATTCCCACGGGGGCTAAAATTGGTGAATTTAGGCATGGCGGTGGGCGCGGATTTTGTTGGGGTTAATACCCCGGTCCACCAGGCCGGACCTGGCGCCCGGAGGAGTATTTCCGCAGCCTGTAAAGCTGGGCCTTCTCAAAGCAACGAGTTTTTCGCGGCCTGCAAGGCCGAGGCAGGGCTAGGCTTGCTGTTCGGCGGCGAGGGATTCAGCGGTGACGGTGCGGTGACGGACGTAGTTGTAGGGGGGGACGGTGTAACCGCGGAGGAGGGCAATGCCGAGCTGGATGAGGCGCGGGCCGTAGGTTTCGACTTCGTGGGAGACGGAGCCGATGATGGCGCTCTTTCCGGAGCGCATCTCTTCGAGGACCTCGGGGATGCAGTCCTGGCCGACGATGGCGAAGTCCTGCTCGCGGCCGGAGTCGCGGGCGGCAGCCAGGACGCCGAGGGCGCTGGTGTCGTTGGCGGTGGCGACGAGGATGCGTTCGCCCTTGCGACGGCCGCGGAGAAACTCGGCGACCACGAGCTGGCTGGGTTGCCTCATGCCGCGGCCTTCGAGCTGGACGAAACGGTCGGCGGGGAGATCGGCGAGGCGCTCGCGAATGCCGTCGAAGGCGCCGGTGATGCGGCTCTGGACAAAACTGCCGGCCTCAGCCAATCCCACGCCGAGAACCCAGTCGACTTTGCCCTTCCACTTGCGGAGAGCATACTGGGCGAGCAGGGAGCCGGCTTCGAGCCCGCACTCGAAGTTATCCACGCCAAAGTAGGTGGCGTGGGGGTGGGGAACATCGATGGCGACGAGGGGAATGTCAGCCTTCTTGAAGATGTGGGAGACGCGCGGGGCGACGTGCTCCTCGACCTGGAACTCGAGCACGAGGTCCACGCGTTTGGCGACAAATTCCTCGGCGTTCTGGACGGCAACATCGGGGTCGAAGCGGTTGTCGAGGACGAGAAGCTCGACGCCGGATGCGGCGGCCGCGGCAGTGACGCTCTGGGCCACGGCGATGGAGAAGGGCAACTCCGCGCTCTGGACAGACAAGCCGAAGCGCAGGCGGCGGGGGCGCGAAACCAGCCGGTACTGGCCGTTCTGGGCCTGGGCGACGTAGCCGCGGTGGACGAGGGTCTTGAGGATGCGATAGACGCTTGTCTTGGAGATCCTGGTTTTCCGGTAGACGTCCTCGAGGGAGGCAGGGGCGTGATTCTCCTCCAGGAGCTCCAGTACATCGAGGGCCTTGGAAAGGATGGGAATCAGGTAGAGGCGCTTGATCTTTGTCTTTGGCAAGCGATTGGCTCCGTGGGTGTTTTCAGTCAGCAGCAGGTTTCACATCAGGATAGTCCTTTTCAGGCGTAGCTGCTTATGGCCGACTGACGATCTCCGCGCTCACGGGCAATGCGCTCGACATATCCGCTTTCGCGCAGGGCGGCGAGCGGGTCGGCGGGCAGGCCACGGGCCAGGCGCCAGGCCGCGGCGAGGGGCCGGACATCGGTCCAAAAGGCGCCGCGGAAGAGTTCTTCGGCGGCCACAATTTCACAGGACTGCTGATGGACGGCCAACTGCTCGCGATCGACGAGGGCGGCCTTGAGCCAGAGTTCCTGGGCCGCGACCACGGTCTGGACGGTGGCTTCGATCTTGCCTTTGAGGTTGTGGCTCTGGTCGATCATGAAGGCGACGTTGCGGGCCAGGCCGTCGGTGGCGGCGGCGTGGATCTCGTGGAAGATGCGGAAGACCTGGTAGGGATCGATGGAGCCGAGGGTGAGATCGTCGTCGGCGTAGCGGCGGTCGTTGAAGTGGAATCCTCCGAGGAGGCCGGTGTGGAGCAGCCAGGCGACGATCTGCTCGATGTTCTGGGCAGAGTAATGGTGACCGGTGTCGACCAGGACGCGGGCCTGCAAGCCGGCGACGCGGCAGAGGTGGGAGGACATGCCCCAGTCGGCAATATCGGTGTGATAAAAGGCCGGCTCGAAGGGTTTGTACTCGATGAGGAGGCGCTGCGAGGGGGCGAGGCGATCATGGGCGGCGCAGAGGGCCTGCTCCAGCCAGCCGATGCGCTTGCGGATGCTTTGGGAGCCGGGGTAATTGGAGCCGTCGGGCAGCCAAAGGGAGAGATCGCGGGAGCCGAGCTGTTTGGCTATCTCGATGGAGTCCAGGACGTGGGCCAGGGCCTGCTCGCGGATCTGGGCGGAGGGATTGCAGAGAGAACCGAACTTGTACTGCTGGTCCTCAAAGAGGTTGGGGTTGATGGAGCCGGCGCGAACGCCGAAGCGCCGCTCGAGCTCCTTGACCTGGGGAACGTCGTCGATGCCGTTGGGCAGGTCCCATAGGACGTGGAGGGCGAGCGTGGGGGTGACGCCGGTGAGGCGGTTGACCTCAGCCGCGTCGGAGAACTTCTCCTCGATGGTGGAGGCGGCGGCGGGCTGGACAAACTTGCCGAAGCGCGTGCCGGTGTTGGCAAATCCCCAGGAGGGGATCTCGATCTGGAACGAGTCCAGAGCCTTAACGGCCAAGTCAAAGGTTGTGGATACAGAGTGCGTCATGATGGGTCGTCCTTCGCCAAGGTGGCTTGCCTGGTGAGTGGATGCGAAATGGCGGGGCACGTCTCGGGGAAGAGGGCGACGTTCCGGCAGCGGATAAAGAGCCTAACGAGCATGAGTGGGACCGGTTCCGCGATGCGGCAAATTGGAAAAGGAAATGGTATCCGATAGAGACACGAATTGTCTATTGCAAAATCGGTTTGTCTATTGCAAAATCGGTTTCGGCCGCGGCGGGCTGTTGAAATGGCGAAGAGTCGCCGAATCAGCGCGCCACAGTCCGAGTGCGACCACGGTTTCCAGGGCGCCCTTTCCGAGATGGATCTCGATTGGCGACCGCTTGCCGGTTGAACTGAAACCGATTATCGGGGTCCGCGGATGATGCTCCTCAAGGGATTGCGGCCATGGGGCGTCATGAGCCGTCCTATGTAATAGTTAATAATCCGCAGGTCAACTCTTTTCGCTGAACCTCGTCTAACCAGATTGTTTCCTCTTGGCGTGACCGACGGGAGGGCGGCAACTCTCCCATATTCTTCCCATTGGGCTTCATTCTTGTTTTCCAGCGGCTACCAGGTACAGAGGCAGAAACTCGGGCCGAGGTATTCCACAATGCAGATTTTCTCCGCCATGCTTCGGTTTTGCGCGCGGAAGAGACTGCGGATCCATGCGGCGATGCACGAGGGCTGCTGATTTCGTTGCTATTGTCAGCCAAGATGCATTCTGTGTAGAGTCTACGGGTAAGTTGCTCCATCGTGTTTTTTCCATTGAAACTGCGACGTTTCGCGTCCCCGGGGATTCTCCCCCCCAGAAAGGGTTCAGGAAAACCACCATGCGTCTCCTGCGTTCGTTTCCCCTCTGTGTTCTGTCCGGTACATTGCTGTGTGGAACCGCAGCGATAGCCCAGGAAATCGCACCCGCAGCGCGGATCGTCAATCCCATTGACGAAAGCCAACTGGTAACTCTCAAGGGCACGGTGCACCCACTGGCCAACGCCAGGAACGACCGCGGAGCCGCGCCCGACGAGATGCAGCTTGAGCGCATGCACCTGGTTCTGAAGCGCAGCAACAGCCAGGAAGCGGCGCTGCACAAGCTCATCGGCGATCTGCACGCGCCGGGAACGGCCAGCTACCATAAATGGCTGACGCCGGACGAGTTCGGCAAGCACTTCGGACCGTCAGACCAGGACATCGCGACCATTCAAACCTGGCTGACGGGGCACGGCTTCAGCGTGACCAGGGTGAATCCGGGCAAGCAGACCATCGAGTTCAGCGGCAACGTGGCGCAGATGCGCGGGGCGTTTCACACCCAGATCCATAAGTACGAGGTGAATGGCGAGACCCATTACGCGAACTCGAACGCCCCGCAGATTCCGGCGGCGCTGGCGCCGGTGATGGGCGGCTTTGTTTCGCTGAACAACTTCAGGGCCAGGAGCTATGTCAAATACCTGGGCAAGGCGCAATACGATCCGAAGACGGACCACGCGACACCCGAGTGGACGGTGGGCAGCGCGAGCGCCGGCTACACCTTTGTGCTGGCGCCGGGAGATTTTGCCGTTCAGTACGATCTGAACCCGCTGTATACGGCTGGAACAAACGGCAGCGGGCAGACGATTGCGATCATCAATGAATCCAACGTCAATATTGGACTGGTGAACAGTTTCCGCAGTCTTTTCAGCCTCCCCGCCAACCCGCCGCAGGTAATCATCGACGGGAACGATCCGGGCGTGGACGGGATCAACAATCCGGACGGTCCGAACGGCGCCTCGACCGAGGCTTATCTTGACGTGGAGTGGGCGGGAGCCGTAGCCCCCGACGCCACGGTGGATCTGGTGATTGCGGGCGATACTTCGCTGGAGAACGGCCTGATCCTGGCTGCCGAGCACGCGGTCTACAGCAACGTCGCGCCTATCATGAGCGTGAGTTTTGGCTTATGCGAAAATTTCCTGACCCCCTCTGGAAACAGCTTCTTGAGCGCGCTCTGGGAGCAGGCAGCGGCGCAGGGCATCACGGTGGTGGTTTCGACCGGCGACAGCGGCTCAGCGGGCTGCGACAACGACAATTCGGAGGAGTATGCCGTCTATGGACAACAGGTGAACGGATACGCCTCGACGCCGTACAACGTGGCCGTGGGCGGGACGGACTTCTACTACAGCGATTTCAGCCAGGGGCTGACGGCCATGGAGGCGCAGATGGGGACCTACTGGAACACCACGGCCAGCAACAACTCGCCGGCGGTGTCCATCATCGCCGCGAAAGCTCCCATTCCAGAGCAGCCGTGGAACGACAGCCCGTATGGGGATACCATTTCTACGCTGCAAGAGGGCGCCTCGCCTCTGTCGTACACGTCCATTTCGGCGGGAGGCGGCGGGTCCAGCGCGATTTATACCACCAAGCCTGCGTGGCAAACCGGATTTGGCGACACGGCGCGCGACCTTCCGGACGTTTCTCTCTTCGCCTCCAACGGCTCCAATGTCAGCTACTATCCGATATGCGCCAACGACGGCGATTGCCAGCCGGTATCGAGCAGCGGGACGGTGCAGATCAGCGGGGTGGGCGGCACGTCGGCTTCGGCTCCGTCGTTTGCGGGCATCATGGCGATGGTGAACCAGTACCAGACAAAGTTACTTGGCTCGCCTCAGAGGCAGGGGCAGGCGGATTTTGTGCTCTATCCGCTTTCCAAGCAGGTTCCGGCGGCGTTCAACGACGTGAAGAACGGTACCAACACCGTTCCGTGCGATCTGACCGACGCTACCACAAACTGCGTGGCCGCTCCCAACCCGATCACCCTCGAGTACACAGATTCCAACGGCAACACAGTCGAGATCCTGGAGGGAATGATCGGCACCGGGACGACAGCGTGGTACAACGCCGTCGCGGGCTATGACGAGGCCAGCGGCCTGGGGACGATCGACGCCAACCAGCTTGTGACCAACTGGGGCAGCGTGAAGTTTACCTCGACCGCCACCACGTTGACGCCAACTTCGGCGACGAAGTTCACCCACGGAACGGCGTTCACC
>JBEKZJ010000139.1:0-13937 GCA_049509995.1 Occallatibacter sp. | reverse complement strand
ACGCAAACACAACACAGAGAGCAAAGATCAAAGGCTTCATCGCTATCCCCACAGAGGCAGGATAGAGCAAGACGATCTCTCGCATGAAGATGGGCCCTGAGAATCGCGCTTCTCGCCACTTGGCTCCCGGTTTGTCGGCTATCCGGACAGAACCCTGTGATCTGCCTCACAGGAGTTTACGGATGTGCGCCGCAATCGAGACCGAGAAATGAGTTCTGTCCGGTTTGCCGGTCACCCGGAACCCGGAAAATCAGCGTCCGCCACTTCCCAACTGGATTTTCAGCAGCGCCACAACACCGAACGGATGCGGGCCATAAAGTGGCAGCAGCCTCGCCGGAACGCCGTAGCCGGTGAGTTGCGCG
Organism: Occallatibacter sp.; assembly: GCA_049509995.1. GTDB lineage: Bacteria > Acidobacteriota > Terriglobia > Terriglobales > Acidobacteriaceae > Telmatobacter. Next base: position 13,575 of record JBEKZJ010000139.1, on the reverse strand, counting down.
CCCAACTCCGCCGATCCACGTTTGCAATTCCACACTTGGTGCGCATATCCGCCGGTGTAGGCTTGAACCCGTCCTACACCACTTTCGACCGGCGGCGCGGTGGGTGCGAGCAGATCGGCAGTCCGGTCGGCATTCTCGATGCGTGTCCAAGCCGTATCGTGATCGCTCCGGTGCAATGCGGCCTCAAAGAGGTAACCCGCCGCCACGATTGAAGTACCATCGGTATGATTGCGACCCCAAACGCCAATCGCGTTGAGAGATGCCTGGTGGAATGCGTGGTGAAATGAGACCGAAGCGGTCTGGCGTAAGATGTCTTCATTTGGGTGCGCTGCTTCAGGCGAGTGCAGATGGCCCAATGAATACTGCCCCACCCAATCATTTGACGGCGTGACAGAGAGCCGCGCCGACCACGTGTCGATAGCGCCCACTTCGATGTGCCAGCGATTCTCGTCGGGCTCGCGGCCATGGAAGCCACTGGCCTCGATGCGGATACCGCTCTGCTCATGGCCGTAGCTCACTGCTGCAGTTACGACATCGTCGGCGATGTGGGTTGAATCCTGCAAATGGTGGCCCAGAGGCGCGAGAGGATCGTCGCCAATCGACGCGCGATGCGGGAATGCCTCAGGTCCGAGAGCGGGATCACCCACAGGCGCGGCATAGAGCGTGAGAAGCGTGCTCGGAGCAAGTTTGAAGTCGAAAAGCCCGGCCAGTTCCATGAAGAGATCGTGCGGGTGCTGTCCGTCAACGATTGGCTTGCCGAAGGCTGTCTCGCCTTCTTGAAATAGTTCAGGGTAATAGCGGCCGGTGATGGTGGCCGGTTCGAGACTGAACATGGCGCGTAGGGTAAGCTGGCTGCGTCCGTAGCTGCGCTGTGCCATGGGCATGAGCCAGTTTATGGCGAAGAATTTGTCGTGCCCGCGCGGTCCGGTCTGCTGCTGCTCCGTGACGACAGCTTCGCCATGCAGCATAAGCATCCAGCCGCTCGGCCGCATCTGCATCAGCATCGACGGAGCCCGCGACGCAGGCTCAATGCTGGTGCCAGAGCCGGTGTGGTTCAGAACATTTTCGACAAACGATCCTGAGGGTCCGCCCATATTCATGTTTATTTGGGCGCAAGCACCCGGCGCGACAAGCAATGTCAGCACAGCAAACCGGCAACGCAACACGAATACCTCCGCGAATTTGCACAGAGAAAAGACCGCGCCTCAGGATAAGATGCTAGCAAGACTGAGCTGAATTGGAGGAATCAGGTGCGAAGGACGATAGGAGGTGCTTGATGGACAGGCGGACACTTCGAGAATGTGGAGGAGTTGAAGTTGATCTGAGCTGGCAAGCTCGCAAACTGAGTCCACGCTGAAGGGGTCACCGAAAAGGCCCGAGTGGGTTCGTTTTGTACGGCACTCGCGCTAACAGAACTGAGCTGGTAGGAGCAGCAATCGTCGACCATTTGCGGTCTGCCAGCACAACAGGTGTGCGGCACCAAATGGCATTTCGCGGCGCACCACACACTTGCCGGTGTGAACAGGCTCGCAATGAGGATTGCGATAAGGAGAGCACGCCAAATGCGCTTCATGGCGCTACTCTACCACGTGCGCTGTCGCCTTTTCCAGCCAGTTCTGCGACCGGCTGTAGTGCAGTTTCCGGTTTGTCGGCCAGAACGAAGCCGCAGGCGCCGCGGACGCTCGGTTGTGCCATAGTTGGAGTGTATGGGCTTGCAGAGCGTGCTTCATCGGCAATCGTCGCTTCGTGCTAAATATTTGATTACAGGCTAGTTTTGATTGAATCTCCATTGACTCACCGCGTCCGCGGCAAACGCCTGCGGCTTCCTTCTCCCCAGAAACTTCAGGCAAGTTTCTGGTGCCAGTGATGCCATGGAACATGCCGTCGAAGCTTACCTCCAAATCGAAAACGCCTCGCTTCAGCAGCGTGCCGTCCTTGCGCATCATGCGCGAGGCGTTTCCCATCTTGGCTAGCGGTTACTCACCCGGAAGTGCGAAATCTGGCGGACTTTTCGTTCGAGTTCTCGATGAGAGCTTCCGCAATCAGCTGTCAACTTGGGCGTATCGCGAGGTCGCTGTCTCCCAATGTGCGGTCTGGCGAAGTCATTTAGGCATAATTCTGTTGACTGAGAGTTGGGAAGCCAATGTAGAAACGCTCGGCGAGTGGGCAGTCCGACGGTGCGTTGCAATCGAGGGCCTAGAGGCGCTTGATAGCGAGCCGGGCGAGGGACTCCTCCGATGAACGCTGCTGATCGGGGGTCTTTGCGCCGGTGACCGTCAGGACGATAACGTTGTTTCCCTGCTTCACCGAGAGCGTCCACATATTTTGCATGCCAGAGAATGACGCTGCATCCCCGATTCCGCTTACATCGGTCTTGGTGATGCCGGGGCCTTGCGCTGTAATTCGTGGCCAGGCGGAGGCATTGCGCAGCGTGATGTTTACTCCTTGCGGGCTGCCGTTCCAGATGCAGCCAGTAGTGCCAATCGGCATGGATGAAACCGGGTTACCGAGCACCTGGGCGATTTCTTGCACAGTCAACAGGTTGCACGGTTCCGCGACGCTCACAACCTGGGGCAGCGCGGCCAATAGCCCGAACGCCACGAGCGTTGCCCATCGACGCAATGATGCTTCCATGGTTAACCTCCCTCGCGTTGGAGGATTTTAGCATGGCACAGAAACTTGTGGATAGGTAGAAAGCGCGATCAGGGATGCATCTTTTGCTTTGGAAATACAGGTCATCCCAGAGCGCTAAATCCGGCGACGGCGGTTCCGCGATTTTGCAATTCAACCAGAGGTTGCTGTTGGCTTGGTCAACTGATGCGGACGGCGGTCGGCGATGACATCTGCTTATCGGCAAGGCGGTCAGCTTTCAGCCAGCGCGGCGTGCCGGAGCGCGACCCCAATCGAGATCTGCGGCGCCGAGTAGAGTTTTCATTTATCTTCCATTCCGCACAGGACGGCGCCCGTGAATACTGATCCAGCCGAGAATGCTGATCGGTGCATGCATTGCTTTAGAAGACGTCTAACCCACTGGAACAGTCCGATGCAGGTTTCCAGCCTTGGTTCGACGCGGTCGTGTGGGTTCCGGACGGTTGGTCGGCAAACCGGACAGAACCCTGCTTTCTGGCTGCTGGCGGTTCCCGGTAGGCCGAAAAACGAGTTCTGTCCGGTTAGCCGGTCATCCGCCCGGAAATCAAAAATCCGTCAAGTGGGCTACTTTGAATCTCGCCGGCTAGGAGCGGTGGACACGACGTCGACGGCGACGTCACCAGAAAACGCGCTGCGGCAGCTTGCCTGCTGCTCTTTCAATGCGCCGCGCCAACGTCTCCAGCAACCCGCTCCCCGCAACCACATCGTACTTCGCCGACTGCGTCTCTACCCGTATCGTTTGCACAGTGATTCGATGATAGAAGACCCGCGGCTTAGGATCAGGTGCCAGACCCTTCCCTGCCAAGTTTGCAGAATCCACTCCGCCTCGATCACTCTTTCGGCCATTCATAGGGAAACAACTTTCCGGCCTCCTCAGGCGTCATCGTCACGCCAACCAACTCCGCCGCTTTCGCCAGCACCGGATCGCGCCCACTCGCAAGGTCCGACGCCGTGGGCAAAGCCACTACGTCAGGAGTCACGCCCGTATGCTCCAGGCTCTTCCCATCGGTCATGACGATATCGGCCACGGTAATCTCGGCGCCGTACACGATAAATGCACGTCCCGTGTCGCCGCCAGTCTTGTGTTGAAAGAATTCCGCTTCCATTACCGCGCCCGCACTCCGGTCGCCAACAATCGTGCCCCGTTTCTCCAGTTGGATCACGCGCGCAAATAGCTCCGCTGCAGAAGCGGACCTGCCGTCGATCAGCACAACAAGCTTACCGTCGAATCCAGTTCGAAATGGCTCGGTCTCGATGGGATGAGTCGCGTTCCTGCGGACCCGGTCGCCGACCTTGACCTTGTTCTTGAACACTCCGCCAAGAAGCGAAATGAGGGCATCTTCGCTGCCTCCCGGATCGGCGCGAAGGTCAAGCACAACAGACTTGTAGTGATGCATTTTGCTCACAATAGATTCGACTTCGCCAAAAGAAGGCAGAAACACGGGGAATTTCACAATCAACAGGTCGTCGCCTCGTTCGGCGTACCTCGCGCGAACCAGGTATTCCTCATCCTCCATCTCGCGAATCAAGTCGAAGATCCCGCTGCCCGAAATGTCTCGAACCCGTTGGCGCTCGCGGAACTTCGCGATCACATCGATCTGCCGCTCGCCGCCTTCCGGCGAGCGAAGATTCAGCCGCAATCCCGGCTGCGGCCGCAGCACCCAAAAGAGGTATGCCATCTCCGAAAAGTCAGCGCGGGTGGGGGTGTAACCGTTCAAGGTGACGATTTCGTCGCCGGCCTTGATACCTTTTGTTTCCGCGTCGCTGCCGGGGCGGACGCGCGCTACATAGCAGCGATCGCCGATCATCTGCATCTGAAATCCGTAATCGTGCACATAGGGCCGCCCCGGGGGCACGAGGACCGTATGGGAATCGTTCAGGCTGTCAAGAACGACGGCAACAGCGGTCAGCGCCCGGTTGAGCGATTCCGCCTTGTCGATTTTTTCCTTTGCCTCGCGGACCTTGGCGTCCCAGTCCACGCCGTGCAATTTCGAATCGTAGTAGTGCTTCTTTACGTCGTCCGTCACATCGTGGAGCATATCCTGGACCTCTGCTCGCTGAAACTTCGTATATTCCTGCGAACAGCAGGGTCTTGCCAGGCATAAGCACATAAGGAAGCTGAAGGTGGAGCAGCGAACCCAACACCGTTTTCGAAGCTGAAGATTCGCTCCCGGTATATGAAGAAGCCGCAAAAAGAGCATCCTTACTCCTCCCCGCGGAGCACTCGGAATACAGAATAGACAAACTGAATTTGTGTTGCAGCAATCTTACCGCGAAACGATCGCCGCGGCTGGGAAATTCATGCACTTTCACTCACCGTGAGCCGGGTGCCCCATCCAAACAGTAGTAGAACAAAACGTCGCATCATATAGGGTTCCACTACATTAGACGCCGTGCAAATACTGGTTTTCCCCCAGAAATGAGCCTCAATGGTCGTAGGCTGGCGCAGCTATTTTGGCTACTGTGAAACGCCTGAAGTGTTGGTGTCTCTTACTCGCTGGGTTCGGTTGAGACTCAGGGCGGCAATGTGGCGGCAGTGGAAAACACCACGCCGTCGCCGTGAGGCTCTACTCGAACTGGGGGTTCGCTTACGGCTGGCACGAAACACAGCCGGCAGCGGACTCGGCCCTTGGTATCTTGCCAAGGCCAAGGCCCTTTCCGTGGGCCTCTCCAATGCCTATTTCAAATCGCTCGGTCTTCCTTCGTTGGTCGGTGAGTGAAGGCGTAACTTCTCGAACCGCCGTGTACGGACCCGTTCGCACGGTGGTGTGGCAGGGGTCGGCAGGTGACTGCCGCTCCTATGCCGATCAAACGCCCTTTGCGCCGGCGATCTTCAATCGCCGGCTGGGAAGTGAACAGAGGTCGCGATGCCGCCCGGACGGGGAATCGGAAGGGCGCCGGTGCAACAGCAAAACCACGAGCCAGTGTCCACTTCAGTCAAGTTCTGGTTCACAGACTAATCGTTGTAGACCACCGCCGAGGCCGCGTTTTGGAGGCCAAAAAGCCCCGTAAAACGGGGGGCTGGGAATGAGACCTTGTGAACCACCTGCTGAAAACATTGAAATCTGCCACCAGGGGCACGGAGACCTGCAATTGGGTGCAGCAATTTGCCGCCACCGGTAGTCTGCGGTCGTGTTCAGCGTCATCCACAGCTTCTGGCGAGCGGGAATGTTTATCAAAAAGTAATTTCTGAATAGGCGGTGATCCGCCCGGAACCCGCCAAAAAGAACCTCTCGCACCGGTCCACGAGTGCCTCGGCGATCTTGTACCAACCGAACTGAACAGGCACGGAGCGGTGGGCAAAATTTGGAAGCTCCGGTAGCAATTCCCCGAGTTTCCGCGTCAAACCTAGGGGCGCTCATGTACGCAAACGCGCAAGCCTCACCTCTGCGGGCCCTGTTTGTAACCGGACTCGTTGTAGCAACGTCGTTTACTTTCTTCCCGGCAATCTCCGCATGCCCATCTCAAAAGACCCTGCCTGCACAAACAGTGCGGATTGAGGAAAACTATGGAAAGCTTCCGCTAAGCTTTGAGGCCAACACCGGGCAGGCGGATAAGAGCGTGAAGTTCCTTTCGCGGGGCAGCGGTTATGGTCTGTTTCTCACTGCAAACGAAGCGGTATTGACGCTCCGCAAGACTGTTTCCGGCACAACCCGAGCAGGCTTGCAGCGCAAACTGCGCCCCATGCAGGAATCCGCGCCGTCTGAAGTGGTGCTGATGCGGCTGGCGGGAGCCGGCGGCGGGGCGGCGGCTCCGGTGGGCGAGGAGCCGTTGCCGGGCACGGCCAACTACTTTATCGGCAACGATTCGGCCAGGTGGCGCGCGGGCGTTCCCACGTACGCCCAGGTTCGCTATGCGGGCATCTATCCCGGTATCGATCTGGTCTACTACGGCAATCAGTGGCAGCTTGAATACGACTTTGTGGCTGCCCCCGGCGCCGACCCGAAGCTGATTCGGCTGCGCTTTGCCGGAGCCAAGGAATTGCATCGGACAGCAAGCGGGGATCTGGTGCTCACGGTTGAGAACGGGGCGCTGGTCTTCCGCAAGCCGCTGGTTTACCAAATTGTGGACGGCCAGCGCCAAACGGTTGCAGGAGACTTTTCACTGTTGGCGAAGCACACCGTGGGATTCCGGCTGGGGCGCTACGACCGCGCCAAGGCGCTGGTCATCGATCCGGTGCTGGTGTATTCCACCTATCTGGGCGGGAGCGGCGGGGATTCGGCCTACACTATCACGGTGGATGCCGCAGGCGATGCCTACGTGGCTGGCCGGACTGCCCCAACCGGCTTTCCGGTGACCCCTGGGGCCTTTCAAACAACAGGTAACAGTGCTGCGAATGCCCCCTACACCGCATTTGTCACCAAGCTGAATCCGGCCGGCACGGCGCTCGTCTACTCCACGTACCTGGGCGGTAGCGGTGGCGACGGTGCCACCGGGGTGGCCGTGGACAGCTCCGGCAATGCGTATGTGACCGGTTCTACCAGCTCGACCGACTTTCCGGTAACCCAGGGAGCCTTCCAAACGACGAATAACGCCGCGGCCAATGGGGATGCCACCGCATTCGTCGCCAAGCTGAATCCGACCGGGACGGCGCTGGTCTACTCCACTTACCTGGGCGGGAGCGGAGGCGTTGACCTCTACGGGGCGCCGTTTGGAGACCAGGGGACCGGGCTGGCTGTAGACAACTCCGGCAATGCCTATGTCACTGGGAAGACCGTTTCCACCGATTTTCCGGTGACGCAGGGAGCCTTCCAGATAACGAGCCCGGGACAAGCCGCATTCGTGACCAAGCTGAATCCGACGGGCACAGCGCTGGTCTACTCCACTTACCTGGGTGCAATGGGCGACGAGTCCGGATGGGGCAATACGGTGGCGTTGGCTTTGGACGGCTCAGGCAACGTGTACATTGCGGGAGCAACCAGCTCGGCCAACTTTCCGGTGACCCCTGGAGCCTACCAGACGACCAATCATGCCGCGGCGAATAAGTTTAACAACGTATTCGTCACCAAGCTCAATCCGTCCGGCAGCGCGCTGGTTTTCTCCACCTATCTGGGCGGGAGCGGAGGCGGATGTTGCAGTGGCGACATGGCCTCCGGGGTGGCTGTGGATGGCTCTGGCGATGTGTACGTAACGGGAACCGCGCAATCCACCGATTTTCCTGTGACCACCGGGGTCTTCCAAACAAGGAATCATAATACGAACAATAGCGGTAGCAACGCATTCGTCACCAAGCTGAACCCGACTGGCACAGCTCTGGTCTACTCCACATACCTGGGCGGGAGCGGAGGCATTATCAATCTTTCGCCCACCCTCGCGATGCTGGGCGGAGACCAGGCGACCGGGCTGGCTATCGACAGCTCCGGCGATGCCTATATAACCGGGAGCACAGCATCCGCCAATTTTCCTGTGACCCAGGGAGCCTACCAGACGACAAATAACGATCAGGGACCGTGTCCAGGCGGCTGCATCGGCGGCTACAACGCATTCGTGACCGAGCTGAATCCGGCGGGCAGCGCGCTCGTCTATTCCACCTACCTGGGCGGGAACGGCATCAACCCGGCCAGCTTCATCGGGGTCATCGTCTTCGGGGATGGCGACCAGGCGAGCGCGTTGGCTCTCGACAGCTCCGGCAACGTGTACCTGGCGGGAACCGCCACATCGGCCGATTTTCCGGTCACCGGCGGGGCCTTCCAGACGGCCATCGCCAGCGGCACCAGCGCATTTGTAAGCAAGCTGGACATCGGTTCCACTTCAACGGCTACGACGCCCACGGTAATGGTGACGCCGGCCTCAGCGACCATCACCTCGGCCAAGCTGTTGACGGTAACGGTCTCCGTCAGTGGTGGAAGCAGCAGTCCGGCGCCAACCGGCACAGTCACGCTGGCCAGCGGAACGTACTCCTCCGCGGCGACCACTCTCAGCGGCGGCAGCGCGACCATCGATATTCCCGCCGGATCGCTGGCTGCCACTACGCCTGAGTATCCTTCGCCCGACGTGCTGACGGTCAACTACATACCGGACGCAGCAAGCTCCTCGATTTACAAGTTTGCTTCCGGAGTGGGATCGGTGTACGTGATCGCGCCTTACATAGCAGTGACGCCTTCCACGACAACACTCACCTGGCAGCAGTCCCAGTCGCAGGCTCTTTCCGTGGCCTTGGCCGCGACCGGTGGAAGCGGCAATCCCACGCCAACCGGCACAGTGACGCTTATCACCGGCAGCTTAAGCTCGGCGGTGACCACGTTGTCAGCCGGCAACGCGACCATCAGCATCCCCGCCGGAACGCTGACCACGGGTTTCAACACGCTGTATGTCAACTACTCCGGCGACAGCAACTACGCCCCGCTGGCCCCCGCCGGCAGCGCCCTTGTCACCGTAGGCGGAGTGACGGTCACGGTCGTGCCATCCTCAACCAGCATCACCACGTCGCAGCCCCTGTCGGTAGCGATTACGGTCAGCGCCGGAAGCGGCAGTCCAACACCGACCGGGATGGTGACGCTGCTCAGCACCAACTACACCTCGCCGACAGTCTCCTTGAGCAACGGCAGCGCAACCATCACCATTCCCGCGGGGTCGCTTCCCGTTGGTATTGCCCCGCTGAATGTGAGCTACGGCAACGGCAACTACGGTGGCGCCAGTGGCTACTCCTCTGTCACGGTCACGGGCACGGCGGGAATTCCCAGCTTCACCATCACCGGCACAGCGGTCAGTGTCGCTCCCCGCGCAACCACCGGGAACACCTCAACAATCACCGTAACTCCGACAGGCGGATTTACCGGCACGGTCAGCTTGAGCTGCGCGTTTACTACGAACGCAGCCACTGATCCCGCCACGTGCAGCATCCCGGCTTCAGTTACGATCAGCGGCACCACGGCACAAACGGCCACGCTGACCGTGAACACTACGGCGGCTACCGCCGGCAGCTGCACAGCGGCCAACGTGAGCGACAAGGGAGTTCCCTGGTATACGGCGAGTAGCACGGTTCTGGCTTGCATGCTGCTCTTTGGCAATCCAGCGCGGCGGAGGCGCTGGCTGGCGAGGCTTGGCATGCTGGCGCTCCTCATCACTCTCACAGGCGGTGTGCTGGCATGCGGCGGGAGTGGCGGAGGAGGGGGCTGCAACGCCGTCGGCAATCCAGGCACCACGGCGGGCAACTACACCATTACTGTGACGGGCACTTCCGGCGCGATTACCCAAACAGGCACGGTCTCTCTCACAGTGCAGTAGCTCCGTTCGAGGCGTAGCTTCCGGTCTTGTTGCATCATCGAGGTGCCCACCGAAGCGCAAGGAACGCCAAAATTCCGAGCTCCGGGCGTGTAACCGTCAATCCGTCAGTTACCTTTTCGTCAACAGCCCCGGGCACCTTCGGCGTGGATGATCTTTTCGCTATCCTGGATCTCCTGCTGGCCGCATTGCGACGCGTGACTCGCATTCGGCAACATGCGTCTCAACGCAAGTAAACAGGCTTTCAACGACGTAAGTGCCCCATATCCTCAATGTTAGCGGTTCTCTCGAAGATTACTCCCCGAAAGTCGCCCAGCGGGGTGGGATCTACTGAGATCCCACCGTGTCTGGTTCCGCCAAATGCCCAGAAGAATGGGCACCTGGCGGTTCTTTATTGACGCAGGAACAGACTGAGCGGGCTAACGCCGTCTCAGTGCAGAAGCAGCCGCCAGGCGAAGCCGCCAGGCGGTGTAGCTGAGGATCTCGTGCGCAATGCGCTCGGCTTCTGCGGCACCGCCTCCGATGGAGACGCGTGTCCGGGGTGAAGTGAGTACATTTAGGCCATCGGCTGCGCAGATTTCGTGTATTCGAAACAGGTGGGTGCCGTCGCTGACGACGACCAGGCGGCGCAGATTGTTGGCTCGGGCGATGACGGCAATGCGGTGGGCCTGTTCTTCGGTGTTTCGGCTTTCGGTTTCGGCAATAATGGCGCTCTCAGGGATGCCCAGGCTCATCAGGTAATCGCGGCCTACCGCACCCTCGGAGTACTCATCTTTGTTGGCACCGCCCAGAGTGATGATGAGCGGTGCGATGCCGCGATCGTAAAGTTCGCGCGCATGGTCGAGACGTGCGCGGAAAACCGGGGAGGGCTTTCCATCGTACTCCGCCGCGCCCAGAACGCCGATGGCGTCCGACGGTGCGGTCTGGTCAAAACCGGCATAGTTCTCAATTTGCACGTAGACCCAGCAGGACCATCCCAGAAACCCCAGAATCAAAACCAGAAACAGCACAACAATAGCGCGAAAAGTCCAGTTGCGAAGTTTCGACTTGGGTCGGACATTCTTGTGCACCAGGGTATCGCTGCGGGGCCACGACGGTCTCGTGGGTGGGGATAGCGCCATCGCGCAGAATCTCCCCGCCTGCGGGACCAGAGGAGAGAGCGACGATGGTAGTAGGCTGCGCGTACCTTTGCCTCCATGTCTTGCCTTCGGCCGGAACCTCGATCTTCGGCAGATCAGCCCGAAGTTTACCGCTGCTGAGGGGAATTGAATGGTCATTACGATACTCGCGATCGAGCAGCCCGGCTATTCCGCGCCGTCCTCCGCTCGGCCGCCAATTCGAAAGCATTGCTCCTGGATTTCCCCCTTAGCCCTGTCCTTGCCAGCCCAGGGATGTAGAGTCGGAAGCTGAGTCAGGCAATGTCGCGGTCAGTTGTTGCATTATCGCCCATGCGCATTTTGAGACGCTCGGATTCTGGGGACGCGCCAAGGCCTGTTACCGCCAGTTGACAGTCAACTTCCGGCTTGCACGTGATCCGGCCGCGATGGTGCCAATGAGCGGCCAGAGGCAGGATTTAACCGTAACGAAGGAAGCTTGCCGGAGCAGAGGCGTGCGGCGCGTCGCTGGCCGTTGCCGGAACCTCACCGCGCTTACGAATCAGCGCGCTCGTACCAGCGGAGCACGCGCAGGGCGAGTAAGGTGTTCCACCGGCTCGGTCGGCCCTCGCCCTCGTCCGTCTCGATCGGCATCACGCCGGGATAGCGGGTCTCGAGCAGCCACCGCCCGTCGCCGTCGCGCTTGGACGCGACCAGCTCGATCGCCTCGGCCATCCGTTCGTCGGGCGTGACGCCAGTGCTGCGCAGGTACTCGAGCCCCCGAAGCACGTCGTAGTGCCACCACGTCGGAAAGGCGAAGCGCGTCCAGGAGCCGTTGCCCTTGCGATCTCGCTCAATCACCTGTCCGGTCGACCGCCGACGCAAGAGTCTGCGCTCAAGGACGTACTCCTGCCCGCGGAGACGAGCCTCGGCCACCGCCGGTGTCCCGTTGCCAGCCCGTTCGTACTCCAGCAGAGCCTCTAGCACACAGATCGTGGTGTTGAACGACGACCGCATCGAGCGTTCCGGCGCCTCGCAGTTCCAGCCGCCGTCGGGCAGCTGCTCGCCGAGCAGCCGGTCGACGATGCACCGGACATCCTGGCCGAAGTAGGCGCCGACCGTCGCGACCTGCCCGTTGATGCACGGCTCGACCTCGCCTTCAAAGAACGCATGGCCATCGCATTCCTGCGGGCCACATCCCTGCCACGTCACCCGGTCGCGGACGAGGCCCACCGCCCGGCGGGCTTGGTCGCTCGCAGGATTCAGACCCAGGTCCCGCAGCAGCATGAGGACGTGCATCGTTGAGTCCCACCCGCGGTTCCATGCCGCCCCACCCCACCGACCATCGTCCGCCGGGAGCGCGAGCAGCCTCGCGCCGGCGCCCTCGGTGCAGACCCGCGTGCGCTCGGCGGCGACCTCCTCCGCGGGCGCATCGGTTAGGTCCCGCATTACTTGCCAGCGGATCGACGGGTCCGAATCGAGCAGCCAGTCGATGACAGTCAAGAGTTTCCCTCCCCCGGCCACAGTCCTTCGTATTTTAGAACCAGATATTTCTCGTCGACGACGATCTTAGCAACGAACTTTTTCAGCATCGCTGCTGTACTGATAGCGATACTCGCAACGCTCAGGCCACCGAGCACCACCGGCGGACGTTGTTGTGCGCAAAGAATTGAGCCCACCCGCAAGCAGAATCATTGCGAGCAATCCTCGTATCAGGCCTCGGGTAAAACAGCCCGCTCGATGCGGCGAAGTCGAACAGGGTCCTACTTGCTGTTGGAGCACCGGTGCTGCGCATCACTTCGCCATAGTGGATAACCGTCCAGTGGAGCAGCGGAGCCGGATTCTCCGCACAATCTTCATTACGACCCAATTCAATTGACGCAGAATCGCCGAGTATCAATTCGAGCAGAGGCACAACGAACGAGAGGCAGCTGTCTGCCTGATCCGCGCCACCCAGGATAGATCCCCGAAACGCCGTTGTATTCGTGGAACCCGTCGACTCCCGGGAATGTCGGTCACCACGTAGGACTCCTGACGGGATTCCTCGCCCACAGTTGACCACGGCCCTGAGGAGGGTCTCCTCAGGGCCGCGTTGTTGGTGTCGGTTTTGGTGTCGGCTTGGTGTCGGATTTGGTGCCCTTGGGTGCCACTCAGTACGAAATACAGGAAACTCTATCTCCTTTGGAATCAATGTCTGTGCAACTCGGTGCGACTTTGGTCATAAACTTGCCGGGATCGCGCTCATGAGACTTAGGATCTGGTGAATTCCCGACCCGCCGAGGGATGACGTGGATGTAGGCGTGTTCGATGGTTTGCCCTGCGGGGAGTCAATGGTGCGGAGTCATCGCAAGCTCGCCGGCGGTGAGTTCACCTCCGACAGTTTTTGGAACAACTCGTCCGGCAACGTGATTCCCGTCGCGGCCACGTTCTCCTCCAAGTGGGTGGCCGACGATGTTCCAGGAATCGGCAGGGTCACGCTGGACCGCCAAGCCAAGGATCACCCTACTGGTTCCCCAACCCATCGCTCTTGTGGTAATTCGGGAAGGGCGGAATGGGTATCTCCGGCACCGGATGGGCCTTCAGTTCGTCCAGCACCAGTTGAACGCCA
>JBEKZJ010000138.1:0-13964 GCA_049509995.1 Occallatibacter sp. | reverse complement strand
ATCATGTAGATAGCCCCGGCAGAGGCTTTCCTGGAAGATCCAGGTCTTTGATCCCAAACAGTCCGGCAATGGTGGGACAAAGGTCGATGTGCTGCACGGTGCGCTCCACCACGTCTGCGGACCTAGCGGCTTCTCCCAGGCACATCATCCACGTCAGGCTGGTGGAATCGTCAATCGACCTGTGATTGAAGAAGCCATTGGTGCTTGAACCGTCGAGATCGCGCCCGAATTCGGGAAGAATGAAGAGCGTTGTCTTTCCACTGTAGGAGGGATCCGCCTCGACTAGGTTCCAGAGTTCATAAACGAGCCGGTCCATGGTGCGAATACCGGCCAAATGCATGGAATACGACCCAAAGTGCGCAACCTCCACATCGGAGAATGTAATCGCGAGCAGAGAGGGCGCAAAGCGCCGCATCACTTCCGCACTGACAAGAAAAGTGAATTCATCCCCGGTGACGGGCGCATTGGTGCGCACCAGTTCCTCGATGGCTTGCTGCATGGAGCTTTGCATGCGAAGGTCAAGGAAGGATTCATCTCCGGAGACGGACCAGCCAAGCCCCTCATAGTTGTCGGCATGTTGCAGGATGGCCTCAAGCTCGGACTGCATGGCGGCCCGATCCGCGCTATGCTCCGGGTGTCCTTGTGAAGCCGCGCGAATTACCGCGTTGATCAGCAACTGCTTGGGAAAAACCACGTTCGCGCCATAGCGGGGGCCAAAGTCGCGCATCGAACTGGCGCCTATCCGGCTGGTGAGGGCTTTATTGCTGGAGATCAACCAGGCATTGTCCTGAGAAAGTTCCATGCGCTTGCGCAGATACTCGAAGAGAGTCGGGCTGGCAGGCGGTGTCTTGCCCCAGTCGTCCAACCGTTGCCAATTTCCGGTAAGGATGCTGGAGATCGTGTTGTAGTGCGATGTCGCGCCCGCATTGCGAATGAAGGGGTAAAACACGCTTTGAGGCAGCAGTTCGCGGTAAAGATGGGGAATGTTCCCCAGGCCGGTATCGGAAAAGGTCTCAGCACGGCGTATTCCGGCGCAAGCCACGACGATAACCTTCCGCTCGTCCTTCCCCGCGGCGCTGGAAGACTCGGCGGCGAAAACGCGCCTGCGCGAACCGGCCCACTGGTCCACCAGCAGGATCGCGGCCGCTTTCAGGAGATTCCGTCGAGAGGCATCCATCGCACACCACAGCTTACTGGAAAACCCACGATCTTCGCGCGGAGTGGAAATCCGTCCGTCTAAAGATACTATCCTGCAATAGCCGCTAAAACAAGCGCTCCCGCAGGCGCTTTCACGCCTGCGGGAGACTTGCCGTTCAAGCTGCAGGCCCCTTCACGCCTACAGGTTATCTGCCGTTCTAGAACACGTACTTCGCGGAGAGCTGGAAGAATCGTGAATCAGGAGTGAAGAGCTGGAACGACTGTGGCCCAAGGATGTCACCGCCGCCGGCGTCATTGCTTAAATCGTCGCTCGGGTTGCCCCAGGACGGGTGATTAAAAAGGTTGAAGGCGTCCGCACGGAACTGAAGGGACTGCTCGCGCCAGGTCTTGAAGTTTTTGAAAACGGACATGTTGATGCGCTCGAACCCGGGTCCGGGGATCTGGCTCGACTTTCCCCCGAGATAGGCAATTGCATTGGCAGCGCCAACCACTGCGCTGCCATCCGCGGTGTTCGGCTGGCCTGCAGCGTTGGAAGGCATCGGGATGTTCGTGCCCAACAGCGGGTTGGCAAATGCGCAAGGGTTATACCAGTTTGTCTTGTTTTTCACGGTGGCCGGGCAGGATGTCAAGCCCGCCGCGGCTTGCGTGGGATCGGGAGTACCGCCGCCGGCAAACGCATTGCGAATCTTATACGCAAATACATTGCCGCCGCTCGCGGCATCGCCTATGTCCCAACTGGTTTGTGCATAAACCGTAATAGGTGTACCTGATTGCGCCTGCCAGGTGAGGCTGGATTGCCATCCACCCACCAGGTAGTCCATCACCCCCCCGCTGTTCGCGTATTTCTTTCCTCTCCCGAACGGCAACGCATAGAAGCCGTTGAATGTGAAGCGCTGGCGGGTATCGTAACTGGAGTTGGTGAAGTCGTCTTTGAGCGGAATGATAAGGGGATTGCGGGTCGGCGGACCCACTCCGATTCCGGGATTCGTAGAATCGTCGCCCGCGTGCGACCAGGTATAGGTAGCAAGGTAACTTAGCCCGCCCCCATAACGTTTTTCCAGTTTCGCCTGCAGCGCGTTATACATGCTCTCGCCGTTGTATTGCGAATCGGTGAAGATACCGAGGTTCGGGAAAGCCTCTGCCAAAGCTCCATTGGCGTTAGGATTGGTCAGCGCAAGTTGTCCGTTGGTGTTGACTCCGTTATACAAGTGGCGAGCGACATTTCCAACATAACCAAGACTCGCAACCATGTTGCTCGACCATGCGTGTTCAGTCGTCAGGTTATAGCTCATGGTGTATGGAGTCTTGACAAATGTATCGGACGAATTGAACGAAAGCCCTACCGGGAGTAAACTGGCTGCGCCGCCCGGCCCGCTGATATAGGCCGACATACCTGTCTCAAGAGTTGCAGGGTAAGGCAGATATGGAGGATAGGTGGTATTGACGGTAGAGTCGGAATTGCAGGTGCCGGTGGTAATAGGGTTTCCTGACCAGCCGGTAGCAGCAACGGGGGGTTGGCAGGGAGAGGCATTATAAACAATGCCATAATACTCCCCAAATGGATAGTTGTCGGTCAACTCGGAAGCTCCAGGGACTTCAATGCCCCCGTAGAATAACCCAAAGCCAGAGCGCAGCACCGTCTTCGGATCGAGCTGATATGCAAAACCGACACGCGGGGCAAAATTCTTCTTCTGAGAGCTCACCAGGGACAAGTTGTTGGTATACGAAGGGGTGATGTTGCTCCCGGCGAGAAGGCTCACAAACGTTGGGGTAAGGTTGCCCTGAACTTTGGTGGACTCTACAAAATTTGCCGCTCCGGAGCCGATGCCCGCGGAGTTTATTACAAGATTGGCCACATCGCCCGCATTGTTGCTGATGGGCTCAACGTTGTCATACCTCACACCCAGGTTCAGGGTCAACTTCTGGTTGACTTTCCAGTCATCCTGAGCATAGACGGCGCCATACCAACGATAGTAGCTGGTATCCCAATCCGGAGAGATCGCCGTGTTCGCCATATTGTCAGTGAACAAGTCGGCTACGGTCCACCCGGTTTGGTATTTGTTGGGGTTGTAGCCGAACTCTGTAGGTTGTTTGCTGTAGGAGGTGGCGAAATGATCCCTGCCACGCGGACAATACGGCTGGCTGATGGAGGCGCGAATACTCTCAAGTTGCCCGCCGAACTTCAGAGAATGGCTCCTCCAGATCTTGGTAAGGTTGTCGAGAATCTGGTATACGTTTTGATGCTCGATGGACGGAAGGTCCTCACGCGCGCCGAAATTGGTGATGCCCGGCGTCACCGTGAAAAAGGGCAGGCCGCCATTGGGTTCGGTCGTCTGGCCGGAGCCAAATGGCACGCCATTCATGCCGGGGATAAGGGTGCTCGCCGGCACAGTGGAGTTCGACTGAAGGAACTGAAAATTGCCCCAGTTATATCCAAAACGAAATTCATTGATCAACTTGGGAGTGAAGAGGTGAGTTTCGCTGAGCATCAAGCCCTGACCCAGGTTGAAATCGAATGCGCCTTCAAATTCACCGGCATACGCGCCACCGTCGAGAACAGGCCCCAGCGCAGGAGTGTTGACGGCTTGTTGATGCGTGTAACTATAGCGCGCATAGGTCTGGTCCTTGGCGCTGATGTTCCAGTCCAGGCGCTGGTCCCACTGCCAGGTATAGTTCCCTAGGGGCAGGTTGACGTTGTAATTGGCATAGGTGGCCCCGCCAACGCCCGCGGTAACGGCGGAAGGCGTCCAACCTTTGGTATTCGGCATGGGGTACAGGCTCAAAATGGTACTCACGATGGGATCCATCTGGCCCGGTCCCTGCACTCCGGGCGTAGTGTACGGCTGGCCCGAGCAAAGAATGTTGGTGGTGGTTTGGCCGTTGCCGGCGACGCCGATGCCGCTCGGGGGCGTGGCCGCGACGGTAGAACTGAAGCCGGCAGGATACCCCTTCAGCGTCGCCGTATTGCAACTGGATGTGCCACCTCCGGTCAAGGGAAGGTAGCCGGCAGTGGTCGGCGAAAAGACCGCAATGCTGTTGCCAGAGCTATTGAGATTGGCGTTAAACAGTTCGGTAAAGTTCCCTACCCTCTCAAGAGGCGTGGGCACGGTAAGGCCTGGATCGGGCTGGGCAAAGGTGATGCGATTTGCCTCCGCGTCCCCAAAGTAGAAGATCTTGTTCCGCCAGATGGGCAGACCCAGCGTGGCGCCGAACTGGTTCTCGTGGTAGGCGGGAACAACATTCGGCGAATCCCAGTCTTGCCCATCAAACCTGGTATTGCGGACGTATTCCCACAGATCTCCGTGAATTTGGTTGGTGCCCGATTTGATGCTGGCGTTGAGCACGGCTCCAGCCGAGTGTCCGAACTCGGCACTGTAGTTGGAAGTGTCAATCTTGAATTCAGCCAGCGCATCCGGTGGAGGCCTGACATTGTAGCTGGCGCCGTTCATGAGGTCGTCGGCATCCACGTTGTTGTCGACGCCATCCAGGATGAAGTTGTTCTGGGTGGTGCGTTGGCCATTGGCCGCGAAGTCGCCCGTGCCGGCGCCACGGCCAAGGCCATTGATGGCCGGATCGACGCCGGCCGTCAACTGCGCAATATAGACCCAGTTGCGCCCGTTGAGCGCCGTTTCGTTGATGGTATCGGTGTCCATTACCTGGCCCACGGAAGCGTTCTCACCCTGGAGCATGGGTGGCGCAGCGGTTACCATCACGGTCTCCTTTACGCCGCCGGGCTTCAAGGTGAGATCAATACTCAAGCGATCCTGGATATTAACGTGCACATTTTCCTGGGTTGTAGTCTCAAACCCGGGAGCCGTCGCGCTCACCGTGTAATTGCCGATCTTGATCGGAGAGAAGTCGTATTGTCCTCTTCCGTCCGACTTGCCTTGCAATACGAAATTCGTGTCGGTATTAGTGAGTGTTACCAAGGCGTTCGGGATGACTGCGCCTGCGGTATCTTTCACAACGCCGGTGATGGCTCCCTGGTCAACCTGGGCTAATGCCATGCGTCCTGAAAAAACACAGCAACATCCAAGTAGGAACAAGGTAATGAACATCACGCTCCGCGCCGTCCGCCTCAATTGAATGTTTCCCATTTTCACAGTCCTCTCGTTTCTGCAGTTCTTCGCCGCACGCTCGACTACGAATTGGGGCCCCCTTCTCTCAATTTGGTTGGGGCCCCTTCTCTCACTCATTGAGAGATGATCGGAAACAATAACACATATTGCAGCCCAAAAACAAACAAAAAAATGCAAAAAATAAAGAGATCCACAGGAACTCTGTAAAATGTTGATAAATAATGGCTTGGAAGTTTGCCCTCCGGTTCTTGGAGCCTCACATCCTTTCTTGATCGCCTCAACCGGCACCTCTCCCGGAAACAGGGTCAACCCGCGATTCAGCAAAATAGGCAATAATCGAGGAATACAAATAATAAATAATAAAAAAGTGCTTACCGAAAGTTGGAATTGGCCATGGAGTCCTGCCGTCCCAGATTTTCGTGTTCCATCGAGGCGTGTATCCGGCCGCATGGGCGCCGATTTGAAGCCCGGCGCAGTCGACCAGCGCGGGCTTGAAGCGCGCGACGACATCCTCGTCTACAGCACCGGCCCGCTCAAGGAAGGCATCGAGGTGAGCGGTCCCATCGACGTCACCCTCTATGTTTCCAGCAACGCCAGGGACACCGACTTTACCGTCAAGCTCATCGAAGTGCTGCCCGACGGCGCCGCCTACAACATCGACGAAAACATCCAGCGTGTCCGCTACCGCGAGGGATATGACAAGCCGCCCGTGTGGATGGAGAAGGACAAGGTCTACAAAGTTGCGTTCCAGCCCATGCAAACCAGCAACTACTTCGCCCCCGGACACCAGTTGCGCATTGAAATCAGCAGCAGCAACTTCCCGCGCTTCGACCGCAACCTGAACACCGGCGGCGAGAACTATAACGAGTCACAAGGCGTAGTCGCCCACAACGCGGTCCACCACTCAACGCAATATCCCTCCAGCATTACCTTGAGCGTGGTCAAAAAGTAACCATCGCGGGCAAATAAGAAAGGGGATTCCGATTTGAACGATCAACTCGACGGCTCGCGGGATGGGCGAAACCCTGACCGCTTTCCGCCGCCTCGCAAGCCGAACGCTCCGAACTGAACAGCTCACGCGCCATCAAGCTATGGAGGCTCAGCTTGAGCAGTTGCGAAACTATCTGCATTTGTGTCGACAAGTCGGCCGCAGCTGCACCCTGGGGCGTTTTCAGGCGCCTTGACAGAGTTTGTGGGCATGAGCGCGTAGGAAAACGCTGCGCGAAAATCGCTGGTTGAGGCACGGCCGCTTTGGTTAGCATAGAGCGTGACAAGACTGGAGGACAGAGAATGAAGGCATTGGTAAAGAGCCGCACCGAACGCGGGCTGTGGTTGGAAGAGGTTGCAGAGCCGGCCATCGGCATCAATGACGTTCTGGTCCGCGTTCGATATGCGGGCATTTGCGGAACCGACGTGCATATTTACCAGTGGGACGATTGGGCCCAGCGCACCATTTCCGTGCCTATGGTTATTGGACATGAATTCGTGGGCCAGATTGTCCGCGTGGGCTCGAACGTCAACGACTTCTATCCAGGGGACATCGTGAGCGGAGAAGGCCATGTGGTCTGTGGGCGTTGCCGGAACTGCCTGGCCGGGAGACGGCATCTGTGCGCCCAGACGAAGGGCGTTGGGGTGAACCGGCCGGGTGGCTTTGCCGAGTTCATTGCGCTGCCCATGACCAACATCTGGCGGCATGACCCGAAGATCAATCAGGAAGTGGCTGCCATCTTCGATCCCTTCGGCAATGCCGTCCACACGGCTCTTTCCTTTCCCGTACTCGGCGAAGATGTGCTCATCACCGGGGCTGGGCCAATCGGCATCATGGCCATTCCCGTGGTGCGGCATGCGGGAGCGCGGCATGTGGTGGTGACGGATTTGAACCCTTTCCGCCTGGAATTGGCGATGAAGATGGGCGCAACGCTAGCGGTCAATCCAACCCAGACGCCGATTGCCGAGGTGCAGAAACAGCTGGGGATGCTGGAGGGCTTCGATGTCGGCCTGGAAATGTCGGGCAATGCGCAGGCGTTGCGCGAGATGATTGCCAACATGAGCCACGGAGGGAAGATTGCCGTGCTGGGCATCCCCGCCCAGGAGATGCCGCTGGACTTGCGGCAGGTCATCTTCAACATGCTTACCATCAAGGGGATCTACGGGCGGGAAATGTATGAGACCTGGTACAAAATGTCGGTGCTGCTGGAATCGGGAGTAGATATCTCTCCAGTCATCACCCATCGATTCGCCTATCACGACTTCGAGCAGGGATTTGAAGCGATGATTTCAGGCCAGACGGGCAAGGTGGTTCTGGACTGGACCAGCCTTGCTTGAGCTGACCGCTCATCGGCAACACGGATCGATTTTCAAGCCCTGGGGAGCAATCCCCGCCGTCCCGCATCCATGCTTTCTGCAACCCGTTTGACCCAAAATGGCCCCACCCCGCCCGGAATGGGCAATGCACGCGCCCGTAATATGCTTTTGGCCGTTTTTTCATCCTTTGCCCGCTCATCCGGGCTTATCTTGGGAGCATCTTATCCAACAGAAGTAACTCCCCGCCTTCGCGGGGAACGGGGGTCCAATGACCGAATTGCCTGCCGTAAAAGTTTCCAACCTGGAATCGCAAAAGCACCAGAGAACCGCCCTCGGCGTCGAAGCCCTTGCCCAGTCCTTTCTCGACAACCTCTTCTTCGTGCAGGGCCGATCCACTGAGCGCGCCACCGTCAACGACCTCTACATGGCCCTGGCCCACACCGTCCGGGATCGCCTCGTCGAACGCTGGATCTCCACCGTCAAAAACTACCAGGCCCAGGATGTGCGCGTCGTCTGTTACCTCTCGGCCGAGTTCCTCACCGGCCCCCATTTGGCCAACAACCTGATCAACCTCGGCATTTACGACGAAACCGAGCAGGCCATGCGCCAGCTGGGCATCGATCTCAACGTCCTCATCGAGCAGGAAGAAGAGCCCGGGCTCGGCAACGGCGGCCTGGGCCGCCTGGCCTCCTGCTTCATGGATTCGCTGGCCACGCTGGATGTTCCCGCCATCGGCTACGGCATTCGCTACGAATATGGAATCTTTGACCAGCAGATCCGCGACGGCTGGCAGGTGGAGACGACCGACAAATGGTTGCGGCTCGGCAACCCGTGGGCGCTGGAGCGGCCCGAAGACGCCTTCGAAGTGAAGATAGGCGGCCGGACTGAAAAGCACACCGATGCCAATGGCCGCCTGCGCATACTCTGGATTCCGGAAAGAGTCGTCCGCGGCATCCCGCACGACACACCTATTCTGGGCTACAAGACCAACACCGCAAACACCATGCGCCTGTGGTCGGCGCAGGCCGTCGAGAGCTTCGACTTTGGCATCTTCAACACCGGAGACTTCTTCGGCGCTGTTGCCGACAAGGTAGCCTCGGAGAACATCTCTAAGATTCTCTACCCCAACGACGAAGCGTTCCAGGGCAAGCAGTTGCGCCTGGAACAGCAGTTCTTCTTCGTCTCTTGCAGTCTGCAGCACATCTTGAAGATTCAGGAGAAGGGGAAGCGTCCGCTGGCCGAGCTGCATCGCAACTTCGCCATCCAGATGAACGACACGCACCCTGCCATCTCCGTGGCCGAGCTGATGCGCCTGCTCGTCGACGAGTACTCCATGGAATGGGACACTGCCTGGAACACCACGCAGCATACGCTCTCATACACCAACCACACTCTGCTGCCGGAGGCGCTTGAACAGTGGCCGCGCGGCCTCTTCGGCTCCCTGCTGCCGCGCCATCTTGAGATCGTGGACGAGATCAATCGCAGACATCTCGAAAATGTGCGTCACAAGTTCCCCGGCGACGGCGAGCGCGCCCAGCGGCTCTCGTTGATCGATGAAAGCGGCGAAAAATACGTCCGCATGGCGCATCTGGCCGCCCTGGGCAGCCATGCCATCAACGGCGTGGCCGAGCTGCACACGGAGCTGCTCAAGACCCACGTCCTGCGAGACTTTTATGAGCTGACCCCGGAGAAATTTAGTAACAAGACCAACGGCGTCACGCCCCGGCGTTGGATGGTTCTGTCAAATCCCGGCCTCACCGGACTGCTCACAGCGCGGCTGGGCGCAGGCTGGATCCACGATCTTGAAAAACTGCGCCGGCTGGAGCCGTTTGCCAGGGACCGCGAGCTGCACGACGAGTGGAGAGCCATCAAACTCCAGAACAAGGTCAGGCTTTCGAACTACATTCAAGACCGTCTCAGCATTACCACCGATCCCGAGTCCATGTTCGACGTGCTGGTCAAGCGACTGCATGAATACAAGCGCCAGCACCTGCAGATTCTCCATATCATCACGCTCTTGAAACGCATCCAGCGGGATCCGGCTTCTGAGGTGGTCCCCAGGACCTTCCTCTTCGGCGGAAAGGCCGCTCCCGGCTATCGGATGGCCAAGCTCATTATCAAGCTGATTCATTCCGTCGGCGAGGCCGTTAACGCCGATCCGCAGGTGCGGGGAAGGCTCAAAGTCGTTTTTCTGCCCGATTTCAACGTGAAACTAGGCCAGCGCGTCTACCCCGCGGCCGACTTATCCGAGCAGATATCCCTGGCCGGCAAGGAAGCTTCCGGCACTGGGAACATGAAGTTTGCCATGAACGGGGCCCTGACCATCGGCACCCTCGACGGCGCCAACGTCGAGATACGCGAGGAGGTGGGCGAGGATAACTTCTTTCTCTTCGGACTTACCACGCCGGAGGTCGAGCGCCAAAAGTGCGAAGGCTACAACCCCCGCGCGATCTATGAGTCGAACTCCAACCTCCGTGAAGTCCTCGACGCCCTCGTGAGCGGCGAGTTCTCGCACGGCGACCGCACACTCTTCGAGCCCTTGGTCGGTTCCCTGCTCAACGGCGACGAATACATGCTGCTGGCCGATTACCAGTCCTATGTCGACTGTCAGGACCGCGTCAGCCTGGCCTACAAGGACCGCGAAGCCTGGACGCGCATGTCCATCCTCAACGTAGCCCGCATCGGCAAGTTCTCCTCCGACCGCTCCATCCGCGACTACTGCGCCGACATCTGGAAAACCTGGCCGGTCAAGATTCAGTTGTAGCCAGCCGCTGAGCCAGCCGTTGGCGGCGCAGGCGATCCCTATCTCAAGGCTTCTCCAGCGTCACCTCAACGGGTGCGGACTTGGTCGCGCCCGCAACGATCGGAGAAGACTGGGCCAGGGGACCACGCTGCAATTCTGCCTTTGTGCTTAAGATAAATACGCTATAGCGGGTTCCAGGAGGCGTATCCGGGTCCCCGAATGTTGCTGTCAGACTTGGTTGCGAGCCATCCGCAAGGCGGCCCTGAACGTACCACTGGTCCGGGTCGATGGCTTCAACAACCACATAGTCGTTGCAGCGGCAGAACCACTGTTCTGAATCGCCCGCGGTTGCATCGGAGGTTTCCTCTGCCGGGGCAACAGGCTCGATATCGGCGTCCAATGGCAGGCCGGTCAGGTCGTTGAATTCCACCTTCATGTCGGAGATGGTGTCTTCAAGCGATCGAAGCTGATGACGCGCCTCGGCGAGTTGCGCCTGGCCTTCGAGCACCTTCAACTCGAGCGCCGCGCCGGCTTGAACACCGTTTTGCGCTTCGCTCAAACTTCTTCTCCGGCCTGGATACTCAGCTCTGCCGCCTGTTTGCGGCGTTGCGCCGACAAGAGGCCGAAGTAGAGATCCTTGACCTTGAAAGCGACTTCATCTTCCGCCCCTTAAGCGTCGTCCTGCGCACCGGCCGCGTCCGCCCGCGCGGCGCTGACTCCTGCATGAATCTTGACCCACTGGGTGATGGGCTGAGCCGCGGTGGTCTGGCTCAGCAGGAAGTCCTCATTGCCGAGCTTGATGGAAATGTTGGCGCCAGGGACGGCACCGGCGCTGGGGTAGACGCCCAGCGCTCCCTGCGGAATAACCAGGTGGTCCATTTCGACCGGATGTACGGCATTGGTGTCGTTGCTGAGAACCGGAAAGTAATTGGCGCGCGCTCCACCCATAGACATGAGTCACGCCCTGCGCGTCG
This sequence comes from Occallatibacter sp., assembly GCA_049509995.1. Classification (GTDB taxonomy): domain Bacteria; phylum Acidobacteriota; class Terriglobia; order Terriglobales; family Acidobacteriaceae; genus Telmatobacter. The sequence continues at coordinate 2,706 of JBEKZJ010000138.1, read as the reverse complement.
CAAACGATGGCGTCGCCGGGCACGGCGATGGCGTTGACCATGGACGGCGAAAAGATGCGCGCTTCGCCAGCCGGCCGCGGAAGTGGCGCGCGCTGTGGCCAATTATAACTCCCGCGCAATCCGTCGCTGCGGTCAAGGCCCATGGGATCACGCCTGCACTCCATGCGCGCAACGCTTCGCATTTTTCAACAACAGATGCGGCATTGGTCCTGCAATACCGCCCGAGAGCGCTCGAATTCGAACGCATCGACGAAAAAGCAGATTCCGGGCGGAATAAGGATCGACCCCGGTGCGCGGGGAGCTTCCGTTAAACTTGCATACAGATGGCGATCGCACCAATTCGCAAATGGTTCCGCAATCCGCTCTTCCTGCTGGCCCTTGCGGCGGGTCTCATTGCGTTTGCAGTGCAATCCGGAGAACTGGGCTCGGACGACACGCAGCATCGGCTTCAATCCGCGCATGCATTCTGGACCGCGGAACCGCCGGTGTTCCCGGAGGAGTTTCCCGAGTTTGGCGTGCACGGCCGCGGCGGCAGGTTGCAGAGCTATTATGGCGTCGGCCAATCGCTGCTCATGCTGCCCGCAGATGTGGTTGGAACCTTCGTGGAGCGGCTGCCGGCCTTCACCGGCTACAACGGCAACGATCCCAGCGTGCGCAACATCGTCGTCAGCTACAGCACCAATATCTTCCTCGCCGTGCTTACTTCTCTGGTCTGCTTCCGGTTCCTCAGGCAATTGAACTTCGGGGTCAAGCAAGCCGTTGCCGGCGTTCTGGCTCTCCTGCTGCTCACCACGCATCTTCATTACACGCAGAACCTGATGGAGAACAATTACATCTGTCTGCTCACGCTCGCCGGGCTCTCGTATCAATATGAATGGTTGCGCAGCGGCAGCCGCCGCGCTCTGCTCATCGGCTCAGCCGCCTTCGGGCTGAATCTGCTTACCCGTCTCACCACCGGCATGGACCTGCTGGCCGGAGCTCTTTTCTTGCTGCTCGTCTTGTGGTTGGAAGGGATTCGCGGCCAGGCGCTCTGGAATCGGTGCCGCGGCTACATTGCGATCGCTCTCCCGGTCTATCTCTTCTTCGGGCTGCTCGACCGCCTCTATCAGGACTACCGCTTTGGGTCGTTCTTCAACACTTACATGAGCGTAACTGCTCATGAAACCCTGCAACGAAACCCAACGTGGCCTGCCAGTTATCCATTCGAGACTCCTTTCCACATCGGCTTCATCGGCGCGCTTTTCACGCCGGAAAAGTCGATCTTTCTCTTCGATCCACTGTTGATCCTGATGATTCTGCTTGCTGCCGTGGCCTGGAGACGGTTCAACCCGGCCGTCAAGGCCTATGCCATCGCCTGCTCCCTGCTGCTCCTGGCGTACATCTGTTTCTACGCCAGATATACCGTGTGGAGCGGCGATTCCGCCTGGGGCGATCGCTACGTTTCCACCACTGCAGAACTTGCGGCTCTGCTCGCTCTTCCGCTGCTGCTGCGCCATCGCCGCGAAGTGGGAAAACTGGTTTGGACCATGGGCGTCGCGCTGCTTGCTATCAGTGCGGTGGTCCAGGCCGCATCGGTCGCTTTCTGGCTATCGCTCGAGTTATACCAGATGACAACTCTCGGCCACCCCACCTTCGTGGTTGCCCTGCGTCTTGAGAACATCGTAGCGTTCGCATGCGGAAAAATGGACGCCTGGGGCCTGAGCAACCATGCCATGACCGAGGACCCATGGGACTACGTTCACATCACCACGTGGAATTTTCTGCCCTTCCTGCTGAAACGAGTAGGTGAAGCGCCCTTGTGGGTCGTGAACCTTGCGTTCATGGTGTGGGGCGCCGGACTCGCCGCATTGGCGTCAGTCTTGTTGCGGCTCCGCAAGGTGCTTGCGCGGTTTGGTTAGGTGAGGTTCCCACAAGGGCGCCGGAGTCCTATACACTGCGGCGCTCTTGTTCTGGGGCTGAAGGCGGATGGATGGAGCGGGCGGGATCTTCTCCTCCAGCTCGCATTTTCACCTGATCTGCAGCTCATCGATCTCGAACTGGAACTTGCCGGGTTCCTGCGCGTGGACGAAGCCGAGACCGGCCAGGTCGCTGCCATCGGTTTCAAACGTCGAGAACGGAAATGTGTATTGCTTCCATTCCGAACCGGCGGCAAAAGTGGCCATTGCGGGCATCTCGCCGGAGTTTCCGGAGCGCCCTTCGGTGAGGGCGATCAGGGTGTAAGTCTTTCCGTCGCCCTTGGCCCAGAAGCTGATGCTCTTCTTGCTGGAAAGGTTCACCGACTGCATGGGCGCCTGCCCTGGAGAGTAGAGCGCACCCGCCCACGTGAACGGGATAGGCTGACCGCCGACAATCTCGCCACTGATCTGCAATGCGCCCTTGGTGTTTTCTGCTCCGGGCTCGACAACCTGCAGGGCGGAGGTGGATTTTCCGCCGTTCATCGAGTCCCCGGCGGCCATCCACGATTCCTAGAACTACTGTGTCATAACTTACGAGCACCACAGAACGGACATCGGCAGAGCTGCTTGAGCAGGGAACGGGCCAGCAGCATGCGCAGGGTGGCAATGGAGCATGGGTTATGCCGCTCCGGACGAATGCGAGCCGCGGGGCTGGAAGTTCTCCGGGAGTGCGGGGATTGGTAATTCAAGATGGCCGGCGCGGGCAGAGGGGGAAAAACGGCTCCGCTCAGCGACCAGGAACCCGTAGGCG
>JBEKZJ010000137.1:0-13991 GCA_049509995.1 Occallatibacter sp. | reverse complement strand
CGCACGGAGGACTCGCCGCCGCCACGAATTGCTGGAACAGTGATCTCATGCCTTCCAAATCAAGTGAAAACAACGGCAGGAACAAAGCAAATGCCGCCGTTGGGAATTTTGCAAGAGGCTCCCATCAGTGGTGATATTCCCACAGTTAAGAGGATCGCGACAGACGGCGTCTTCCGCCAGATAGCATGGGACGCGGTCTACTCAATAGTTATCGTCTCCGGGACCAGATTCCATCCGCGCACGCCAATGGAGGGTTTGGACTCGCCTGCCGGGAATGCGATGGTGACGGTTCGCTCCTCGCCCGCCAACAGCGAGACGTAGTTTTCGCTGTAGTAAGCGGGCAGGATGCGCTCGCCGGTGCCGGCATTCTTGAGCGTGAGTTTGATCATCAGCGCCGGAGCAGGGCCGGGGTTCCCGATCTTCACCGTCACCTTGCGTTCGCTGCCGGCTGGAGCCACCCTCGCCCAGGCGCTCAATTTGGCTTGCTGCAATTCGTTCAGCTCGCGCAGGCTGGCTTCGTCCTTCGCCCACCAATAGAAGTTGTCGCTCACCGGCGCGCCGGCCGCATCGCTCACCTTCAACGCAACCAGCACCGTGTGCCCATCGGCAAGCTTGTTAAGGTCGGGCTTGGCGACCGGCGAGCGCGCGTCGGCAGCCGCCTGGATCTGGTTGGTCTGGTCGCTCAGAACCTTGCCGTCGAGGCCCACGACGCGTGTTTTTACCTTGAACGAACGCGCCTCGCCCAGGTTGATCAGGTCCACGGCGCCATCGGTCAGGTCGAGTTGCGCATGGATGGGCTCGCAGGCCTTCTGCGTGCCATAGAAGCTGGATTGCGTATCGTAGTCCCAGCTGAGGAAGTTCCACTCCAGGCTCGGCCAGGCCGGCTGCGTCATCCAGATCATGCGGCCGGAGTTCGGCTGCCAGAGGTGCGCGGCGAAGCCCTCGAAGATGGCGCGATGGCCCACGTAGTCGAGCATCTGCGCCTTGCGCACGAAGTCCTCAAGGCTGGTGGCAGCGCCGAACTCGGTCTCCATGTGAGCCAGGAAGGGCGCTACTGCGCCGCCCCCGCCCTGGTGCCAGTCGTGATAGGCCCAGGTGTCGCTGATAGGCCACCGGTCGGCCTCGGGAATGAACGATCCGATGCTCTCAAGCGTAGGCACGCTCGGTATGCCCAACTCCACGCTGAAGCCGCGGTTGATGCGGTAATAGGTGTCCAGCGGCTGGAACTGGTAAGGCCCAGAATTGCGCAGGTTCACCTGATTGGAGCTGCCTGTGTAGTAGCGGGTGTGGTCCAGCGTGCGCACCAGCGCGGCCAGCCCCTCGTTGATGATCGGTTGCGGCACGCCCTCGTTGCGCCCGCACCAAACCACGATCGAGGGGTGATAACGGAAGTGAAGAATGCTGTCGCGCGCGTTCTTGAGAAACAGCGCGGGATCCTGGGTCTCGAGGTTGTAATTCTGTGTCGATTCCCAGAAATCATTCCATACCATCAGGCCGTACTTGTCGGCCAAGGCATAGAAGTTCTCTTCTGTGTCCTGGCCCATCCAGTTGCGGATCATGTTCACATGCGCGTCACGATGCAGCCGGAAATAGGGCTCGAGGTGCTCAATGCTCACCCGCTTGCGGCTGTCGTCCATGCCCCAGTTGCCGCCGCGCACGGCCATGCGCACGCCGTTCACCTTGATCACGAGGTCGGTTCCCGGCCAGCCGCCCTCGACGGGCCGGATCGACGGCGAGCCTTCGGCAACTGGCTCGAGCGATTGCACCCAGGTGTGGAGCATCCACTCGGGAAGTTGCTGCCCGGCAGGCAACAGGTTCGGCGTTTTGTCGTCGATCTGCCGAATGCCTTCATGAGTCTCATTAATCAGCGGTAATTCCGAATCATGTGTCCGGCTCGGCAGCACTTCCACTCGGCGCAGGTGGCCGGTCGAGTCGAAGAGCGAAGTCTCATAGCTCACTTCCCTCATGCCGAACTCGATCTGTTGCTGCGCGCTCAGCTTGCCTCCGGCCGTGAAGCTGACTTTGAGCGTGTGGAGCGCGGGATCGCCATAGCCGTTTGGCCACCATAGGCGCGGATGCTGCACCTTGAGCGGCGCGAATTCCTCCGGCTTGAGCCGTACGACTGTCTCGCCGGGCTCGATCCGAATGTGCCTGGACACTTTCACATCGTCAAAGCTGGCCGTGAGGTCGCCCTCGACGGGAGCGCTGGATGTGTTGGTCAACGGCGCTTCGATCTCAATGTCGGCTTCGCTTCGATCAGGATTCGGGAGCGTAGTGACCACCTGCAGGTCGCCGATGTTCACCGCGCCGGTGGCGGTCAGCGTCACATCCTGCCAGATGCCGGTGTTCCGGTCGCGAATGCCGGGAATCCAGTCCCAGCCCTCGGAGGCCGCAAAGGTGGGCCCGTCCAGCATTTCCATGCCGCCGTTTGCGCCCGGCCCACCCTTGATCGACTGCTCGTTGGCGATGCCCGGATGCGGAGGCGGACTCACCCGCACCGCCAGGACGTTCCCGCCGCTTGCCGCAATCAGCCCGGTCACGTCGAACTTGCCGCGCAGAAAGGCGCCCGTGAAGCTGCCCAGCTTCTTGCCATTCAGCCAAACCTCGGCGGCGTAGTTCACTCCTTCAAAGGTCAATGTCAGCCGCTGGCCGCGCGACTGCCGCGGAGCCGTGAACTCCACGCGGTACCAACAGTCCCGATGAGCAAGGCTCTCGGGAATGGCCAGGTTGTTCAGCCCATAATCCGGATCGGGATAGATGCCCCGGTCGATCATGGTGGTCAGTACGGTGCCCGGCACCGTGGCCGCCAGCCAGTCCTTGGTTGGGAAACCGGGCTTGGAAATCTCCTCGCCCGCGGCCTTCACATCCGGCGCCGCGGCCAGCTTCCAGCCGCCTTCGAGTTTCCAGGGATTGCTGCCGACCAACTCCGTCCGAAGCTCCGCCGCGCGCAGCGGCTTGGCGACGGGCATCTGCACCCCGCCCTCGCCGCGGGGCAGCGTCGAGGGGTCTTGGGGCTCACTCTGTCCGGCCATCCCAGAGGTCTGCACCGGCCAGCGGCGCGCGGCTTCTTCGTAAGTGGGCAGCGCGAAGTCCGGCGGCGCGGCGCTTATGGCCTCAACCTGCGCGGCCGTTAGCGCCTCGCGATAAACCTTTAGCCCGGCAATTTCGCCCCCAAAATGCCGGCTTGCTATCGCCTCCACGGGTTGCGGCGCCATCTCCAGCCGCCCGGCAACCGCGCCCTGAGCCAGCGGGCTCACGGCCACCAGATTGCCATCGGCATAGAGCATCACCTTCTGCCCGTCACCCACAGCCGCGGCCAGATGCCAACCCGCTCCGCTGAGCGCACTCTCGGCCGGGATCAACCGGTTCGCCCCCGGTCCCCGGCCCAGCCACAGGCCCAGGCGATTGTCCTCAAAGCCAATGAAGCGCGCATCCTCGGCCGCCGGATCGCCAATGCCGGCCACCAGCACCGTGCCGGTCAGCGGTTCCGATGCGCGGAACCAGAAAGCCAGCGTCCACTCCGCCCGGCCCTCAAGCAGGGCGTCGCGCTGGTCCGGCTCCTTGTTGAGCCCAAGACTGTCCAGCAGCGCTGCTGTTTTGCTGTCCAAAGGCGAAGGCGCGGCCAGTTGTTTGGTCAGCCCCGGTCCGTCGGCAAGAAAGGTGGCGTTGAAGGGACCGTAAGCCTCGGTCGGAATCGACTGTGCCTTCGCTTGGCCTGGCAGCGCCAGGAGCAAGGCGAAAAAGACAGTTGCCTCCAACAGGCTGAACAGGCGGCAAATAGAAAGCCGGAACGCGGCGCTCAAGGAAACTGCATCGCAAACTTGCATGGCGGACATCATCCTAATGGGTTCGACCCCATTCGTCATCTGTAGTGGAGCTTGAGTCTTTGGTGATTGAACAAAATGTCAGTACCCCGACTCACGGTTAAAAGCGACGGACAGAAGCCCAGAAACCTCCGCCACGAGAGCCTGACGCTTCACGGCGCGTTGCGCCTCTTCGAGAGCGCGCAACAATTCTTGCTCCGGCACGCTCCCAGCGTTCGAGAGCGAACTTCTATTCCGCCACTTCTCGCCGAAGCCGAGCGCCTTGCTCAACCAGCGACTCCATGCGCTCAGACAACCGAGCCGCATAGTCGGAATGAGTACCTTTCTTGGGTCGGCATCAAGACCCTAATCAAATACCGGAAGTGCTCTGGCCCGGCATGGTTCAATCAGGGCCGTGAATTCGCCACGGTTGGTTTGGACCGGCTTGCCGGCTTGCGTTTCGTCGTGGGGACGCCGATTTGAGTGTCGAACCTCAGGTCAGCCGGCGCAATCGCCGTGGCCGCGTCACGCAAGTCGTAGTTCACAAAGACGCGGCGATCCTGCACTCTGTCCAGTTGTAGGAAGATTCGCGTTCCCGGCATGGCGCGGGAGTTCGTGATCGACACGCCGGAACCATTTTGCAGGTATATAGCCGCACCTGTCGCAGTCTGCGCCTGGAGTCCAGCGAAGCTGTCGATTGTAAGGTCATTGAAGTCTTCGATCCGCAGCCCATCGGAGAAGTAGCCGGGCATGGAACCGGCCCAGTCGACTTGAACGTCCCGTAGCCGCAGCCCGTTCACCTTCTTCGCGTAAAAGGCGGGGATGTCGCTCTTGAAGATGGCATCGCGCGGGGTAAGGGCGGTCCATCGCAGGTCAAGGTTGCCGCCGACGCTCTCGCTCAGGGCCGAGTTCGGAGCGATCATGTGCAGACGCACCCCGTTCATCTCGACTCCGGTGATCGGAGTGCCTTCGCCGCCCCATAACAACACTCCATTCTCTGCCTCGGCGGTGATGTTGTTGAAGACCACGTTGCGTACCCTGACGCCGCAGGCAATACCGGGAGCGCATGGCTGCACAGCGATGTATATTGGCTCCGCCTTGCCCCACCAGTCCCCGGGAATCAGCCGCGTTCTGAGCACGATGTCGGAGAAGGTGACGTCCTCGGTCGACCGATTTTCCTGACCCACAAAGCTGTCGCCGAAGACCGCGATGCCGCGGTTCGTGTCCATGGTCAGGCCGGTAAAGGTGCTCACTTTGGTGCTCTCCAGGCGGATCGCCGCCGACCGCGACGAGATCGAACAGTTGCTTACGTTCACATGCTGGCTGCCAACGATCGCGAAGCCATCATCGCCCGTATCGATACTGCAGTTGCAAATTCGCACGTGCCGGCACTGCATGCAGTCGATGCCGTCGTTGTTGGGGACCTTGGGGTTGTTGAGAATCTGTATATCGGAGATCGCCGCGCCTTCGACATCCTGAAGGTGCAGCGTCCAGTTCGGTGCCGAACGAAGCGTAATGCCATGCAAGCGCACATTCGAGCAATGAAAGAAGACAATCATGGTGCCGGGCCGGCCGTTGGGCTCCACCGGACCGTAATCGACTGAGCTCATGGCGGCGCGAAACTTCTCGGGATTGCGCACGTACTGCTCCCCGTAATCATTGCCACCGTGCGGTGTTTGCGCCGTCATGAAGGTGTCGCCTTGGCCGTCGACTTCACCTTCTCCTTCGATCGAGACGTCCTGCGCATTCTTGGCGATGAGCATACCCAGAACTGAGCCTTCCCCGGTGATATCGACCCCATAGTTACGGGCAAATCCGAAAGGCGGGCTGGGAAGGTAATCGTGAATGTCGTGGCTCCCCACCAACGCGGCGCCGCTCTCCAGGTACAGATGAATGTGACTGTAAAGCTGAACCGTGCCGATGACGTAGCGGCCCGGCCCAAAGTAGACTGTGCCCCCACCCTGCTTTGCACAGGCAGCGATTGCGAGAGAAACGGCGCTCGGTTCCAGGGTGACGCCATCACCCTTTGCCCCAAAAGCGCGAACATCACAAACCGGCAAGGACTGAGCAAATATGGGAGTGGCCAGCAACAGAAAGATCGGCGGCAGAAGGAGCTTTCTCAACATAAGAACCTCGCGGAAGACTCAGAACTGTCATCTCTGCATTTCGCCCACGCCGGTTTTCAACTTCGAAGTGCAAAGAACTGTGAGTAGTATTTCACGAAGTCGGGGTCCGGCAGGAAGAGTTCCGCAGGACATTTCCAAGCAGAGTGGATTCAGCACGGGCAACGTCTTTTGGGTCGAAACCAAGTCGGGTTCGCACGACTTCCACGGTGATATGTTCGAGTTCATCACGAACGAGAAGGTCGATGCGAACAAATGGGCAAACAACCTCAGCGGTTTAGCAAAAACTCCTTTCCGCCGCAATCAGTTCGGAGCCAGCGCGGGCGGACCGCTCTACATTCCCGGAATCTACAAGCAGCGCAACAAGACTTTTATCTTTGGCGTCTATGAGGGGCTGCGTCAGAGCACTCCGGACAATGGCACCTTTTCCGTTCCAACCGCGAAGAAGCATACCGGAGATTTCTCCGAGTGGTATGTTCCAACAGCGGCCTCGGGCATAACGAATACCAATTTGGGTACGGATGCTTTGGGGTATCCAGTTTTATACCACCAGATCTACGATCCAAGCACAGCCCTCGTCCTGAACACTGGACAAAGCTACACGAATCCCATCACTGGCGTGGCGGCGCCACAGGCGGCCAACTGCCCCCAGGTTCCGAATAGTTCAGGCCAGATGTACACACCGCCCACTTGCAACTATCGCTTCCCGGTCCCCAATAACAATCTTGCCGCCGCTAATCTGCTCAATCCCGTAGGCGTCGCGCTCATGACGTACTATCCGAAGCCGACCGCGTCCGGGTATGTGAACAACTACATTGCCGCCGCATCCGCGCCGACCACTGCGAACGAATACATCATTCGCGTCGACCACAACCTCAGCGATGCCTCCCGAATGTATTTCCGGTGGGCATATAAGTACGAGCAGAAGACCAACTCGCCCGCGTATTACGACGCCGGCTACGGCGGCGACGATCCTGGCGGTCCAGGCAATGTCCGTCCCAACAACCGGTTCAGCGTGGCCGCCGGTTTCAGCCACGTCTTCAATGCGACCACAGCAGTCAGCGCCAATGCCGGATTCCAGCGTTGGCATCAGGACGGTGTCGACCAGGGGTATCCCTTCGATTTCAGCGCGATCGGTTTGCCGGGATTCCTCACCAAGAACTCGTCGCTGTTTCCTATAGTCAGCACTGACTTCAGCTCCCTTGGCCCGGTTCAAGGTTGCGAATGTTTGCCGGCCACAAATGTGGGCAGTGTGGCAGCCGATCTGACCAAGGCGCTCAAGAAGAACGCTCTCTCGATGGGGTTTATCTACGTGGTCCTGCAAAACAACAATGGATTCAACCCGTCCGATACGACATTCAACTTCAACGCCGGCGACACGGCCGACCTTCTCAACGTGAGTGGCGCTACCCTTCCCAATACCGGTTCGGCCTTGGCGGCGATGTTGATGGGCGTTCCGGCCAGCAACGGGAGCGCCACCTCCAACAATCTCGGCACCGCGCCCGAGGAGAAGTACACTGGCTTCTACATCCAGGACGACGTTAAGCTCACCAGAACCCTGACTGTTAACCTGGGAATGCGCTGGGAGTTCCAGACCCCCTGGACCGAGCGGCACAATCGCTTGGCGTACTTCGACTATGACGCCCAAAATCCAATCGGCGGAGCTATTGGCGAGGAGGTCTATGTCGGCGGCAATAACTCTCGCCATCAGAACGCTACAAACTTCAGAAATTTTGCGCCTCGCATAGGCTTTACCGAACAGATTTCGCACAGGATCGTCGTCCGCGGCGGTTATGGCATCTTCTATCCGCCATCGCAGTTCACCGGGACGATGGCCAGTCCCGGCTACAGCCAGGGCACCCCGATTACCGGCATCTCGAACAATGGCCTCACAATGGGTTCGAGTCTGAGCAATCCCTTTCCAAACGGATTGATCACGCCCACGGGGAACGCCAAGGGGCCTCTGACAGACGTTGGATATGGCGCCAGTACGGGCGTTCCATACGTTCGGGCCTCACCTGAACTCCAGGAGTACTCTCTGGGCGTTCAGTATGCATTTACGCCAAACGACGTGCTCACGGCCAGCTATGTCGGCAACCGTAAAACTCATATGTTGACCGACGGTGTTTCTCGCAGCAGTGTGAATCCATCACTCGTCGTGCCGGGGAATACCCTTTCTTCGCAGTATGTCGCGAATCCGTACTATGGCCTGATCACCTCAAACGGATGTGGTGGTTACGATCTCACTGCGACGACCATACCTCTGGGCAGATCGCTGCAGCCCTACTCGGAGTATTGTGGCGTGAGTGAAGGCGAAGCGCCCGCGGGCGACTCGTACTACAATGCGCTGCAGGCGGACTTTAACCATCGCTACCATAGCGGACTCAACACGCTGGTCTCGTAGACCTTTTCGAAGTTCCTCGATGATACAGGTGGAACCGCTGATTGGGCGTATGTGGGCAATGACGGCAGTAGCTACAGAAACCCCTACAACTTGAAGATGGACAAGTCCGTCGACGGTAGCAACATCAAGCACAGTCTGGTGGTGAACTACTTCTACGAACTACCATTCGGAAAGAAGGGCAAGTTTGCCAATCATGTCAACGGGGCAACGGATGCAATCATCGGTGGATGGCAGCTTACTGGCATCGTAAGCGCCAAGTCCGGCTTCCCGTTGCACATGTGGAATAACGGGATCGTGGATCCCTTCCAGGGAAATGCATTCGCCGATGAGGTTGGCAGTCCCAAACTCAGCTCCGGTAGAAGCTACCAACACTGGTTCAACACCGCAGCATTCGCTCCTTCCAAAGAGTGGACCTATGGCACCGCCAGCCGATACCAGTCGGATCTTCTCGCTCCTGGATACGTCAATTTCGATGCGTCGATTCAAAAGCTATGGGGTCTGCCCTCCGAGAAGCTGAAGTTGCAGGCTAGGGCGACTTCTTCAACGCATTCAACCACATCAACTTGTATGCGCCGAATACGAACGTCCAAGGTTCGTCAGAAGGACAGATCACAAACGCCGCGGATAACCGCCAGATTCAGGGCGGGCTTAAGCTCCTTTGGTAAATCGGTGAACTGATGCAATCACCCGTTCGGCGCGCTGTGCTTCTTATGCTGTTTTTCGCAACTCTTGCAGCCTGCCCATTTCATGGGCAGGCGCAGGATCTCGATAAACTGCTGGAGAGTGCGCGCGCCGCGCAATCTACGGGGAACTATGCAGGCGCGGCGAAATTCTATAGCCGCGCAACCACTCTCGCTCCGGCCTCTCCCGAGCTTTGGGCTAATCGCGGAATCGTGGAGTACCTTGCCGACCAGTTCGATGCATCCGCGGCAAGCCTGAAACACGCCCTGCAACTCAATCCCGGCCTTTTCGCTTTCCTGCTTTTTCTCGGCAAGACCTACATACAGACAGGCAAGCCGGCACAGGCGCTGCCCTATCTCGACCATGCACATGTTCTGCGGCCAAACGATCCCGAAGTACTTCTCGCGCTTGGCAAAGCCAATGCGGATTTGAACCGGCAGCGGAAGGCGGCGTCCTTCTACGCGGATGCGGCACGGATCGCCCCGGAAAACACCGGAGCCTGGCTCGGCCTGGACGCCGCCTCCCTCGAAGTCATTACCATCGATGGCCGCGAGTTGGCGGCTACGCAGGCACAATCCATCTGGGCGCGATCTCTCTATGCTGATGAACTCTTTGTACAAGGCAGGCCTTTCGAAGCTGCGGACACCTACAAGGCGTTCCTTGCCGCGGCCTCGCCCGCACAGAAGGCTACCCTGGCCCGCACCCTGGAATGGATGCAATCTCACCCCGATCTGTTTCCGCTGCCGCCCAACTCACAGGAGGCGTTGCAGCGGCTGAGCGCACAGTTCAAATCCGAGCAAGGCAAGGCAGCTTTGCCGCCATGCGCGCCAGCGGATCGCCAGCGCCAGCGCCAGCCGCATCCCGAATCGGCCTCAGGCGCGGCGGGGCTCCTTCATGGCGCGGCCTGCGCTTACTGGGAGGGTAACTACGAGCAAAGCGTTGCCCAGGCAGGGCAGGCGCTGCGGCAGTCTCCCCAAAGCGCTGAGGCCCTCTACTGGTCGGTCAAGGCCAACGAACGGATGGCCGTTGCGGCGCTCTCCCGGTTCGAGGATCTGGCTCCTCAGTCCGCCACGAACTATGTGATGGTTGGCGACCTCTACCGGTATCAGCGGCAGATGGATAGCGCGCTGAGCGAATACAAGAAGGCGCTGGCCATCGATGCTCACGATCCCGCGGCGCTAATGGGTGCGGCCGTGGCCGATCTCTCCGGAGGGAGGCTGGATGAAGCTGCCTCGATGGACCAAATCGCCCTTGCCGACCGTCCGCTCGATCCGCAACTCAATCTGCTCATGGCCGAGATTCTGGCGGCGAGAAACCAGTACGACCAGGCAAAGGCCTACCTTGCTAAGTGTCTTGACGCTCCGCCTGAACTTCAGCCTCGCGTGCATCTGCTGCTGGGCCGCGCGGACTCGGAAGAGGGTAAGACAGAAGAAGCTATCCGGCAATTTGAACTGGCGCTCCCCGGCGATGAGGACGGCAGCATTCATTACCAACTCTCGCGCCTATACAGAAAAACAGGCAATCTAGCCCAGGCGCAGAAGGCTGAGGCGGGAGCCAAAGCTCTGATTAAGAAACGTGACGCAAACGCCGCCATCGCGGTTCGTGAAGCTTCCGGTGCAAATCCATAAAGAAAGACCGCAGACTCCAAACGGTGTCCACACAGCTCATGCTCAAATTCTGTGCTTTTTCTTGCATGGTCTCCGTTTTCCTGGGTATTGTTTTGATTCTTCTGCCGGCATTTGCGATATCGTACGTTATCATGCTCTTCCTTTTTGCCAACGAGTTGGACCGCTGCGGCATCACATCCGAGACGCCCGGCATTCATTACTACGGACCGGGTATACACCGGGAAAGCACCGATGCCAGAGCGGCAATCATATCTGCCTGACCACTGGAGCAGTGGTATTTTGGGGCTCTCAATGTTGGGAGGGGCAAGGTATAGAACGACAACCGCTGCCAAATACCGCCCAGTCCCACGCAAACCCTGACGGTTAGAATTGAGTATGGCTCCAATACTGCTTTATAGCAGTGTGAAGGACGGATGGCACGGTCTCGGCAGAGAACCTAAGCGAATGGAGAGCGAAACGAACATGTGCTTTTCTCGTCGAAGATTCATCCAGACAGCGGGCATTTCGGGAACGTTCTTGCTCGCACGATCTCAGGGGCTGCCTCTTTGGGCTGCCCCCGAATCGTCTTCCTCACCCTGCCTTCTCCACACCGGCCACGGGTACGCACCATTCATCGATAGCTTCCTGGATTAGGTTCAGCCCGGCCGGGTTGCGTTCGTCACTGAACAATATGCAGCAGAACTTGAAGTGCTATTGGAGAGCTGGCGCGAATCGTTGTGCTCTTCCCCGCGAGATCTGCATGCAATCAAACGGCTCCTGCCGGCAACACTCGACGCTGCGGCCCTGGGAGAAGCGACTCTAACAACACTGCGCGCTCAGCCGCCAATTGAATCCGAAAAAGCAGCCTTTCCGCATTCAAAAGCTTTCAGCAGCGCGGTTTTCGCTGAAACTCTGAGCGCATATCTTGCGCCCATCAGGAAAATTGAAGTTGCGGAGCTTCAGATTTACGGCATTGAAGTCATCGCCACTGCTCCGCTCCGGCTCAGCACAGATATCCACTATGACCTCCTGGGCACACTGGATAACAATCGCCGCGAAGAACGGACCGGCGCCTGGAATTTGATCTGGCAGAAGAATTCCGATGGGCAGTGGCTCATCCTGAACTGGTCGGCGGCAGGAGAATTGCGCAGCAGGATGACCGGCCCTGGGTTCGTGGATATTACAGCCTCTTGCATGACGGGAACCATCTCCTATGAGCGGCAAATGCAACGCGGCGTCGACCACTGGCGAACTGTGCTTGATGGAGCCTGTGGTATCGATATATACGGAAACAATGGCATGGCCGCAGGCGATTTCGACGGCGACGGCTTTGACGACCTATATGTGTGTCAGCCGGCCGGGCTTCCGAACCGCCTTTATCCCAATCGCGGTAACGGCACTTTCGAGGACGTGACTGAGAAAGCTGGTGTCGGGATTCTCGACGGAACGTCCAGTGCCATCTTTGCGGACCTGAACAACAACGGGCATCAAGATCTGATCGTGGTGCGCACAAGCGGCCCATTGCTATATATCAATCGCGGCGACGGCACCTTTGAACTGAAGCCGGATGCATTCCATTTTTCCAGGCCGCCCAGGGGGACTTTTACCGGAATTGCCGTAGCCGACTATAATCGCGACGGTCTGCGTGATGTCTACTTCTGCCTGTACAGCTTCTACCAAGGCCTGAGCGAATACCAGTACCCGAGCCCCTACTATGACGCCCAAAACGGGCCGCCCAGCTTCCTCCTGAAGAATCGCGGCGACTACACCTTCGAGGATGTGACGGTGTCCTCGGGCATCGATCGGAGTAACAACCGTTTCAGTTTTGATTGCAGCTGGAATGACTATAACAACGATGGCTGGCCCGACCTTTATGTCGTGAACGACTTTGGCCGCAAAGTCCTCTACAGAAACAACGGCGATGGAACCTTCACCGATGTGAGCGTTGAAGCCGGTATCGAAGACCCAGGCGAAGGCATGAGCATGACGTGGCTCGACTACGACAACGACGGCTTCGACGACTTGTATGTCGTGAATATGTGGGAGCCGGCCGGAATGCGGGTCATGACACAGGATCAGTTCTTGCCGTCTGCTCCTGAAGATGTGCGCCGCGTCTACCGGCAGGATGCCATGGGTAATACTCTGCTTCATAATGAGGGAGGCAGAGGGGTATTCCGCGATGTTACGGATGAGTCGGGCACAGGCTTTGGCGGTTGGAATTGGGGCAGCGACTTCTGGGACTTCGACCATGATGGCTACCCCGACTTGTATGTAGCCAACGGGTTTATCTCCGGCCCGAAGAAGGATAATCTGTCAAGTTTCTTCTGGCGTCAGGTAGTATCGCGCTCCTTTGCAAACAAAGGGAAATCGGAGGGTTACGAAGACGCCTGGAGCGCTATCAATGAATTCATCCGCTCGGATCATTCCTGGAGCGGTTATCAACGCAACAACTTCTACATCAACAATCGAAATGGGAGCTTTAGCGAAGCAACCGGAGTTCTGGGATTGGACTTTCTGGACAATAGCCGCGCGTTTGCCCTTGCCGACCTGAACCACGACGGACGGCTGGAGGTCATTCTGAAGAACCGGACCGCCCCACAGATCAGGGTACTCCAAAATCAGCTGAGCCCCATCGGTCTCGCGATCGGTTTCTCACTTAAAGGCACAAAGAGCAATCGCGACGCGATTGGCGCTGTGATTGAGCTGGAGACGCCTATCGGTCGTTAACGAAAAGCCGTGAGCGCTGGCTCAGGCTTTCTTATGCAACACACTAAAGACGTGTATTTCGGGTTGGGAGCTGTGCGGACTCTGCTGCGTGCCCTCATACACTGGCCGAGTGGCGCCGAGCAGGTGTTTGACAACCTTCCGCCCGGGAATCGGATCGAAATTGAGGAGGGCTCGACCACCTTCAAGGCGTTGCCATTCGTTCCCTCGCCGAGGGTTCCAGCATCCCCCCATCCGCAGGAAAATGAGATTCTTCCAAATGCATCTGAAACTTGGTTGGTCGATCCCATTCTCGCGCCCGACTTCATTCATCCGGATCAGCAAGGCAAGATGCAGCGCCTGACGGATTACGAGGGCCAGCCTCTGGTGCTCGTCTTCTGGCAGTCCGATTGCCAGCAAAGCCAAAAGCAACTGCAAACCATGCAGAGGCTGTGGCCGGAATGCCAGCGCAATAAGTTGAAACTGCTGGCAGTTCGAGCCGACGATCCCCAAAGAGCCGCCGGAAGCGGGCAATCGGCCATGGATCGCGGTCGGGTCGAGGACTGGCGCGGTGTTCCGAAGGTCTAGCCTAGCCGTTGCTCCCCGTTTCCTCTGGGAGTGCCTCAGTAGCCAAACCGTGAATCCGTTTCCAGCCCCCGCCACATCGCAC
>JBEKZJ010000136.1:0-14019 GCA_049509995.1 Occallatibacter sp. | reverse complement strand
GGCCATGTTCGATGGCCAGATCCGTATGCCCATTTTCGAGGTAAATTGTGCTGAGCAGATCGTGAGCCGCAACCAGGCCCGGGTCGAGTTTCACCGCACGATTGGCGGCCTCCACTTCCTCCTTATACTCGGGACTCCCCTCCGGCCTTCCTTCTTCAAGCAATTCCTCGGCAAGCAGATATTGAGCATACGCTTCGTTGGGATGGGCCTTGACGGCAGCACGAAACTCGGCCAGCGCCTCAGCCGACTTGTGCTGCTGTGACTTGACAAGCCCCTCGGCTACTCCAAGAAACAAGAGCTGAGGATCAATTCGACTGGCAGTATCGAAATCTTCCGCGGCACGCGTGAACTCGCCGAGTTGAGTCAGCAAGACACCTCGAACGAGGTAGAGCCTTGGCTGATTCGGCAACTGACTGAGGCCGGCATTCAGTATATCGATGCCCACCTGAGGGGACGCATGATCGTAAGACAGAGTGGCAAACTGCAGATAGGGGTCCACGTTTTTGGGGTTCGCGAGAATTGCCTTGCGCAGCAGCTCGATGGCGCGGGGCGTGTCGCCTTTCGACTCAAGAATTTCGGCGGCAAGGGCCAATGCGTCCTGTTCAACCGGCGTCGTTTCAATTAACGGCTGGAGGGTCGCCAGCGCATCTTCCGCGTGGTGGGCATTCCACTGCGCAAGTGCGAGATTGTAGCGAGCCTCGCGTCTTGTTGGGTCCACTGAGAGTGCTTCAGCGAAGGCGGCGACTGCATCTTCGTCGTGCTTGAGAATGGCCAGGCACGAGCCATATTCGGTTAGCGCTCCCGGCTGACCGGCAATGACTCCGGCTGCTTTCTGGAAATGATCGACGGCGCCGGCGCAATTGTTCTTCCGGTATTCAAGAACACCGAGCATTGCATGAGACGTTGGATCGTCCGGCCGCTGAGCCAATACCCTCAGGAGCAGCGGTCTTGCCGCATCGTGGCCCATCTGAAACTCGGATTGCGCCGCCCCTTCCAGAGCAGGCAGGTAGGCCGGGGCGAGTTGCAACGCATGATGATATGCCGACAACGCCTGGGGAAGGTTGCCCATTGCTGCCGTAGCCATTCCACGCAAGGTCCAGATCCTGTAATCGCCAGGCTGTCTTGCCAATGCCGTTTGACTTAAACTCAACGCTTGTGCGAAATCGCGGTTGCGCAGCGCGTTGGCAATAGGGCCAACTTCGTCTTGCGCGGCCTGACCTTGCGCAAGACAGACGGGCACTAAGGCAACGAGGAAGCACAGAAAGCGCACATATCGGGTTTTCCCTGGCATCATTAAAACCCGTCGCCGGGCGAAAGAGCCCGGGCTCTCCAGTCCGCTCATCTCGCATCTCATCGAGGTTCGCGAAGATGGCTCTGCGTGGCATCAAGGCGCAAGTGACTCGGTGAGTTGAGGCGTTACGTTGTCGAAAAAGATTCCCTGCAATTGTCCCGGCGCCATTTGCGGAACGCGCAGTTCAATTGTATGCCGCACCTCGGGTGCGATTGTCGAGAGATCGGCGTAGAAACCAACAAATGAGGCCGCATCGACCCGGCTGGAGCTGTATGCCGGTTGCAACTTCAGGGGTTGGCCATCAAGCGTTCCGGTTACTGGGATGGAGTCCTTTTCATCCGCTGCCTGCACAAAGAGCAGGAGCCGCTCCGGCACCAGCCAGGTTGACTGGTAATCCTCTTGTGTCCACGGGATGGGCCACTTCAACTTGCGAGCGGCCAACTGATCCAGCACACGCTGCGGAACAACAAAGGTTCCCGTCAGTGAGCCATTCACGCTGGGAGCGACCGCAATCTCCTGAGCCTGGGCAAACCGGGTTCCCTCGAAGCGGACTTGCGCCTCGACGTAGCCGCCAGACTGCGTGAACTTCACGGCATTCCCGTTGACGGTCACGGCCGATACCTTGGAGCCGGCCGGAAGCAGCACACCAAGCTTGTTAATCGTGCCGGGCTCGCCGGCAGCATGCTCAACCGACAGGGCGCCTCCCTTCAGGGCGACGCCAGGCGGTGCGGCGCGGTGCAGAGCCGCTGCATTGAAGAGAATGGGTTGGTCCAGTTTCCCTTCAGGAATCAGTTCCAGGACTGTAGCGCTGGTCCCATCGAGGGTCAATTGCACTTGATCCCCACGGTTCCACGCACCCGTCCCCGGCTTTCCAAGCAGACGTCCCTCTTGCGGATATAGCTCGCGCAACAGGAATCTCTCTCCCTTTGTCAGACCAATCGTCGCATCGAGAGAAATCTGCGCCGGCAACTGCTTGTAGTTGGGGTTGAACAGGAACAAGTAACCGCGATCTCCCAGAATTGCCGCCGTGCCATCCACATGACCCAGGGCCGGCTGCTCGAGAATCGTGCGCGTGTGGCGCAAGTATTCCTTGTTCTTCGCGGTCCAGGCAAGCCAGCCGCGAATCCACGCCTTGTCTTCCGCCGAGAAATACCTGGCCTCCTCAGGATCTCGCGCCGGAATCATATCCACCACGTTGTTCCAACCCCCGGTGGCAATGGAGGAGATGAAGGAGTACCGGTAACCCAGGTAGTCCCAGTCCCGCGGCCGGTAGCGGGTATACATCATCTCCACTCCCTGGCGATGACCATCTGCCCCGGGAAGATTCCGCGAACGCTCGGTCTGGTGGGTGGCATAACCGGGAATGATCTCCTCCGGCGCAAACTGGTAGTTTCGATACCAGTAATTGACGAACCGCGCACGATCCGCGGAGACACGATCGAAATGCAGATCAGGATAGGGTTTGAAACTCTCCGGTTGCTCGTCGTTGCCGGTCGGGTGAGGATAGCTGCCGGCCAGCCAGCTCCATGGCCCAAACATCTGATAGGTCTGCCGCCCGTCGATGACGATCGAGGGCGCCGCCCGGCGCAGGGTCTCCATGACTCTCCGCCATCCGTACCACTGCGCATAGCTGCTGCTGCCCGGCAAATCCAGCCAGGTATAGTCGAACGAATAGCCTGCTATCCCTGTGCGTTTCTGGAACGCGATCAGATTGCGGATCAGGTAGTCCTGAAGCTCGCGGGATGCCAGCGTGGCATAGGTAAACGGGTCGCCATCTTTCGCGGGCCGCTTTACCAGCCAGGAAGGATTCGCCGCAAAGGGCACCGATGGGTAGACATAGGCAAGCAGGCCGACATGTTTCTGCTTGGCATAGGAAACCATCTCCGAGACACTTGCCGGAATCGAATCTTTGCCGGGATCCCACTCACCCTTGCGAATCTTCTCGCCCAGATTGAGCCACAGAACATACTCCCAACTCCATGAGTCGGCGCTTTGCGCGCGATCTGCAAGGGTGGAATTGCCGGGGGCATAAAGAAGCGTCTGAATGCCCAGCGCGGACGCAGTATCGATGATGCGTTTGTACTCCGCTTTTCCCTCTTCCGTACCGACATCGATCTGATAATCGTTGAGCGTCCATCCAACCTCCACGCTGATGGACGCCGCCGGCGGATCAATCAGGAACGCACGTACACAACCGGTGAAGGCTGCTATCTCCGCTTCGTCCATCCCGTCATCCGGTGTTTGAGTGGGCGGAAGGTGCCATTCCAGTGCCATCTCGCGCGGCTTGCGGCCCCCGCTCAGACGATAGGCGCCAATCAATGCCGTATCGCTCGCGAACGCTCCCCACGCCTGCCGCCACTCCATCTCCGGCGCATAGGCGACGGTCACCGATTGCCCATCCCGTTGCACTTCGAGATAGGGATTCTGGACCGCCAGAAGCGCGCCTTCATTTCCAGCGAGGCGCAGGAACTCGCCGAAATCCTTCCCTGGCAAAGACTTCCGGCTCTGCTCGATGGTCCCGCCGAATTGTGGTACATAGGTTGACGGCACATAGTCGGAAATCACTGCATTTTGCACCGTCAGATCCCAGGGGACGACCCGGTGGACCGTGAAGTTCGCGTTGGGCGCGCGCAACACCTTGATCTGCTTGCCGACGAAACTCCAGGTCGCGCCCAGCCGGTAGGTTACCTGGATTCGATAGCCGGAGATTTCGTAGTCGTAAGAGACTTCACCGGCCTTGGTCTTTGCAATGGAGGGTTGCTGTTCTCCGCTTCGCAAAACGGTGTCGCCGATCGCCAGCGACCAGGCATCCCGCGCAAGATCGACTCGGGTCCCCGATGCGGCATCCTTGATCGACAGAAGGCCTTGCGGGCCGAATTCCGCGGAGACGGCCGCATTTTTCAACTCCAGGGTTTGCGCCAGCGAGTTTGCAGGCAAGAAAGCAAACAGACAGGCGAGACTCAGCACAATTCGACGTGTGGCTGGCATAACATCCTTATGGAAATGCTGGGCTGGAGTTGAGTGCAGGGCATTTCGAGGGACGATGCGGAGGTCCGAACTCCGACCGCCCCTCGTAACAATTGCAGTTGTTCAGGATGGGAACTGTTGTGCGAGCCGCACTGAAAGATATCGGCACAAATCCCCGCTACGCTTTCCGCGCCGCTTCGGTAGCCGAATTGAGGCTCGGGCCTCACGTCGATCATCTCAATCCGTGCGGTTTGCGTGAAGCCCGTCGCGCCAAGGTCCGTCCTGTTTGCGCTCCTCCAGGGCTAGAAATTAATCCTTGCTGCAAGCTGCAGGTAGCGCGGGAAAAGAGTGCTGCTGGTGGTGCCGAAACCTGCGCTTGTATCGTTGTAGTTAGCGTTCACGCCGTTCAGGTTGACCCGGTTGAACAGGTTGAACGTATCCAGCCGTAGCTCCAGGCTGACATGCTCGGCAATCGCCGTGGTCTTCTTCACGGTAAGGTCCGTGTCCGCATAGCCGGGGTTGCGGAATTGGTTCATTTTCTCGTTGCCTTCCGTGCCGGAAGCGCTAAACGTGGGCTGTGCAAACTGCGCATGGGTGATAATGCCCGAGTCGACAACGCCAGTGTACTCATACGACTTCCGGTTGGTCTTCTGGCTGTAGCTGACCACGTTCGGCACATTGTTGTTGTCGCCGTCCGCGGAGTAGTTGCCGCTGCTGGGAGTGAAGGCGAAGTGTCCCGCTGCCAGTTCGCTCTGGTAGTTGGCCTGCGTTACTGTCACACCTGCGGTGTCCACCAGGCTGAGGGGGTTATAGGCGCCCACGAAGAACGGGTTGCCCGACTGCAGGATTGTCGTCGCTGACAGTTGAAAGCCCGTGGTCAGTCTCCGCGTGAAGCCGTTCCCATTCTTCAAACCGGGAATATCGTAGCTCCAGCCCAGCGAAAAGCGGTTCGGAGCGTCCCAGGGCGAGGGGCTATAAAACTGTTTGAAGTTGTAGGAAGTCCCGCCGCCTCCCACGTATCCTTCGGGATAGTTGTTCCAGTCGTCCTTCGCGGCTGAGCGTGTGTAGGAGGTAGTCAGGAAGCCATGTGCACCTAACTTCCCCTTCAACGCCACGATGAACGCATAGTAATTTGAGTATGCTGCGTTGAACGCATAGTTGATGGTGCCAAAGCTGGTGTTGAGACGGGTTTGAATCCCGTCTCCCGTCCACACGCCAGTCGTCGAGTTGAACGCGGGGTGCTGGATCAGGTCTCCTGGGAATATGTTTACATCCACGCCGTACGTGGTGTTGCCGACGTTGCCGCCGGCCGAGACAAGATTGTACCCGTGCGATCCCTGGTAGCCTACGCTGGCCACCAGGTTCGACTTGAGTTGATGTTCCAACCCGGCCGACCAGTCCAGCGCGTCGGGGGAAGACATACTTGGGTCCGTTCCACCCACGCTGTTCTGCGCGCCGGCGATGCCGCCTTTGGCGTCGAGCGCCCCTCCAACAAACGCCGGCGCCGGGAAGCCGAACGGGACCGTGTTTTGCGTTCCGTAGCCGAAGATGGGCGCTGCGGTCGACCCGTTGTTATAGAAGGTTGGCACGATGTATCCGGGCGGATTGCCCTTCAAGCCGTTCTCGGCGTTGCCCAGCGTGAATTCGTTGTGGAACAGTCCGAAGCCGCCGCGTGCGACCCACTTGCCACTGCCGAATGGATCATATGCAACACCGAAGCGCGGGCTGAAGATCCAGTTCATATCGCTGCTGAACACATGCGACTGTTGCGTCATGATGCCGTTCGCAACCTGGTCTGCGAAGGTGGATGCCGACGCGAGATGGAAGTTAGCCAGCACGGTTCCGGCAAGCGCCACGTATGGGTTGCCAAAATTGTCGTAACGGATGCCATAGTTGACCGTCAGCTTGCGACTGACCTTCCAGGAATCCTCCGCAAAGACGCCCGACGTCGTCTCTTTATAGCCGTAGTTGCCGGGGTCGTACGCGCCGGTCAAGGGGTTATAGGAAATTCCGCTTTCACTGTAGGGGTTGTTGGCGATCAGGTCGATCATATTGGTGAATTGGAAGCTGGGCTGGTCATAGGCGCCCGCGAACAGTGCAATATCGTTGCTGCGCCATAGCTCAAAGCCGGCCTTGAAGCTGTGCGAGCCGACAATATGGGTCAGGACGTCGCGCCAATGATAGCTATGCTGGATGTAATCTCCATCGGCAAAGCCGTCTCCAAAACCCTGTCCCAGCCCGGTCACGCTGACGATTGGCACATCGAAGAGACCTGTCGCGGGCTCGATGCCCTCAATCCGGTTGTAGCCGAAAGATGCCTCATTCAACGTGCTTGAAGAGAAGGTGTGCGTCTCGTTCCCCTGCAAAGAGAAGGTAAAGAACTTGTCGGTCGTGGCAAACGCCGGACGGGCAGCCGGTCCGCCATTGTTGATGGTGTCGCGGAAAAACTGGCCGTAGACGCGATCTTTCTTGAAGTACTTGTCGATGCGGATGTTGTACTGCTCGGCGTTGTAGTAGCTGGAGCTGTTGAAATTGCCGGTGTCGAAGACCGGTGTGGAACAAGGAACGGAAATGTTGTCGTAGGCAGTAACATTCCCAACGCCACTGGCGCAAGCCTGCTGAGCCGCCGTGGTTGAGAGCGTATTGCTCCACAACGAGCCGGCCGTAGCCGCGAGCTTGGTATTCACCATGCGCGCGACCGGGTATTTTTGCAGCAATGCGACTTCAGGGCTGTTGGGCTCAACTGACTCTGCGAACGTGGTGAATGCCGGATCCTCGAACCCATCGAGCGAGGTGCCGTTGGACGCCAACGACAGGTAAGGCTCATAGCCGACAAAGAAGAAGAATTCCTTGTGGGGAATCACCGGGCCGCCCAGCGCAAACGACATATTGTTGACGTGATATGGATTCACCGGGGTCGGCTGCGGCACGCCGAATTCGCCGCGCGCCGCCAGGTTTTGATACTGGTAGTATTCGCTGGCCAGGCCATGGAACTGGTTGGTTCCGGACTTGGTGGTCATCGCTGTCTGAATCGCGGCCGCGCGGCCATAATCGACAGAATAGGTGTTGATTTGAACGCTTACTTCCTGCGTAACATCCGCATTGGGCGTCAGGTTCAACACACCGGGGCGAATGGTGCTGGTCACATCCATGCCATCCACGATGTACTGGTTGCCGGTTGCGCCTTGTCCACTGGCGCTGGCGTTCACCCAGTTTTCAGGAGCGAAGTTGGTGGATGTGCTCGATCCTGGAGAGTTTTGCCCTCCCGTGCCGGTAACGCCGGGCGCCATGGTAATCACATTGGTCGGATTGCGGCCCTGCAGGGGCAGATCCGCCAGTGCCGTGGTGTCCAGAGTCTGCTCGAAGCGGCTGTCCGAGGTGTCGATCAGCGGAGCCTCGGTGGTCACCGTGACTGTGGACGCAACTTTCTCCACGGTCAGGGTCAGCGGAACATCGCGCGTCTGATTGGTGGCCAGATTGAACGATACCGAGGCCGGCGAGAATCCTTGCACGGTCGTCGATACGGTGTAGTTGCCGGGCGCCAGGCTGTCGAAACGGTACACGCCACTGACGTTGCTGAACGCCGTCTGTGTGACGGCGGTGTCGACGTTCACCAAGGTTACCGTTGCCTTGGGAACAACGGCTCCCTTTTGATCTTGTACAGTTCCCTGCACGTTGCCATTGAATTGCGCGTAGCAGCTGGCCGTTGACATGAGCAACAGCAGCATCAGGATGTTGAAGAATCTTCGCGTGGATTCCGTCATTTTGGCCTCTCAAAAGCAGTTTGGTGTGTGCGAAGTGGCGCCGGATGCCCGGTTTCCGGAATGGCTGCGGGCATGACGCCCGGAACGATCTCAATCCCCACGTCCTGAAAACGTTTAGCAAAATCCTCTGCATTCAGGAACTCATCAACCCTACTCACTTGGGATGAGACGCGCATGAGATGTTATGACCATGCACGCATAGTACATATGGACTAGGCTTGAGAGCCTGGTTGCGAGATCGAGGCACACGGGGTAGACTTCATCCTGCCCGGCAATGGATAAGCTCTGCCAATACGGACGCATTCAAAGGCGAAACCGGTCGTGGCTCGATATGGCCTGTGTGGCCTGCGCAGTTGCCTTTTGGGCCGCTGCCTGCGGTTCCCATCAGCAGGTCAGGATCGCCGTCATCCCCCAGACGGAAGGAACTTTGTTTTGGGAGGCCGCACATACCGGGACGGAGGACGCGGCCGATCCAGCCGGAATATTCATCTATTGGAAGGCTCCCACGCGCGAGGATGATGTGGAAGCGCAGATTGCGCTGGTCGACCGTGTCGTGGATAACAACTATCAGGGATTGGTGCTCGCTCCGGATCAGGCCCTGTCTCTTATTATGCCGGTGCGGCGCGCTCTGGCGCACGGCATCCCCACGGTCATCATTGGTTCCCCATTGCCGATTCCCGCCGGAGGAAATCTCTCCTATATCCTCAACGACGACGTAGAGGGCGGCCGGCTTGCCGCGGAGCGTGTCGCCGGATTGCTGAACGGCCATGGAACCGTCGCTCTTCTGGGCATCAATCCGGACATTACCGGCATCATGATCCGCGCGCGCGCTTTCGAGCAGGTTCTCGCTCAGAATTATCCCGGTATCCGTATCGTAGAGGAGCGGATGGGGTCGTTCAACGTGCCGCACGAACAACAGGTGGCCGAGGATGCGCTCAGGGCCAATCCGGATCTCGATGTGATTGTCGCCCTCATGTCGACCACGGTCGATGGAACCCTGTCTGCGTTGGACACCACGCCGGAGAGGCGCTCAGTCAAGGTCATCGGCTTTGACGATGCCGGATTGCCTCCTTTCGATCAGAAGAGGAGTCTCGATAGCGTGATCCAGGGGGATACTCGATCCATGGGGCAGCAGGCGATCGAGCTCATCCATTCCAGGCTGCTCGGACAATCCGTGCCGGCAACGGCACATCTCCATCCGAAGCTCATCACGCGCGACAACATCAACACGCCGGAGGTCCGCCTGATGTTCTCGCAGGATTGGACACTTGGCCGCTGGCGCTGGAGTCCGGCGCAATGAAACTCCCGTCCTTGCTGCGCCGGCGGATCCTGGCTGGATTGCTTGCGAGCCTTGTTCTGGCCCTGGGGTTCATTGCGTTGCGCGCCTATCTGCACAGCCCGAACCGGGGTCTGCCCTATCGCGATTCCTTTGCCAAAGGCCGGGCCAACGAGTGGAAGGCATTTGGCGGCACATGGGAACTTGTGAATGGCGTCATGCGCAACGACTCGGATGAGCGGGGAGCGAAGCTGCTGTCGGGATCGCCCTATTGGCGCAACTACTCCATCGAAGCCGATATCAACTTGCTGGGCATCAGCGGAGACGCGGGTCTGGTGATTCGATCGTCGAATGAAGAGGAGGGCGTGAATGCCTACAGCGGCTACTACGCCGGGGTGCGCACGCTCGATAACGCACTGATCCTGGGCCGCGCGGAACACGGTTGGATGGAGGTCGTCAAACAGTACCCTACGCCCGGCGTCATTCGTCCGTTCCAGTGGTACCACCTGAAATTGCTGGCCTACGATTGCCAGATTGTCGCCGCTGTAACCACTCCGTCGCAAGCGACTCCAACTTCCCTCGGCATCAATGACCCGGACTGCGTCCATTCGGGCCGGGTCGGTCTCCGCTCCTACTCTTCCGGCGGCATCTGGCGCAACGTCGTGGTGCGCCCTGCAACGTATCAGGATCTGGTTGAGACGCTAAAGAGCGGGGAAGGTCGGGGAGATTCCGAAGCGAGGGATACAGCCGTCCCGGATTCAGAATCTCTCGGACTGCAACCTCGGCAGGAGCAACAAAAGGCAACCGTCCGCTCCAATGCAAACACGCAGATCATCGCGAATCTGCGCCTGACTTCTTTCGCCATGCCCGCGACGGCCACGGTCCGGGGCGTGGTCATCCTGACCGCACCGCTGCTCTTCGTTCAGGATTCCACGGGCGGAGTCTACATACCCCAGCCCACGGCGCCTCTGCTGAAGGTCGGCGACGAAGTTGAGGTCACCGGCGAGGTGCATCCCGGCGACTTCAGTTCTACGTTGGAACACGCCAAGGTTCAGGTGCTTTGGGCACGCACGCCCGTGCCGCCTGTCTCGGTAACGGCATCCCAGGCATCCACAGGCAGATACGACGCCACCTTCATCGAGGTACACGGGCGTCTTGCCGCCAAGGAGCGCGGACCGGACAACACGCTGATTCTCGATCTCGATGAAGGGCCGCAATCGTTTCGCGCCATCCTGAATCCAGGACGCAGCGACTATCTTTTCAGCAAGCTCAAACTGAACAGCAGTCTTCGCCTGCGCGGCGTCTGTGTTGTCGATGCCGCGTTCACCAAAAACCTTACTCCTTTCGTCCTTTTGCTACGTTCCAATGAGGACCTGGAAGTGCTTGCCGGTCCGCCATGGTGGAGTACAGGACACGTCATTGCCATTGTCATCGCCTCCCTCCTGCTCGCGCTGGTAGTCAACTTCGTTTACAACCGCATAACGCATTGGCGTCTTCAGGGCGTACTGGAGGAGCGCCAGCGACTGGCCCATGAGATGCACGACACCCTGGCGCAGAGCTTTGCCGGCATTGGATTCCAGTTGCAGGCGATTCGCAACGGACTGCCGGATGGGATGCCCACATTGCATCAACAGCTTGATTTGGCCAGCAACCTTGTCCGCCACAGCCACGAGGAGGCGCGGCGCAGCATCGCAACGCTTCGTCCCGAGGCGCTGGAGTCGGAAGATATACTCTCCGCGCTGGACTACTGCGCACGGCGCATGGTAGAGGGCGGTCCGGTTCAGGTTGTTTCGGAGAGAGAAGGCGACGAGAGGCCCATACCCTTGCGGATCGCGGACACCCTTTACCGCATCGGTCAGGAAGCTGTTGCCAACGCCGTGCGGCATGCACATCCCACCATCCTGAAAGTTCGGCTCACTTACAGCGGAAATGCGGTCTGTCTGCAGATAGACGACAACGGAACAGGCTTTATGCAGGGCAGCGGGCTGCTGGGCTTCGGTATCCGCGGCATGCGCAGGCGAGCCGAGAGCATCTCCGCGGCCTTTCAACTTCAAAGCAAGCCGGGCGAGGGCACGCGTATCCGGATAACGGCTCCATTGCCGCCTCGCGTGACCCTCGTCTCCTGGCCGAAGCTCTTGTGGAAATATGCTTGGGGGCATTGGATCGATGGCCGACCTACGAAACACGCCGATTCGCATTCTTATCGTGGATGATCACCCGGTTGTACTTGCCGGCCTCACCAGTATGCTTGGCACACAGGCCGGCATGGAGGTCGCCGGCTCCGCTTCCAGCGGCGAAGAGGCGCTGGAGATGCTTCGCGTGAAGCCCGCGGACCTGCTGCTGCTCGATCTACGCATGCCCGGCATGAGCGGAATCGACACCCTCCATGCCCTCAAGCGAGCCAAGATCAGTGTCCGCGCGATCATCCTCACCAGCTATGAGACGGACGAAGACATCTACCGCGCGGTGCAGGCAGGCGCGCAAGGCTATCTCCTTAAAGACGCGCCGCAATCGGACATGATCGATGCCATCCGGGCAGTTGACGCGGGCAAGCGCTACTTCCCTCGCCACATTGCCGCACGGCTGGCCGAGCGCATGATGCGCACGAATCTCACCACACGCGAACTGGAAGTGCTGAACATGCTTGCCCGGGGGCTCACAAACAAGGAGATTGGCAGCGCCCTGGACATCAGCGGCAACACGGTTCGCAATCATGTGAACAGCATAATCGAGAAGCTGGAAGTCTCCGACCGCACCGAGGCTGCCACCACCGCCATTCACCGCGGGATTATTGAATTGAACGGCTGATACTCATAGGATTGCCTGGGCGGATTGCGAGGTCTCCGGCTGGGCAAGGGGGTCTGCCCAATTTTTCTCGCCACGCGGACCACCAACCGTTACGACGACAGTCCACAGGAGTTGACGAAAAACGCCTGGCCGGTCCGCGCGGGACGGCACCTTGTGGGGACACCGAGCCGGGAAATCTCTGTCCGCGACGACCAGGGGACCCGGTCGCCCGCCGCGGCTTCCGCCGCCCGGCAGGAGCAGGCGCACAATGGACTGACCTCGTGGGGCGAGTTCGGCCCCATGCTGGCCATGATCCTGACCGACACAGCTAAAGGTAAGGTGAGCTGGAACCACTGCGAGCAGACTGCGGCGGGCCCGGTCGCAGTCTTCAATTATTCGGTGCCCAGGGCTTCATCGCACTTCCAGGTAAACGGCTCCCTCGCACAACACGCGCCCGTCGAGGCCAGATCCGTCACCATGCCCGGCAGCTTTGGACTGCAACCGGGTCTCGATGTTTCACGGGCCACAATCTTTCACATTTTGCCCGGTTATCACGGCTCGCTCTGGCTGGACCCCGCCACTGGGACCATTATGGTAACGGCGACGCGGCCGATGTAACCGGCTGAGGCCGCGGCCATCAGCAGCAGCACGAGGCGCTTGCTCATGGAGGAAGGCGAGTTTGGCCTCGCGGGGCGAGTCACGGAAGCCCTTTGTGAAAGATAAGTTCCGAATGCCCCGGCACACAGTAATCTTCAAGTTTCCCGACAAACTCGTAGCCATGCCGCCGATAGAGCCGTTGGGCGTGGTGGTTGAACGACGACACCAGCAGAAAAAGGTGCCCGCGTCCGGCGAAACGCCGCTCGGCAAAGCGCAGCAGTTCGGATCCGACTCCTTGCCCGCGCACCTCCGCCGCAACCGCGACGCTGGCGATGTAAGGCGACGCCGCCAGACCGTAGGGGGCGAGCAGGATGAAGCCCGCCGGCAGGTCATTCTCCCGGCTCCTGGCGACAAAAAGCTCGGAGCCGGGGCGGGTCAGCGCTTCGCGGCATGCTTCGAGATCGCGGCCCAGGGTGATCCAGGGCTCGGAGGAAGCCATCAGGCTGGCGCACCATGCATAGTCGTCCGGCGCGGCGGCTGCAACGTAGACCGGAATCTCCATTCGAGCCTCAAGAACAGCAGCATCATAACAGCGGCCCGACCTCCGCACAACGTTCGAGAACCAGGCAGAAGCCCACGGTCCCGCCCCAGGCAGACCCTGCCGTGGGGCGTTAAATTCATGAAGATCGTGGGCTGTCTGAAGCGCTTTAGGCGATGGTGCGGCACTTAGGAAATGCGCGCCCGCGGCGCGGATAAACGATAGGACCATGGAGCATGACAATGCAGGCGGCGAATGCGGTTCGGCCAGGTCGGCGATGGTGGGCAGCGACGAAAATTGCTGGATCAGGATGCGCCGGGGACCCTTTCCCTGCGCAGGCGAGAGGCTGATGGTTGGCGTGGGCGGAGCGTCTAGCAGCTTGACCATGACCTCGGGCGGCGCCTGGTACTTCAATTCCGTCGAGGAGGTGGTTTGTTGCGCCAAAACCGATGGGATCGATGGGACGGCAACGGCGACGGCAAAACAATGACGAACGGAGCGAGAGAACGCGGAGGACAGGAGCATCTTCAAACCGACGCAGCATACCAGAGTCTGCGGCAAGGAGCCGAAGCCTCGCTAACTAAATCATTAGTTGCACGTCTGATGAACCAGGGACGGTCGACGGGCGACTTCCCATGGACTTGCATCTTCAATGCCACCAAAGAGATCCATCACGCTCACCCAGGCTGAACTCCGGCTGATGAAAATCCTCTGGGACCGGGGCGAATCGACCGTGGCCGAAATGGTAGCCGCGATTTCCGCCGATGAGGCGCTTGCCTACACCTCCGTCCTGACGACC